>NZ_JBEOYE010000092.1:0-35039 GCF_040296945.1 Streptomyces sp. NPDC001941 | reverse complement strand
AGCTCGATCTCCGGACGCTGACGCAACTGGTGGACCACACCCACGTACAGGATCGGATCCGGGGCGTACACCGCCACCGTGACGCGCTGCACGGGAGAGGCGGTGCCGGTCCGGTGCGACCCCCGGGACTGGGAAGGGACCTGGACCGGGTCGGTGTCGAGCGGGGAGGGGGTCCTGTCGTTCTCGGCGCAAGGCATGGTGTCGGTACCTGTTCTGTGATGCGTGTCAGGGGTGCGGAGGAAGGCGGCCGTGCCGAGCGCGCACGGGAGGGCGTGGATGCCGCGGGGCCGGGGCAGGTATCGGCCGGAGAGCGCTCCCAGTGCGCGGCTGGAGACCAATGATCATAAGGAAAGGTGCAGTTGGCCGACGCCAGGGGGGCACCTGGGCTGCCCGGCGGGCTGCCCTCGCGTACCTGGAGGAGGGGTGTGCGGCGTCATAGCGTCGTGGTGTGACGTCCCCAGCAGCCTCCCCCAGCCCTGGCGCGCCCGGTGTCGACATCCCCCGGGTGTCGGTCATGCCCGGCGGCACCGCCACCACCACCCTCACCGTGCGCAACGACAGCGACATCGTCGAGGCGTACCAGCTCGAGGCGGTCGGCGACTGTGCTGCCTGGACCACGGTCGAGCCCGCACGCGTCTCGCTCTACCCCGGCACCTCGGAGACGGTGACGATCCGGCTGGATCCGCCGCGCTCGCCGCAGGTGCGGGCCGGGGACGTGCCGCTCGGCGTGCGCGTCCTGCCCACCGAGCACCCCGAGGCCGTACGGGTCCCCGAGACCGTCGTGCACATCGAGGAGTTCCGGGAGCTGCGCACTGAGATCGCTCCCAAGCGCCGCCGCGGCTGGCTGCGCGGCCGCTACCGCCTCGCCGTGCGCAACGACGGCAACACGCCCGTCCAGCTCGGCTTCACCCCCGCGCAGCCGGGTGAGGAGCTGAAGTTCGACTTCCGTCCCGGCGCCGTGAAGCTGGAGCCGGGCGAGACCGCCGAGGTCGGCCTGCGGGTGCGCACCGGCAGGCCGGTGTGGTTCGGCGCCCCCGTCGTCTGGCCCTTCACGGTGGCCACCGCCGAGACCGGCCGGCCCGAGGGCCAGGAGGAGCCGCAGGACCACACGGCCGTGCGGGCGCCGCTGGACGCGGAGTTCGTCCAGATACCGGTCTTCCCGAAGTGGCTGCTCGTCCTGCTCGCCGCGCTCCTGGCGCTGCTGCTGGCCTGGTTCCTGCTGGTGCGCCCGGCGGTGCGCAGCACCGCCAAGGAGGCGGCCGACGAGGCGGTGCAGAAGCGCCCGACCCCGAGCGCCGGCACCGGTACCGGCGACCAGGGCACCGGCGGCAGCGGCTCCGGCGAACAGCCGGGCGGATCGGGCCCGGGGAGCAAGCCCGGTACCGGCAGCGGCGGTTCGGGCACCGGGACCGGCACCGGCGCGGGTGGCGGCCAGAGTTCGGCCACCGTCGACGTCCAGACCGGCGGCGGCGAGGCCAAGACCGGCACCTACACGGTGCCCGCAGGCAAGTGGTTCGACATCACCGACATCGTCGTCGCCAACTTCCAGGGTGACGAAGGGGTGTTGACCATCAACTTCGGCGACCGAAAGATCACGACGATCGCCCTGGAGACGTTCCGCAACCAGGACTACCACTGGGTCACCCCCATCAGGATCACCGAGAACCAAACCGTGACCGCCCAGGTGACGTGCGCGAAGCCGGGCACTCCGGCCACGGGCCGCCAGGCGCAGCAGTGCCACGAGGTCCTGAACGTGAGCGGGGTGCTCGGCGACATCAGGTGAACCAGGCGACCCACCCATCGTCGTCCAGGTTCGCCACAGGGCAAAGGGGTGTCCACGGCGTGCCGTCCGGAAAACGATTCCCGGGAGGATCGCCGAGACACCCCCTTTGTCGCCGTACGTTCTGGTGTTGACGCACCAAACGCCGAGAACATGCCTACCGGCCGGTAGTTGTAGGCGCCCGCAAAGATGGCCTGATCCCTGCTGTTACCCCGGGATCAGTGCGTGGTGGCGGGCGCCGCCAACTGCTGGCCGTTCTCGCGCACCACGCGGGCCCCGGCCAGCGAGACGGTGTTGGGCAGCATCGCCTGCGGCCGCAGCAGGTCCTTCAGCAGGAAGGTCATCAACTCCGTGCCGCCCATGCCCTTCAGGCGCTCGGCGAGCTGCGGGTTCACCTGCTCGATGCGCTGGATCTCCACGATGGCCTTGTCGGCGAGCCCCGGCACGATGTCCCGGCCCATCAGGGTGTTGGACCGCAACGGCTCGGGCTTCACCACGGCGTCCTCCCCGGAGCCGTACGTCATGGTGCTGTACTGGTCGGCGAGGGCCTGGCTGAGCGCGTACATGATCTGCGCACCGCGCTCGGGGTCCGGCTCGGCCCGGCGCTCCTCGATCAGCTGCATCATGTCCAGGTGGTCCGCCCCCTGGCCCGCTCCGAGGTCGAACTTGCGGACCTGGTCGGTGAATTCGGGGCCGAAGCCCTCCTCGCGGGTCGGCAGCTTGCTCTGCGTGCGCGCCGGGTCGGCCGGGTCGGACCGCAGCGTCGGGTACTCGCGCTGGGCGAAGTCGCTGAGCATCAGCCAGCCCTCGCGCATCAGCGGCGACGACGCCAGCGGGATCTCGATGCGCACCGGGTCGTCACCGCCGAAGCGGGACCCGCGGAACGGGCTGTCCGGTGCCTCCAGGAAGAAGAACACGAAGCCCTCGTTGCCCAGGACGTGCTTGTCGTAGCCCTCCGAGGTGTTCTCCGCGTCCGGATCCCGCTTCAGCAGTTCGGTCTTGGACAGCACCTGCCCGCCGCCGAGCATCTGCGCGGCCCGGTCGGCCTGCGTGTAGTGGCACAGCACGCTCTGCTGCAGGGCGCTGGTGAGCTTGTTCCTGACGTCGCCCACCCAGTCGCGCTGCTGCCCGCCGCCCGCGATCTCCTTCGCCATCCCGGCGCGGTTCATCTCCGACAGCTCGCGGAAGTACTTCGCGCCCTCCATCTGGAAGGCCGCCGCGCTGTCCGCCCACTCGCCCCGCTTCCACAGCATGCCCGTGTCGGTCATCGCGTCGAACGGCGGGCGCGCCTCGTCGGGGAAGGCGTTGTCCCGCGCCAACTGGTTCGTCACCAGGTCGAGTTCGCCGTTGATCACCTGGAGGGCGGCGCCCAGGAAGCCCCGCAGGCCGCCCTCCGCCCCGTCCTGGGCGGGCGCGATGTCCATCTGGATGTCCGAGAGCGCCATCATGCAGTGCATCGGGTCGCGGTTGGTGTCGTCGTCGTACGCGGAGAAGGCCTGGCGCACCCGCGCCACCTGGGCGCTCTGGGGGCTCGGCTGGTTGCGCGTCCTGGCGATCAGCTGGCCCAGGAGCCCGCCCGCGGGCGGCGGGCTGGGAGGCAGCTGCGGCCCGATCTCGTCGAAGCCCTTGCGCTGCACCACGCCGGACCCGTGGTCGTGCCCGGAGGCCCCGGCCTCCTCCCCGGCCGCGCACCCCACCGGGGCGGGCCCCGCCATCACGCGCCGCGCGTTCGCCTCGGCCTCCCGCTCGAAGCGGTCACCGGGGTCGCTCACGCTCAGTCCGTCCCCGGTGTCGGTGCCCGACACCGGCCCCTGCCGCTGCTGGATGACGTGCGTCAGCTCGTGCGCCAGGGTGTGCTTGTCCCGCCCCGCGTCGGTCACCACGACGTGGCTGCCGGAGGTGTAGGCGCGCGCCCCGATCTCGGTGGCCGAGCGCTGGGCGACGGCGTCGGAGTGCACGCGTACGTCGGAGAAGTCCGCCCCGAGCCTGCCCTCCATCTCCGCGCGCACCGCCCCGTCCAGCGCCTTGCCCGGCGAGCGCAGCACCTGGTGCGCGGTCGCGCCGTCCTGGTCCGGCGCGCCGTCCACGCCGTCGCCCGCGGCCTGCCGGGCGGCGAGCATGCGGGTCACGGCCGCGTTGCCGGCGCTGCGCTGGAGCGCCAGCAGGCCCTCCGCCGACGGCGCCCCGGACGGACGCGCGGCGGCGTCCCTGGCCTGCGCCTCGGCGGCCTGGTCGCGGGCGGCTCTGCGCATGCGTGACGCCTCTCGGACGACGGAGCGGGGCGAGCGGTATGACCGGACCCCACTTGACTACCCCCGAACCGGTCACCCGCCCATGCCCGTTCGGGCAGATCCGGGGGAAGCGCCGCTGACCGCGCGGGACGTCACGTCGGCCCTTCGGGTGTACCGAAAACGCTGATCCTATGAAGAATGATGAAATCCATAACGGAGGTGCAGTTAAGGCCACTTAGGTACTTCTGATGAATGGCTTGGACGAACCCCGGCATGCCGAATTGCCGACGGTCCGATGATGCGCGATACGTCAACCTGTGTACGCCTCCGTCACCCTCCCGGAAGCCAGGTATGAGCAGACGTAGCAGCAGGAGCCGACTCAGGTCGCCGCTCACCGAACTCCTCGCCATCGCGATGATCAGCGGCTCGACGCTGCTGTGGACCAGTGCTCCGGCCAGCCCCCAGGGGAGCGGGGCGCACGCCGCCACCGCCGACTGCCCGTCCCCGCCGGAGTCGGGGGAGGACTCGGGGGAGGCGGAGAGCGCTCTCTCCGAGGCGCCCCCCGTCACGTGCGAGGACGGGGCGGAGGAGTCGGAGGACAGCCCGAGTCCGAGCCCGAGTCCGAGCTTCGGCCCCGGCGCCTCGGCGGACGCCACGGCCGGGGCGTCACCCTCCCCGAGCCGGTCGGCGGACCCCTCCGCGACCCCGTCCGCGATCCCGGCCGTGCCCGGGCGGGTAGGGACCCCCGCCCCCGGCAGCGTGCCGGTCCGCGAGAAGAGCCGGCTGCGCGTCGCCACCTCGGTGACCTCGCGCACGGCACGGGCCGGTGACACCGTCACGTACACCCTGGCGATCACCAACCCCCGTGCCACCGCCTACCGGGACGCCACCGTCGCCAGCGAACTGGGCGAGGTGCTGAGGAGCGCCGACTACCAGGGTGACGCCACCGCCGACAGCGGCCGGGTGGCCTTCACCGCGCCCCGGATCGTCTGGCACGGCGACGTCGCCGCCGGGCGCACCGTCACCGTGACCTACTCGGTGAAGGTCAAGCCGGGCGTCAGGGCCGGCGACCAGTTCGGCGTCCGGGCCACCGGGCCGGCGGACTCCACCTGCCCGCAGGGCGCGGTCGGCCCGGCGTGCACCACGCGGACCCACGTCCCGGGCCGCCTCGACATCAGGAAGACCACCGACAAGTCGGTGGTCCGCGCGGGCGACTACGTGATGTACACGCTCGACATCCACAACCCCGGCACCACCGACTACGCGGACGCCACCGTCGTCGACGACCTCTCGGGCGTGCTGGACAAGGGCGGCTACTACGACGACGCCGTGGCCAGCAGTGGTGAGGTGACCTACACGGAGCCCGAGCTGGTCTGGCACGGCGACGTGCCGGCGGGCGCCACCGTCGTCGTCGGCTACACCGTGCGGCTCAAGGACGGGGCCCGGGGCAAGCTCACCAACCGGGTCTTCGGCCCGGACGACTCCAACTGCACGAAGGAGCGGCCCGGTCCGGACTGCTCGACGGCGACGGTGATCGAGGAGCAGCCGAAGGCCAAGCACCCGGCCACGGGGGCACCCCGGCAGACTGCCAGTGCCAGTGCCAGTGCCAGTGCCAGTGCCAGTGCCAGTGCGTCGGTTTCGGCTTCCGCGCCCCCGGCGGCTTCGCCGTCCGCCCCCGCCTCCGCCGCTTCCCCGTCGGCGTCCCCCTCCACCACCACGTCCCCCTCGCCCTCCGCGTCGGCGGTTCCCGGCGCCCCGGGCAGCCGTGGCGAGGCGGCGGCCGTGCCGTTCGGCGTCCCGTGCCCGCCCGGGGTCGACGGCTCCGGCTGCGTGCCCGAGGAGCAGGCGGCCTCGCTGAGCCTGAAGAAGTACGCGGACCGTGCCACGGCCCGCCCCGGCCAGGTCGTCACGTACACCCTGACCCTCACCAACAACCGCGCGGTGGACGCCAGGAACACGGTCGTCTTCGAGGACCTGAGCGGGCTGCTCGGCTCGGCCCGCTACAACGGCGACGGCGCGGCGGACTCCGGCGCGGTCTCGTACGTGTCGCCCCAGCTGATGTGGACCGGTGACATCGCGGCCGGGGACACCGTCACCGTCACCTACTCGGTCACCGCGGGCGCGGGGATCAAGGACAGGCGCACCCTGACCAACGTGCTGACGAGCCCCGAGAACACCAACTGCCCCAAGCCGGTGGGCGCCCAGGACGTCATGTCCGTCGACCCGGGCTGCACCACGACCACGGTCGTCCAGGCGGCCCCCGACGCGGACGCGGAGGAGGAGGACACCGAGGTGTTCGGGGAGACCGAGCCCGAGGAGGAGCCGATCGACACGGTCGACGACGGCGCCGGTCGGGCTCCGGAGCGCCAGGCCCCGCCGGCCAGGGCCGAACTGCCCGACACCGGCGTCGACACCACGGTGCTCGCCGGGACCCTGGCCTCGCTGCTTCTCTGCGGCGGTGGCGGGATCGTGCTGGCGTCCCGCCGCTACCGCCGGGACTGAGCCCCCGGGCGTACGGAGAAGGGCGGGGACCGGTCACCACCGGTCCCCGCCCTTCTCCGTGTCCCGCTCGGCGCCCCGCTCAGCGGGCCAGCGGCTCCAGGTGCCACGCCTTGATCCGCGCCACCGCGCCCGCGCCGTCCGGCGCCCGGTCGATCCGGGTGCGCACGGTGAGGAGGTGGGAACGGCCCGCCAGTTCGACCCGGGCGGTCAGGCGGGCGCCCGTCGGCCGCTCCCCGTACCCCTCGACCTCGACCGCGGCCCTGTCCTGCCAGCCGATCCGGGTGCCCGGGGTGAACTCGGCGGGGAGCGGTACGCCGGGGGCGAGGCGGTGCCACCACTCCGGGCGGTCCTC
Organism: Streptomyces sp. NPDC001941; assembly: GCF_040296945.1. Taxonomy (NCBI): domain Bacteria; kingdom Bacillati; phylum Actinomycetota; class Actinomycetes; order Kitasatosporales; family Streptomycetaceae; genus Streptomyces; species Streptomyces sp. NPDC001941. The sequence continues at coordinate 28,174 of NZ_JBEOYE010000092.1, read as the reverse complement.
GGCCAGGGCGCGCAGCGCGGCGCCGACCACCCGCACCGAGGCCCGCTCGACCTGGAGCGGGTGCGGGCCCTGCCGGTAGGCCTCGTCCAGCTCTCGGCTGACGCTGAGCCTGCCCAGCGGCATCCCGGTGCGCTCCGGGGCGAAGTCCTCGGCGCGGGTGCCCGGGGGCAGCTCGGGCACCACCCGGGGCCAGACGGCCGCGGGCGCCGGTGCGGCGGCCCGGTCGGCGGTGGCCGCCTCGCGGACGAGCCGCGCGCTGACCACGTACCGCTCGTCGCTGGGGAACAGTGCGCCGATCGGCCAGCAGGTGACGAGTTTGAGCTCGGGCTTCTCCGAATGCCGCACCGGATGGCCCGACTTGACTACCTGAGTGCCCGTCACCTCGTAGGTCCAGGTGCGGCAGGCACCCTGGACCTCGACGGTGTCCCCGGGCCGCAGCCGGTCCAGCTCGTTGAAGTAGGTGATGTCGTGCCCCTCCAGGACGGTCGTGCCGCCCTGGTCCGGCCACCTGCTGTCGGGCAGGTGCCCGACGGCGCGGTCGAGCGTGGCCCGGTCCGCCCCTTCGAGGACCGCCGTGCGCAGCCCGGTGCGCGGCACGTGCAGCACCGCGTGCGGCGCGTCCGCGCGGGCGATCCGGGAGGGCGGCAGCTGGGAGCAGTCGTCCGGGGCGCCGAAGGCGGGCGCGTCGGCGGCCGTGGCGCCCTCGTCCCACATCCGGGTCAGCCGGGTGCTGGACGCGGTCCAGTCGGCGTCGAACCGCATCGCGTGCCCCATGGTCACCACGCCCGCGGCGAGGAGCGTGACGGCGGCCGTGGTGGTGGCGGCGCGGCGCCACACGAACCGGCGCGGCGCGGTGGCCGTCCGCCCCTCGCGCCCCGGCCGCTCCACGACCGGGACCCGCAGGTCGAGCGGCCGGTAGCGGATGACCACGGTCGGCACCGACCGCAGGACGTACTTGATGCCCGGCACGTGCCGGACGCCCGGCAGCGGGCCCAGGTAGCGGGCCTTGTACGGCTGGGGGACGTACCGCCGCTGCCGGCGCACGCGCGGCTCGGCGAGGTAGAAGGTGCGCGCGTCCAGGCGCACGCGGACCCGCGGCGCCGGAAGGGGCGCGGGACTGCTGGGCTCCGACGCCGACAACCCGCAGTGCGCGCAGCACTGCGGGCCGGTCGACGTGGGATCGATCGAGCCGTCGATCACCGTGTCATGCCTCTCGGTCTGTCGTCCGTACGGGAGGTCAGGCGACGGTCCCGGGGCGGCGTCCTCTGCCGCCCACGGCGCCGCACAGCAGCGCGGTACCGGCGGCCAGGGCCAGCCCGGCACCGACCAGTTCGGGGGTGAGCGGCACCCCGGTGTGCGCCTTGGTGGCGCCCTCGATGGGGGTCCCGGCCACCGGCGGGTGCGCCGCCCGGGCGTGCGGCGCGGCGCCACCGGGCTTGCCGTCGCTGACGGCGGCGGTGGCCGGCGCGGGCGCCACGATGACCAGGTCGGGGGTGCCGTTGACCTTCAGCCGCGCCGAGCCCTCGGAGAAGCTGGCGCGCTGCTCGGCGGGCTTGGTCAGGTTCAGCTGCACGGCCTTCTGGCCCTGGTGCAGGCGCTCGCCCGTGACGGTCAGCTCCAGCGGCTTGGCGAACTTGCCGCGCACCGAGGAACCGTCGCTCTTGTACGCCTTGACGCCGACGGCCGCCAGGGTGCGGTAGCCGGAGTACCCGGCCCGGCCGAGACCGCCGTCCAGGGCGCTGGTGTCGGCGGTCGTCATGCGCACCTCGGTGGGCTGCGCGAACGCGCCCTCGGGGACGTGCAGGCGCGCGGTGCCGCCGTTGATGGTGCCCGAGATCGTGCCGCCGGAGCGGTCGATGACCCGGCTGGCCACGACCCGGGCGGCGGGGGTGGCCGCCGCCTCGTGCGGGGACATGGCCAGCGCGGCGGGCGCGGACAGGGTGCCTGCGCCCGCGACGAGGACCGCGGTGGTGACGAGCTTGTTCATGGGTGTTCCTGCCTTTCCAGGGGGTTCGGGGCTCACCGGGAGTCGCGGGTGGCGCGGCTGAGGTCGGTGCGCAGTTCGTACAGCTCGGCGGAGAGCCCGGCGAAGCGGGAGTCGATGTCGACCAGGTCCCCCTCGGAGCCGAGCAGTTCGCAGTCGAGCAGGTCCGCGCCCAGCAGCTCGGAGTCGAGCAGCTCGGAGCTCAGCAGGTCCGAGCCGAGCAGGTCGGAGCCGTGCAGCTCGGGGTCGAGCGGGGCGGTCTCCTTGAAGTCCTCGAAGTCGTCGAGGTTCTCGAAGGAGAACGCGCTCTCCAGGCTCTCCAGCGCGGTGTCGAGCGCGACCTCGGCGTCGCGGTCGTCGCCGTGGAAGGTCTCGTTGTCGTCGCTCATGGCGGGGGTCCTTTCCGGGGGAGTGGGCAGGTCGTGCACGGGCGTGGTGATCGGTTCGGGGGGCGTGCCGTCCGCGTCGCGGCGCCGGCGGCGGGCGGCCAGCGCGCCCGCGCCGGCGAGGCCCGCGAGGACCGACCCCGCGCCGACGGACAGGTACAGGGCGGTACGGTCCGGCGGGGCGCCGTCGGCGGCGGGCGCGGCGACGCGCACCTCGGCGCGGCAGGCGCGGTCGGCACCGGACGGGGTGCACGGGCCGGACGCCAGCTCGCTGGCGGCCCACACGGTCAGCCGCCGCGGCTGGGCGCCGGGCCGGGGGGCGAGGTCGGCGGCGAAGGTGACGGTGGCGCTGTGCCCCGCGGCCAGCGGTCCCGTCCAGACCAGGTGCCGGCCCATGAAGGCGGTGGTGCCCGAGGTGGCGCGCACCCGGACCGGACGGGCCCCGGCGGCGAGCAGGTCGGCCAGGTCGATGTCGAAGGTCGCCGGATCGCTGCCGGTCCAGGCGCCGCCGCCCACGTTGCGCGCGCTCACCTCGAAGACGGTGGGTGCCTCGCCGGTGACCTCGTGCGGGCTGGCCCGGACGGTGAGTTCGAGGCCGCGCAGCCGTACGGGGGCGGCGGCGCGGGGCAGCGTCAGCTCGTGCCGCCCGACCTCGCGGTGGACGGTGGTGCTGAAGTGCACCCGGGTGCGCTCGCCGGGGGCGAGGCTGCCGTTCCAGTGCAGGGCCCGGCCGCGCACGACCGCCCGGCCGGGACCGGAGACGACCGGCGCGCCGGCCAGGTCGGCCGAGGCGAGGACGCCGGAGAGGTCGACGTCCAGCCGGGCGGGTGCGCCCGGACGCCCGGCGGGGCCGCTGAGCTCGACGACCCAGCCGACCGTGTCGCCCGGGCCCGCGACGGCGGCGTCGGCCGTCACCCCGCTCACGCGCGGCGCCGCGTCCCGTACCGGCGCGTCCGTCGGCACCGCGGGTGCCGCGGTGGCGTGGGCGGCCTGGGGACCGCCGTCGGCCGACCACACGGCGCCCGCGGCCAGCACCACGCCGGCGACCCGCAGCGCGCGGTTCAGTCCGCTCTGCACGGCGCCTACTTGACCGGCTCGGACGGCTCCGGGGAGCCCGCCGGGCCGGGTACCTGGGGGGCCTCGGCGACGGCCGCGTAGCAGACCTCGTTCCAGTCCTTCTCCCCGGCGGCGTCCTGTCCGGCGCCCGCGACCGCCTGGGCGGGCACCTTCACCTCGGTGGCGGGCTTCTTGCGGCGCAGCAGCAGGAACGCCAGGCCGGCCAGCAGGGCCAGCGCCGCGCTCACGCCCAGCACGGCGGTGGTCCACGAGACCCGGCCGGGGAGCGCGACGCCGTCCATGTCGGTGGCGCAGACCGGCTCGTCGCCCTCGGCGCACGCCACCAGGGCGAGCCGGTCGACCCCGGCGGGCCTGGCGCCCACGTGCCCCTTCAGGGTGAGCACCCGGCGGGCCTCGGGGGCGGTGCGCACCGTCCACGACACCTGGCCGCCCTTGCGGACGCCGCCCGCGTCGGCGGAGTCGAAGCGCAGGCCCTGGGGGAGCGTGGCGTCCACCGTGGTCGCGAGGTCGGAGGTGGCGCTCTGGTTCTCCACGGTGATGCGGTACGTCACGTCGGTGCCCTCGGTCACCTGGGAGAGCCCGTTGTCCACGGAGACGGCGGGCTTGGTCTCCGTGGGCAGCGCGGCGCTCTCCAACTGGCCGAAGCCCGGCAGGGGTTCGGGCCCGTCGGCGGCGGCCGCCAGACCTGCGGAGCCGTACCACGCGGTGGCGAGCACCGCGAGGGCGAGGGCCGCGGCCGCCGCGAGCCCCCCGAAGCGGGCCAGTGAGTGGGAGCGCATTTCTCTCCTTCGGATCGACTCCGTGCGCACGGCCCTTTCCGGGTCCGGCGGGCGTCAACTTACTGACGCGCAATGCCACTCACGGGTAGGCGTGAATATGAACCACCTGCCTGGCGGAATGGATGTGCAATATTGATATTGGCGTCAATTAAGCGGATCGGATCCGGGTGGTGATAAATCAGGAAAGCAGAAGGAAGCCCCGCATCTCCCTCTCGCGAGGTCCTGGAAATGCGGGGCCGGAATGCGGGTCTTTCTTGTGCTGAGATTTTCTGACGTTATGCGGACCGGTCAGGAGGCCGGGGCCACCAGCGGCATGCACTCGGCCATGACCGGCTGGACGAGCGTGAACATGCGCTGGAGCGTCTCGTCGCTCATCTGCTGACCCGCCTTCGCCATGGTGCCGTTGAGCTTCTCGATGTCGGCGTTGTCGGGGTCCTGGCCCGCGGAGAGCTTGGCCAGGAAGGCGTCGACGTCCTGCCGTGCGGACTGCTGGGTCTCCGCGTCCACGCCGTCGCCCAGCTCCTCCAGGGAGTTCGAGAGGTCCTGCACGCTCTTCTGGCAGGAGGCGCGGTCGAAGGCCGCGGGGGCGGCGAAGGACGTGGTCGCGGAGCCGCTGACGAGGACGAGGCCGGTCAGCAGCACGGCACAGGTGCGCATGTGCACGAGGGGTCGTTCCTTTCCTGGGGGCGACGCGGATGTGGTCTCCGCGTCATGCGGGACATTTCACGCGACAAACGGGTGCCAACCCCGGGAACGACTCGGCCGACCTGGCCGGAGCGCATTCACTCAGCTCATCACACCAAGCGCGACGAAGCTATTCGGAGCAACAAACGCCACGGAAAGGTGGAGAGGGCGCGGCGTGGCGATCTTGGTAGCTGCTCAGCGGATAAGCAGGGCCCGGTCCGGTGCCGTTCCGGTCGCCGGGTCCCCTGTTTCTCACTGACAGCAGGAGATATTTTGCCAACCTCTTCACCACCTGCCGTGCCCCACGGCAGAGGGCTCACGAGACGGGCCGGCACCCTAGGGGTGCTGATGCCGCTCGTGGCCTCCAGCCTCGGCCTCGCGGCCGCGCCCTGGGCGCACGCGGCCGACGCGGGCGACGGCTCCGTCAAGGTGCGCGTCGTGCGCGAGGTGAACGCCAACGGCCGCTGGGACAGCGTCCTCGAACCCGGTATGAACCAGGTCGAGGTCCGCCTCACGGACGACGCGGGCACCACGCTCACCGGGAAGACCGGCCCGGACGGCACGGTGACGTTCAACCCGGCCACGGCCAGCCCCTCCCTCAAGGGGGGCAAGTACCGGGTGCAGGTCATGAACCCCCGCCCGGGCACGCTGTTCTCGGCGTTCGCCGACCACCAGGGGCTGCTGCGCGCCAACCCGACGTACCTCACCAGCACCGAGGAGTTCGTCGACCTCACGGGCGGCAACAACGTCGAGTTCACCACGGCGTTCTGGAACCCCTCGGACTACTGCCAGAAGAACGCCCCGCTGGCCACCGCGTGCCACCGCAGGGACGTGAAGGAGGGTCCGGCCGACCCGGACTCGCACACGCTGGTGACGTTCCCGTACAACGCGCGGGGCTACAAGGACCAGACCACGGTCCTCGCCCAGCACACCCAGACCGGCACGGTCTACGGGATCGGCTACAGCAAGCAGAAGAAGTGGATCTTCTCGGGCGCCTTCGCCCGCCGCGGATCCGGCTACGGGCCCGACGGTGCGGGCGCGATCTACCTGACCGACCGGGCCACCGGGCAGACGACGCTGTTCGCCCAGGTGCCCAACGCCGGCAGCACGGCGCACCAGATCGCCACCGACCAGGACCTGCCGTTCGCCCCCGCGGTGAACAAGGAGTCGCTCGGCGACATCGACGTCAGTGACGACGGCAAGTACCTGTACGCGATCAACCTGAACGACAAGAAGCTCTACCGCTACGACGCCACCCAGAAGACGGGCGCGTCGCCGGAGTCCTGGGACATCCCGAGCGCGAACTGCTCGAACGCCACCGACTGGCGTCCGGGCGCGATCGGCTTCAACTCCGACACCGGGACCGTCTACGTCGGCGGCGTCTGCTCCGGAGAGTCCTCGCAGAACCGCGACGACATGCGCGCGGTCGTGCAGACCTTCGACCCGGTGGCCAAGTCCTTCACCGGGACCATCCTGAACGACCGCCTGGACTACCCCAAGCAGGTGGCGGACACCGTCGCGGGCGGCTGCTTCGGCGGCGCCTGGTACCCGTGGTCGGACAGGTGGCGCGCCAAGCAGGTGCAGTACCACCTGCCGAGCCAGCCCGAGCACACCTGCCCGCCGGGCACGCGCACCTCGTACCCGCAGCCGTTCATGGGCGACATCATCCAGGAGATCAACGGGGACCTGGTCCTCGGCTTCCGGGACCGCTACGCCGACATGGGCGGCTGGCCGATGTACGACCGCAACGACGCGGGCGCGCGGTTCAACGACTACCGCGCCTCGGGCGGTGACATCGTCCGCGCCTGCGTGGTGGGCGAGAACCGCTACCAGATGGACCCCAACGGCGCCTGCAAGAACAACTCGACGGACGCGCGCGTCCGGGAGTACTACTCGGGCGACACCCGCGCGGGCTACCACCCCGAGGCCGCCTTCGCGGGCATGGCGCTGTCGAAGGTCGAGGAGACCATCGCCACGTCGGGCGTGGACCCGAACAACGCGACGTACACGACCGGCACGATGTTCATCAACCGCACCACCGGTGCGGGCGACGGCGGCAACGGCCAGGCGATCACGTTCGGCAAGGGCTCCGGCATGGCGGACCTGGAGGTCCTCTGTGACGAGGCGCCGATCCAGATCGGCAACCGCGTCTGGTACGACGTCGACAAGGACGGCATCCAGGACCCGGGCGAGAAGCCGGTCCCGGGCGCCACGGTCAACCTGTACGACAAGAACGGCACGCTCGTCGCCACCACGCGGACGACCAGCCGTGGTGAGTACTACTTCGACAACTCCAACGTCCCCGGTGGCCTGAAGTTCGAGACGCAGTACACGATCAAGATCGACAACCCGGCCGACTACCAGCAGGGCGGACCGCTCTACGAGTGGACCGTCACCAAGAACGACGCCGGCACGAACGACTTCATCGACTCCGACGGCAAGGTCCCGGCCGGGGGCAAGTACCCCGAGCACACCATCACCACGGGCAAGGCCGGCCAGGACAACCACACGTACGACTTCGGCTACAACCAGGTCAAGCCGGACATCGACATCGTGAAGAAGGACGAGGCGACCAACTCGGACGCCAACACCGAGGACACGAAGGTCGTCCTGCCGGACACCAAGGAAAAAACCCTCTACATGGACATCACCAACAACGGCACCGAGCCGCTGGTGAAGGTCGAGGTGGGGGACATCGTCACCAAGGGTGACGCGAAGATCAAGGACCTGAAGTGCAACTGGCCCGACGGGACCAGCAGTTCGGACCCGACCGGTGCCAAGGTGCGCTGGGACAACACCTTCGCCACCCCGCCGGACAAGCCCAAGTCCCGCTTCGCCGTGGGTGCGACGTACAAGTGCACCGCGACGCTGTACAACCTCAAGCCGGGCGTCCTGCACGGTGACAACTCGCGGGTCGACGGCGAGGGCGAGTTCAGCGGCAAGGCCGTGAAGGACGAGGACCCCTGGCACGGCGAGCCGCTCGCGGGCCTGAACGTCGTCAAGATCGACGCCAAGACCAAGCAGCCCATCGCCGGCGCCGAGTTCCAGCTGTGGAAGGAGACGAACGGCACCGACGGCCTCCAGATGGACGGGACCACCCCGGACACCAAGGTCGGCACGCCCCTCACCACGGGCGCGAACGGCGTCGCCACCGTCCAGAAGCTCGAACTGGGCACGTACTACTGGCAGGAGACCAAGGCCCCCAAGGACAAGGACGGGAAGGACTACCCCCTCCCGAAGAACCCGGTCTTCGGCCCCATCGTCCTGACCAAGGACAACGCCGAGAGCGGCGCCTCGCTCACGGTCGAGAACGCCCAGCCGGACATCGACATCAAGAAGAAGGACGAGGAGACCAACTCCGACGCCAACACGGAGGCGGAGAAGGTCAAGATCCCGGACACCCGGGAGAAGACCCTCTACATGGACATCACGAACAACGGCACCGAGCGGTTGTTCAAGATCGAGGTCGGCGACGTCATCCTCAAGGGCGACGCGAAGATCAAGGACCTCAAGTGCAACTGGCCCGACGGCACCAGCAGCACCGACCCCTCGGGTCAGAAGGTCCGCTGGGACGCCACCTGGCCGGCGAACCCGAGCGACCCCAAGAGCAAGCCCGCCAAGTACTTCGAGATCGGTGCGACCTACAAGTGCACCGCGACGCTGTACAACCTGAAGCCGGGCGTCCTGCACACGGACGAGACCACGGTCGAGGGCGAGGGCGAGTTCAGCGGCAAGTCCGTCAAGGACAAGGACCCGTGGAACGGTGAGCCCCAGGCGAGCCTCAAGGTCCTGAAGGTCGACGCCAAGACCAAGCAGCCGCTGGCCGGCGCGGTCTTCCAGCTGTGGCGCGAGACCAACGGCACCGACGGCCTGCAGATGACCGGCGCCACGCCGGACACCAAGGTCGGCGGCGAGATCACCACCGGTGCGGACGGCCTGGCGACGGCGGAGAAGCTGGAGCTCGGCACGTACTACTGGCAGGAGGTCAAGGAGGCGGACCCGAAGTACGCCAAGCCGCTCAACCCGATCTTCGGCCCGATCGTCCTGACCAAGGACAACGCCGCCCAGGGCGGCCAGATCACGGTGGAGAACCACAAGCCGGAGATCGACATCGTCAAGAAGGACGAGGCGACCAACTCCGACGCCAACACCGAGGCCGACAGGGTCATCCTCCCGGACACCCGGGAGAAGGTCCTGTACATGGACATCACCAACAACGGCACCGAGCCGCTGGTGAAGATCGAGGTCGGCGACGTCGTCACGCGCGGCGACGCCAAGATCAAGGACCTCAAGTGCAACTGGCCCGACGGCACCAGCAGCACCGACCCGTCCGGCCAGAAGGTCCGCTGGGACAACACCTGGTTCACCAAGCCCGACAAGCCGAAGTCCCGCTTCGAGGTCGGCGCGACGTACAAGTGCACCGCGCTGCTCTACAACCTCAAGGCCGGCGAGATCCACGGTGACAACTCCACCGTGGACGGCGAGGGCGCGATCAGCGAGCGCAGCGTCAAGGACGAGGACCCGTGGCACGGCGAGCCGCCGGCCGGGGACGTCAAGGTCCTGAAGATCGACGCGAAGTCCAAGAAGCCGCTCGCGGGCGCCAAGTTCCAGCTGTGGCGCGAGACCAACAAGGTCGACGGCCTGCAGATGACCGGCGCCACGCCGGACACCAAGGTCGGCGGCGAGGTCACCACCGGCGCCGACGGCAACGCCGCCGTCGCCAAGGTCGAGTACGGCACGTACTACTGGCAGGAGACCGCGGCACCTGGCGGCTACGCCCTGCCCGACCCGGCGGTCTTCGGCCCGCTGGTGCTGAGCAAGGAGAACGCCACGGCCGGGGCGCAGGCCACGGTCGAGAACGCGCCCAACGAGATCACGGTCGTCGGTCGCATCCGGGTCCTGAAGACGGACGCCAAGACCAAGAAGCCGCTGGGCGGCGCCGAGTTCCAGCTCTGGCGCGAGACCAACGGCACGGCCGGGCTCCAGATGGCCGGCCCGCTGGCGGACACCCGGGTCGGCACGCCGATCACCACGGGCTCCGACGGCATCGCCGAGGTCAACACCTCCGTGCTCGGCACGTACTACTGGCAGGAGACCAAGGCTCCCAAGCGGCCCGACGGCAAGGAGTACGCCCTGCCCAAGCCGCCGGTCTTCGGACCGCTGGAGCTGACCGCGGCCAACGCCGCCGCCGGTGTCACGGTCACGGTGGAGAACCACCTCCCCGACATCGACATCGAGAAGGAGGACAAGGCCACCGGCAAGGACGCCGACACCGACAAGGACAAGGTGATCGCCCCGGACACCCGGACGCGGACCATCTCGTACACGGTGACGAACAACGGCACCGAGCCGGGCATCAAGGTCGAGGTCCAGGACCGCGTCACGCGCGGCAAGGCGAAGGTCTCCAACCTCCGCTGCTTCTGGCCCGACGGCACCACCAGCTTCGACCCCAGCGGCCGCTACGTGCGCTGGAACAACACCTGGCCGGTCGGTACGGCCAAGCCCAGGACCCGCTTCGCCGTGGGCGCGTCGTACAAGTGCACCTCCCTGCTGACCGGCCTGCAGGCCGGCGAGGTCCACAAGGACGACTCCCGCGTCGACATGGAGGGTGAGATCTCCGGCAAGCACGTCGACGACAAGGACCCCCTGATCGTCAAGCCGCCGGCCCGCATCTCGATCCTCAAGCGGGACGCCAAGACGGGCAAGCCCCTGATGGGCGCGGTGTTCGAGCTGTGGCGCGAGACGAACGGGATCCGGGGCTACCAGCCCTCGGACACCCGCGTCGGCCGCGGCAAGGCCACCGACGGCAAGGGCGCCGTCTCCTTCAAGATCCCGCGCGCCGGCACGTACTACCTGTACGAGCGGTCGGTCCCGGGCGGCTACCAGCTGCCCAGGAAGCGGTCCTTCGGGCCGTACGTGGTCAGGGAGAACACCCGTTACGACGCGGTCGTGCGGCTGACCAACAAGCCGCACGAGAACCACAAGAAGAAGTAGCCCGTCGTAGTCAGCGGTATCAGCAGTAAGCGCCGCGAGGCGTGAAAGAGGGCGGCCTTCCCGGATGACCGGGGAGGCCGCCCGTCTTCGTGCGCCGGTCAGTCCGCCGCGTCCGGGTCCTCGACCACCGGGATGCCCGAGGAGCCGAAGCCCTCGGCGACCAGGAGGTCCTCGGCGGCCTCGGCGGCGGGGCCGGAGACCTCCGAGGGGGAGGCCGCGCGGTTCTGTGGCTTGCGGCCGTAGATGTAGAGCCGGTCGCCGATGTCCAGCAGCCGGTAGAGCCGCTGGGCGTCGCGCACGTACATGTTGACGCAGCCGCCCGAGCCCGACTCGAAGAGGTCCTTGTACGTGCCGTGCAGTGCCTGGCCACCGTTGAAGAACTGCGAGTACGGCATCGGGGCGCCGTCGTAGATCGTGGAGAAGAACGTCCGCTTCTTGTCGTAGACCGACTGCCAGCCGGTCCGCGTCTCCAGGCCCTTGCGGCCGCTGCGGATCGGCACGGGGCCGAAGACGATCCTGCGGCCCTTCTGCACCCACAGCACCTGCCGACCCAGGTCCACGCAGGTGACGCGGAAGGAGCGCACCGGGCAGCGCTTGCGCTGGTTCGGGTCCCTGCGGACGTCGTCCACCAGGGCCAGCCGGAACGTCTTCTGGTCGGCCGCGCCCTTCGCGGGGGAGATGCCCAGGCGCTTCTGGAGCCGCTGGATCGCCCGGCAGTCGGCCGTCGACATCTCGCCGTCCTGGCGCAGCTTGAGCCGCTTCTCCAGCTGCCACTGGTACGGGCCGGTGTCGGCGTTGCAGGCGGGCTTGGGACGCACCGGTTTGGGCTTCGGTTTCGGCTTGGGTTTGGGCTTGGGCTTGGGTACGGGCTTGGGCTTCGGCTTCGGGACGGGCTTGGGGACCGGCTTCGGTGTCGGCTCCGGGACCGGGACCGGGGGCGGTGTCGGCTTCGGCTTCGGTTTCGGGACCGGCTTGGGTTTGGGCTTCGGCTTCGGCTTGGGTTTCGGGACCGGCTTGGGCTTGGGTTTCGGTGTCGGCGTGCGTCCGGCCGCGAGGAGCCGCTGGAACGTCCGCTCGTCCGCCGCGCCGTCCGCGGGCGTGATTCCGAGCCGCCGCTGCGCCGCCTGGATCGCCCGGCAGTCCGCCGCCGACATCTGGCCGTCCCTCGGCAGCCCGAGGAGGTGCTCGACCTGCCACTGGTACGGGCCCGTGGTCGCCGTGCACGCGTCGGCCGCCCGGACCACCGCGCCCCCGGCGGACGCCCCGCCGTCGGCGAGGACCGGTCCCGTGCCGGAGACGGCCGTGCCCAGTGCGGTGGCCAGCACCAGCGCCCAGCGCGTCCCGCGCCGCCACCTGACCACCGTCCGTACGTCTGCCACCTGTGCTCCCGGGTCGTCCGCGTCGTGCACCACCTCGTCCCAGAGGTAGCCGCCCGGGTGACGGACCGCCACCGAAGGTAGGCCGAAGGGCCGGTAGGGGCGTCCGGGCGGCGCCCGGACGGGGCCAGTCGGATCATCCGGCAAGCTGACACGCGGTCAATCGCCGTTCAATGAGCCGACGCGCCCGGACCGCTGTTCATGATCACTTGCATGTCATCCCCCACCCCAGTCCCCGCGCGCTCCGCCGGGGCACCGCTGCGGCGGACCGCCCTGACCGTGACGGCCGTGGCGCTCGCCGCCGTCACGGCCCTCGGCACCCCAGTCCCCACCCACGCGGCCCCCGCCGCCCCCAAGCCGCCGAAGACCGTCTACCTGACCTTCGACGACGGCCCGCACCCCCGCTGGACGCCCCGGGTCCTGACCATCCTGGCCCGCCACAAGGTGCGCGCCACCTTCTTCCAGATCGGGCAGAACGCTGCCGCCCACCCGGCCCTGGTGCGCCGCGTCCACCGGGCCGGCCACTCGGTGCAGAACCACACCTGGTCGCACCCCGACCTGCGGTACGTGAGCGGCGCGCGGTTCAGCCGCGAGGTGCGCCGCACGGACCGCGCCGTGAAGGCGGGCACCGGGCGCTACCCCACCTGTCTGCGCCCGCCGTACGGGGGCGTGAACCGGACCGTGCGGGAGCGGGCCGCCGCGCTCGGCAAGCGCATCCGGCTGTGGACCGTCGACCCCACGGACTGGGCCCGCCCGGGCACGTACGCCATCCAGCGCCGGGTGCTGCGCCAGGTGCGCCCGGGCGGCGTGATCCTGCTGCACGACGGGGGCGGCGACCGGAGCCAGACCGTCGCGGCCCTCCCGTACGTGCTGAAGGAGCTGAAGCGGCGGGGCTACCGGATCAAGCCGCTTCCCTGCCGGTAGCGGGGGCCGCGCGGCCTCCCCGGTCGCGCAGCCTGCGCAGCAGCGTGGCGGCCTCGCTGCTGAAGCTGACCCCGGCGGCCAGGGTCACCCACATCGCGACCGCCTGCACGAGGTGGGAGGTGCCCGCCTCGACGTCCCGCACCGCCATCTCGCTCAGGGCCCGGTAGAGCATGCTGCCGGGCAGCAGCGGGGTGGTGGCGGGGATGACCCAGGGCAGCGCCGACACTCCGTGGCGGCGGGCGAGGACCTGGCCGATGCCGCCGATGGCGGCGGCCACGCACCCCGTGCACAGCAGCCGGGAGAGCTCCAGGTCGCGCAGGCCGATGAAGGCGATCAGGCCGCCGACGCCCAGCGCCATCACGAGCGGCCACTTGCGCGGCGGCACGTTCATCCGGGACGCGATCGCCGCGGTGAACACGGCCACGCCGAGCAGCCGCCAGGAGAGGTAGTCGAGGGGAGCGGTCTGCGAGAACAGCGGGAGGGCGTGGCCGAACCGGGCCGCGACGGTGAGGCTGGCCCCGATCCCGGCGACCAGCGCGAGGAAGACGAGCGTGGCGTCCATCAGCCGGGCGTAGGCGGTCAGGTAGTGCCCGGTCAGCGCGTCCTGGACGGCGCTGATGACGGTGAGCGCGGGCAGCAGCGCCAGGATGCCGCCGACGATGATCGCCCGCGAGTCCAGGGCGTCGCCGTAGGGCTCCATGACCAGGGCGGCGATGGCGGCGGGCACCGCGGCCAGGGCGAAGCGGTAGAAGGCCGGTACGCCGTGCGCCGCCAGGAAGCTCGTCATGCGCGCGGCCAGGGTCGCGGCGAGGAACGAGGGGATGACGACGTGGTGGTCGCCGCCCGCGACGAGGCTGCCCGAGGCCGCGACGACGCCGCCGTGCACGGCGTGGTCGAGCCAGCGCGCGGCGCGGCTGCCGTCGGAGGGGTCGGCGGGGGCCGGGGACAGCGCGAAGGCGCGCTCCCGGGCCTCGGTCGCGGACACCCTGCCCTCGTTGATCTCCTGGATCAGCTGCTGGGTGGCGCCGAGCGCGGTGAAGTCGGTGGTGCGGCGGCGCACGATGCGCTGCTCGACGGTGGGTTCGGTGTCCTCGGCCATCCGGCCCGACAGCGAGACCACCCACAGCGTCACGTCAGGCTCACACCACATCAGTCCGTACGACTCGGCCGTGACGAGCATGCCGGCGATGGTCTCCTCGCCGTCCGCGCCGTTGGCGAGCAGGGACTCGGCGATCATCAGGGCCAGCGAGATGACGAAGGCGGCGTCGGGCGACTCGCCCTCGGCCGGCGGGTCCATCAGCGGGTGCGGATCCGGTTCGAGGCCGCGCAGCCGCCCCAGGGTCTGCTGCATCCACGGCAGCGACTTGCTCGGCACCGTACTCCTCCCCAGTCCGTGGCCCGCGGTGGTCCGGAGTGGGTGCGCGGGGCGTCTGGGCGGGATGTTAGGCGGCTTTCGCGGTGATGTGTCCCCAGGGCGGCCGGGTCGGCCGCGGGGCGCGGCGAATCACCGGTTCGGACGCCGGGGGAGTTCCGGCACGGACGCCGGGGTGCGGGCGGCGGGGACGTGGGCGGCGGGGCTGCGGGCGGTAGGGGTGTGAGGGGCCGAGTGTGGGGCCGCCCTGTCCGGCGGTTCGCGGCCGGGCAGGCGGCCTGTGCGGCGGTTCGCGGCCGGGTCGGCCTGTCCGACGGTCCGTGTCCGGGTCGGCCGAACATGTTCGTTACCGTGGGGCCATGACCCCGAGGACCCCCGCCCCGCGCGGCCGCCGCGAGCGGCCCGCCAAGCCCGCGCTCACGTACGAGGGCATCGTCGCCACGGCGGTGCGCCTGATGGAGGCCGAGGGCCTGCGACGGGTGACGATGCGGCGGCTCGCCCAGGAGCTCGACACGGGCCCGGCGTCGCTGTACGTGTACGTGGCCAACACGGCCGAACTCCACGCGGCGATCCTGGAGGAGCTGCTCGGCGCGGTGGACCTGTCCCCGGTCACGGGCGGGGGCGACTGGCGCGACCGGCTCGCGGAGGTGCTCGGGAGCTACACGCGCGTGCTGTTCGGCCACCCCAGCCTGGCCCACTCCGCCCTGGTGGCCCGCCCCTCGGGGCCGAACTACCTGGCCCTGGTCGAGGCGGTGCTCGCCCTGCTGCACCAGGGCGGGGTGCCCGACGCCCAGGCCGCCTGGGGCGTCGACGTCCTGCTCCAGGTCGCCACCGCGACGGCCGCCGAGCAGTCCGCCCGCTCCGAGGCGGCGGACGCGGAGGAGGAGCACCACGCGATGGTCGCCGCCCTGCGCGAGGCGTCCCCGGAGGCCTACCCGCGCATCGCGGCCCTGGGCGCGGACATCGCCTCCGGCACCCCGCGCCGGCGCCTGGCCTGGACCTTCCGCATGGTGATCAACGGAACGGCGGGTACGCCCCGGCCCGAGTGACCGCCCGCGCGGCACCGCGCGGGGCCGCACCGCTCAGGCGGTGAAGTAGTGCCCCTGCTCCAGGTCCGCGAGCAGGCCCTCGCGCTTGGGCTCCCAGCCGAGCAGTTCGCGGGTGAGCGCGCTGGAGGCGGGGCAGTCCAGGCCGAGGAACCCGGCCAGCCAGCCGAAGTGCTCCGGTGCCCGCTCCGGGGCGACCGCCGCCACGGGCAGGCCGAGTCGGCGGCCGATGGCCTCGGCGACGTCGCCGAGCCGGACGCCCTCCTCCGCCGCGGCGTGCAGGGTGCTGCCCGCGGGCGCGTCCTCCAGGGCGAGCCGGAACAGCCGTGCGGCGTCCTCCCGGTGCACGGCGGGCCAGCGGACGCCGCCGTCGCCGAGGTACCCCGAGACGCCCTTGTCCCGGGCGATCCCGACGAGCGTGGCCATGAAGCCGTGGTCGCCGTCGCCGTGCACGGTGGGCGCCAGGCGCAGCACCGAGGAACGCACTCCGCGCTCGGCGAGGGACAGGGCCAGTTCGGCGTTGGCGTGCCGGCCCAGCGGCCCGGAGTCGAGCAGGGCCGCGTCGTGCGGGTCCACGTCGTGGCCGTCCCGCTCGGTGCTGACCTGCCCGGGCTTGAGCCCCGCGAGGCCGGAGGCGAGCACGAAGGGCCGGTCCGACCCGGCCAGTGCCCCGGCGAACACGTCGAGGGCGGCCCGGTCGGCCCTGACGGCGGCCGGGAAGTCGCCGGTGAAGGCCAGGTCGTGCTTGAAGGCGAGGTGCGCCACGCCGTCCGAGGCGGCCGTCGCCGCACGCAGCACGTCGAGGTCGTCCAGGCCGCCGTGGACCACTTCGGCCCCGGCCCGGGCGAGGGCGGAGGCGGCGGCCTCGGAGCGGGCCAGGCCGGTGACCCGGTGGCCCGCGCCGATCAGTTCGGGCACGAGGGCGGAGCCGATCCAGCCCGAGGCGCCGGTGACGAAAACACGCATGGGGGTCCTCCTGGGGAAGGGGCCGGGCGGTGTGGCGGAGGGCCGTCGCACCGTCCACCCGATGTCAGTCTCTGACATCGAAGCTAGCACGCGATGTCAGGGACTGTCATCGCGTAGGATCGCGCCATGGGTCGATGGCAGCCGAACGCGCGCGGGCGCCTCCTGGAGGCGGCCATGGAGCTCTTCGCGGAGCGGGGGTACGAGCAGACCACCGTCGGCGAGATCGCCAAGCGGGCCGGTCTGACGGAGCGCACGTTCTTCCGGCACTACGCCGACAAGCGCGAGGTGCTGTTCGGCGGCGCGCAGGAGATGCGGGAGCTCTTCACCCGCACCCTGGCCGGGCTCCCCGCGTCGGCGGGTCCGATGGAGGCCGTGGGGGCGACCCTGGCGGCCGTCGCCGAGGGCTTCCGGGACCGCCACGCCTTCGCCCGGCACCGCCAGGCGCTCATCGCCGCCAACGCCGAACTGCGCGAGCGCGAACTCATCAAGCTCGCCGACCTGTCGGCGACCGTGGCCGGCGCGCTGCGCGAGCGGGGCGTCGGCGAACCCGCGGCGAGCCTCGCCGCCGAGGCCGCCATCGCCGTCTTCCGGGTCGCCTTCGAGCGCTGGACCCGGTCGCCGGGCACTCGTGAACTGGGCCTCTACATGGAGGAGTCCCTCGTCGAACTGAAGGCGGTGACCGCCGGGGCGTGAGGCCCCGCGCCGCCCCCCCGACGGCTCCACACCGGAACGTCCACCGGCCCCGCACGCCCCCGCGCTCCGACGCGCCGCGCGTGCGGGGCCGTTGCCAGTTGCTGCCCGGGAGCGTCGCCGTCCACCGGCTTCGCACGCCCGAGCGCCCCGACGCGCCGCGGGCTGATGGCGCGTCACCCCTCGTACGCGTACGACACATCCCGACATCCCGCACGACACGTCTCACGCGACGGAACGCGCACGACACATCCCGGGGACCGGGTACAGGCGCCGCCCCGATGGGTTAGGTTAGGCATACCTAAGTAGGTGCGCAGGCGCCTACCGCGTCCTCATGGCCTCATGGAGAACCCGCATGCGTCCCCACACCGCTCACGCCACGTACCCGACCCCCGCCGAGCGCCTGCGGTCGATCATCACGGCCGCGCACTCCATGACCGTCGTCGCCGACGGCCACCAGCAGGAGGTCCACACCCTGGACGGCGCGGGCGCCATGGGCCGCGTCCACCTCCACGACCCCGCCGAGCCGTTCGGCCCCGGCCACGCCGTCCCGCGCGTCCCCGTGCGCCTGGAGCTCACCGACATCGCCCCCACGCCGCTGCGCGACCGGCTGCGCGCCCGGGTCACCCTCTCCGGCCTGGTGGCCGCCCCCTACGACCCGCAGTCCACGGACAGCACCTGCATGCGGTTCGGCCAGGCGGTCCTGGAGGACGCGGGCGGGCGCACCTACGTCACCCTGGAGCAGCTCCAGTCCGCCGAGCCCGACCCGATGGCCTCGTGCGAGGCGTCGATGCTCCACCACCTCGTCGCCGACCACGCCGAACTGGTCACCCTGCTGCTCCGCCTGGTCGAACCCCGCGTCAAGCGCGGCCTGGTGCGCACCCTGCCGCTGGCCATGGACCGGTACGGCATCACCCTGCGCCTGGAGTACGCGGCCACCCAGCGCGACGTGCGCCTGCCCTTCCCGACCCCGCTGAACGAGGTGGACCAGGCGGGCGTCCAGATCCACGCGCTGCTCACGGCGGCCCGCCGCTGCTCCCACTCCCGGCTGCCGGCCTGAAGGCAGCTGTTCGGGCGGTTCAGTCCCGGACGTTGACCGCGTGCAGCGCGGCGCGGACCAGCGGCAGGTCGATGACCGGTACGGCGATCTCCCAGGGCCGGTCCGCGTCCCGCAGCGACAGTAGCCGGAACTGCTCCTTGTCGATCACCATGCCGTCCCGGCCCGTCACCTGCGACGCGCCGTGCACGTGGAACGGACCGGTCAGCACCACGTCCTCGCGCACCCGCCCGAGGAGCCGGTACGGCCGCCACAGCACCGGCGTGGGCGCGCCGGGGTCGAGTATCAACAGGCCCTGCCGGAAGCGCCCGTCGATGCGCGGGAACGCCGCGACGGCCCGCGCCTCGCCCGCCCGCAGCGCCACCAGGTCCGCCTCCGCGCGCGCGGGCGCGGCCCCCACCAGCAGCTCGGCCAACCGCTTCGGATGCCTCAGCAGATCGGAGACCGCCTGCGTCCCCGCCGCCCGCCGTACCTCGCGCCGCCCCACGGATCCGTCCCCCTTCGTCGAAGACCCCTTCTACACCCCTCGGACGCCGACGATAGCGCCGGGGTACGACAGTCCCGCGGGGCACTGGAGGGCGTACGGGAGCAGGGGAGCGGACGGGACGGAACGGCCGCTGCTCTCCGAATGTCAGCCGTGGCCCTTCGCCGTCAGGCGGCGGTCGCGCAGCAGGGCCTGGGCGGACGGGCGCTCCTGGATGGCGGCGTCGAGCAGGCGCACCGCGCGGGCCCGCTGCCGCTCCCGCTCCTCGATCTGCTCCCGGGTGTCACCGGGCGCCGCCTTGCGGGGGCAGAACGGACAGGCGTACCGCTGGAGGTGCGGGTGGCGGCCCGGTGCGGGCGGCTTCATCGCCGTCAGGCAGCGCGGACAGGTCATCGGATCGGCGCCCTTCATGTCCCCGCAGGCGGAGCACACGAACAGGTCGCGCTGGCGCCACATCGTCCCCCGGCACCTGGGGCAGCCGGTGGTCTCGATGCCGTGCGAGCCCAGCGGGGGAGGCTCGGGCGTGGTCTCGGCGTACGCCGCGATGCGGTCCCGGACGTGCGGGTCGCTGGTGGCGGCCATGCGGAGCAGGTGTGCGGTGCGGGAGCGTGCTTCATCGGCGAACGACAACGCTGACGGAGGCCCTTCAGACGGCGGAGCTGCGGCGCGGGAGGGCCCATCCTGCCCCATCCCCGCCCCGGTGGCGCCGACCCGGGGCCGTGGTTCACCCGGTGGCGGCCCACTCGAAGGGAAGTGCGGCGCGCCGAAACCTTTCGGCACCCGTGTCGTCCCGGTGGCGGGGACGTCAACCTCCGTACCTCGCGCGCCCGTTCACAGACTCTTCACGGCAGGTCCGGCGTGTGCCGGCGCGCCCCGACGTACGGGCCGGGGCCCCGGCCCGTCGCGTACGGGAGTCAGTGGCGGCGGCCCCGCAGACGGCCGAACAGGCGCTGGGCCTGCGCCCGGGTGCGCGGATCGGAGGCGGCGCGACGGGCCTGTGCCGCGGTGCGGCGCCCCTGCGGACTGCGGGCGAACTGCTTGATGCGGTCGATGATCCCGGCCATGGTCTCTCCTCGCGAGTGGGCGGTGCGGTCCCTTGTCCGGGGCGCGTACCCCCGCCGCGCCGCCCGAAGCGCCGCCGGGCCGACCGCCGGGAGCGACCCGCGGGCGCGCGTGCGACCCGAAAACGCGTGTGCGCCCCCCGGCCGCCCGCCCGTAGGGTCGGCTCCCGCACAGGGCGACGCGACGGAGGAGGGCGGATGTCCGCCGAGAGCGGTACGGAGCTGAGGGTCGGCGAGATGGCGGCCCGGCTGGTGGAGGTGGCGGGCGTACGGGCCGTGGCGCTCGGCGGCAGCCGGGCGCGGGGCGCGCACCGGCCCGACTCCGACTGGGACCTGGGCGTCTACTACCGGGGCGAGGTCGACGTGGCGGCCCTCGCGGCGCTGGCCGCCGAGGTGACCGGGCACGAGGTGGAGGTCGCCGGGCCGGGCGGCTGGGGGCGCTGGGTCGACGGCGGTGCCTGGTTGCGCGTGGACGGCGTGGCGGTCGACTGGATCCTGCGCGACCTGGACCGCGTGCGGCGGGTCTGGGCCGACTGCCGCGAGGGCCGCTACGAGGTGGGCGTGCAACCCGGGCACCCGCTCGGCTTCTGGTCGCCCGCGTACGCCGGAGAGGTCGCCCTCTGCCGCGTACTGGCCGACCCCGGGGGTGAGTTGGCGGCGCTGCGGGCCGAGGCCCAGGGGTACCCCGAACCGCTGCGCCAGGCCTTGCGGGACGCGGCGTGGGAGGCGGAGTTCTCGGTCGCGGGCGCCCGCAAGGCGGCCTCCACCGGGGACGATCTGTACCTGTCGCTGTGCCTGTCGCGGGCGCTCGGCGTGCTGGCGCAGGCGCTGCTCGGGCACCACGGGGTGTGGTGCCTCAACGAGAAGGGAGCGCTGCGGACGGCGAGCCGGCTGCCGGGCGCGCCGGAGGGCTTCGCGCGCGAGGTAGGAGAGGTGCTGCGCTCGCTCGACGTGGAGGCGGCGGCCCGGCTGGTGGCGCGGACCCGTGCCGCCATGACGGAAGGCCGGGAAGCCGCTACCGACGGGTAGGCGGGGTGGTGCGCACGGGGCGGGCGGTCAATACTGCGGCGGGCGGGGCGAGTTGACCCCCGTGTGTACCGAGACGAGTACGAGGGGGAAGCGATGGGCTTCGAGTGGACCAGGGCGCTGCGCGTCCTGATACCCCTGGCCGTCACCGCGAGCGCGCTGGTGGCGGCCCCCGCGCAGGCGGCGCCGGCCTGCGCGGACCGGGGCGAGGGCGCCCCGGTGGAGGTGGCGCGGGTGCCGGACTGGGCCGAGTCGATCGCCGTCGACGCGGCGGGCCGGATGTTCGTCACCGGCCTGTACGGCGGACGCGTCTACCGGATCGACGCCCCGGGCCGCACCCCCGTGCCCCTCACCGGGAACATCGGCGCCAACGGCGGTGTGGTCGTGCGACCCGACGGCCGGCTCCTGGTGGGCACCGGCAACGACGTCCTGCACTCGGTGACCGGCGACTTCCTGCCCGTCTCCGAGCTGCTCCTGGTGGACCCGGAGACCGGCGCGAGCTCCACGTACGCCTCCGGGCTCGGTGGCATCGACGGGGTCGCGCTGGCGCCGGACGGCACCGTCTACACCACCACCCTGGGCGGCCGCGGCATCGGCCGGGTCACCCCGGACGGCCGGGTCACCCCGGTGTGGGCGAAGGTGGCGCAGCCCAACGGGATCGCCGTCTCGCCGGACGGCCGCGCCGTCTACGTGGTCCAGACGACGGTGGCCCCCGGCCTGTACCGCATCCCGGTCGACGACCCGGGGCACCCGAGCCGCCTGGTGTCGGCGGGGCCCGCCGACGTCCTGGCCCTGCCCGACGGGCTCACCCTGGACCGCGCCGGACGGCCGCTCATCGCCACGCACGCCTCGGGGCAGGTGTGGCGGGTCGAGGGCGTCGAGGAGGGTGCCGGGGCGCCGCGCCTGTGCGCGGTGGAGTCGGGGCTGCACCTGTCGACGCAGCTGGTGTACGGGCGCGGCGCGGGCAGCTTCGCGGCGGGGCGGCTGTACCGCGCCGGGGTGGACGGGCGGATCCTGGAGGTCCCGGCGGGCGCCGCGGGCTGAGGTGGGTCCGGGCTGGTCACGGGCGCCGTCGCGACGGGTGAGCCGCGTCTCACCGGGGCGGCGGCGCTTGTGTATGCAACGAGTTGCATAGAAGGATTCGGGCATGGCCCTCGAGCACGCGATCCTCGTCTCCCTGCTGGAGCAGCCGGGCTCCGGATACGAACTGGCCCGGCGCTTCGACCGGTCCATCGGCTACTTCTGGACGGCGACGCACCAGCAGATCTACCGCGTGCTCAAGCGCATGGAGGGCGACGGCTGGATCTCCGCCCGCGAGGTCGCCCAGGACCGGCGTCCGGACAAGAAGGAGTACTCCGTCGCCGCGCCCGGCCGCACCGCCCTCGACGCCTGGCTGCACGAGCCGATCGAGCCCGAGAGCGTGCGCCACGAACTCGCCGTGAAGATCCGGGGCGCGGCCTTCGGCGACCGGGCCGGGCTGCTGCGCGAGGTCGAGCGCCACCACCGGGCGCACACCGAGCGTCTTGCCCACTACCTGGCCGGCGAGCGGCGCGACTTCACCGGACCCGACGCGCCCGCCCCGCTGGACGCCGGACAGGAGCTCCAGCACGTCGTGCTGCGCGGCGGCATCGCGTACGAACGCATGACCCTGGACTGGCTCGACGACGTCGTCACCACCCTGCGCCGCCTGGACACCGGCACCTGACGTTCCCTCACGTCCCGTCACCCGCAAGCGCGCCGGGACCACGACCACTCCGCGTCACCCTCAATCCCTCAACACCCTCAACCTCTCGACACCCTCAACCCCTCAAGCCGGAAAGGCGACCCGCATGGCCGACCCGCTCCTGTTCAACCCGCGCACCTACGACCCCGCGCACTTCGACCCGGAGACCCGCAGGCTGCTGCGCGCCACCGTCGACTGGTTCGAGCAGCGCGGCAAGCGGCGGCTGATCGAGGACTACCGCACCCGCGCCTGGCTCGGCGACTTCCTGGAGTTCTCCGCCAAGGAGGGCCTGTTCGCCACCTTCCTGACGCCGTCCGCCGAGGCGGGCGAGGGCCAGGGCGACAAGCGGTGGGACACCGCCCGCATCGCCGCGCTCAACGAGGTCTTCGGCTTCTACGGCCTGGACTACTGGTACGCCTGGCAGGTCACTATCCTGGGCCTGGGCCCGGTCTGGCAGAGCGGGAACGCGGACGCCCGCGCCCGCGCCGCCGAACTCCTGGACCAGGGCGAGGTGTTCGCGTTCGGCCTGTCGGAGAAGGCGCACGGCGCCGACATCTACTCCACCGACATGCTCCTGGAGCCGGACGGCGACGGCGGCTTCCGGGCCACCGGCTCCAAGTACTACATCGGCAACGGCAACAAGGCCGCACTGGTCTCCGTCTTCGGCCGCCGCACCGACGTCGAGGGACCCGACGGCTACGTCTTCTTCGCCGCCGACAGCCGCCACGAGGCGTACCACCTGGTCAAGAACGTGGTGGACTCCTCCAAGTACGTCAGCGAGTTCCGCCTCCAGGACTACCCGGTGCGCGCCGAGGACGTCCTGCACACCGGGCGCGCCGCCTTCGACGCGGCCCTGAACACCGTCAACGTCGGCAAGTTCAACCTGTGCACCGCCTCCATCGGCATCTGCGAGCACGCGATGTACGAGGCCGTCACGCACGCGAACTCCCGCATCCTGTACGGCCGTCCGGTCACCGCGTTCCCGCACGTGCGCCGCGGCCTGACCGACGCCTACGTGCGCCTGGTCGGCATGAAGCTGTTCAGCGACCGCGCCGTCGACTACTTCCGCACCGCGGGCCCCGACGACCGCCGCTACCTGCTCTTCAACCCGATGACCAAGATGAAGGTCACCACCGAGGGCGAGAAGGTCATCGACCTCATGTGGGACGTGATCGCGGCCAAGGGCTTCGAGAAGGACACCTACTTCGCCCAGGCCGCCGCCGAGATCCGCGGACTGCCCAAGCTGGAGGGCACGGTCCACGTCAACCTCGCCCTGATCCTGAAGTTCATGGGCAACCACCTGCTCGCCCCGGCCCCGTACGAGCCGGTGCCCTCGCGCCTGGACGCGGCCGACGACGCCTTCCTGTTCCGCCAGGGCCCGGCCCGCGGCCTGGGGGCCGTCCGCTTCCACGACTGGCGCACGGCGTACGACGCGTACGCGGGCCTGGCCAACGTCGCCCGGTTCCGCGAACAGGCCGACGCGCTCTGCGAGTTCGTCACCACGGCCGCCCCGGACGAGGCGCAGAGCCGCGACCTGGACCTGCTGCTCGCGGTCGGCCAGCTGTTCGCGCTGGTGGTGCACGGCCAGCTGATCCTGGAGCAGGCGCGCCTGACCGGTCTGGACGAGGACGTGCTCGACGAGCTGTTCGCCGTCCTGGTGCGGGACTTCTCCGCGTACGCCGTCGAGCTGCACGGCAAGGACTCGGCCACCCCGGCGCAGCAGGACTGGGCGCTGGGCGCGGTGCGCCGCCCGGTGGTGGACGAGGCGCGCTCGGAGCGGGTGTGGCAGCGCGTGGAGGCGCTGGCGGGCACGTACGAGATGGCGCCGTAGGCGGTCCGTCGGAGGCCCCGTCCGGTGCGCCGGACGGGGCCCTTCCCGTCGGCCCCGCCCACCCGGGCTCCCGGAAGCGATCCGGGACCCGGGGCAACTCGAAGGGGTGAGGGACCCAGGGGTACGGACCCGTGGGTACGGGACCCGGGGTCATTCCCGGGGGTACGGACCCGGGGTCACTCGAAGAGGTGCCGGTGCCCCCGGCTCCACGCCAGGCGGCGCGTCAGCTCGGGCAGGAGCCCGTCGCGGACCCAGCCGGCCTGCGGCTCGTGCCCCTCGGCGGCCAGCCGGCGCACCCGGCGCAGGTTGCCCCGCTGGCGGTCGATGACCGCGTCCGCGATGCCGGTGACGGAGTTCAGTCCGTACGCGGCGCAGAACAGCTCCACCCGGCGGCGCCGGTCCGGCGCCCGTTCGAAGCCCAGGGAACGCACGCAGGTCCCGTCGTCGCGGAACGGCGCCGCGTACTCCAGGGCGAACGCCACGTCGTGCAGGCGCGGTGCGGGCCTGGCGAAGTCCCAGTCCACCACGCCCACCGGTCTGCGGCCCTGCCAGAGGACGTTCCACGGCCCGAAGTCCCCGTGGCAGACGACCTGTTCGTCCTCCTGTCCGGCCACCTCCACGACCCCCTCGGCCCACACCGCGCCCTCCGGCGGGGAGAAGCCCACGGTCGCCTCGTGGTAGTCCCGCAGGAGCCGGGCGAACGCGCACAGGCCCTGGTCGTCCACCACCCGCGCCCAGCCGGTGGAGCCGGCCTCGCCCTCGATGTGCGCGAGGACCTCCCGGCCCTGGTCGTCGTAGCCGAACACCCTTGGCGCGTAGGGGAATCCGACCGACTCCAGGTGTTTGAGCAGGGCGTGCACCGCGGGCGTCCACGGCTGGGCCGGACGGCGGACGGTGTCCCCGACCCGTACGGCGGCGTGGTGCGGAGGATGGTCCCGCGGTGCGTCCTCGCTCGTCATGCGCGGGACGCTACCGCCTGGCTCCCGCCCGGGTCCGGGAATCGCGCGGCGCGGCCGGAATATGCCCCACGGGCGGCGGAACGGCGATATAGGGGCAGGCGAGGGGGAAAGTCGCGGGGATCAACGGGGGCCCGCCGGGTACACGCCGGGTGCGCACCCCGTACCCGTACCACCCGGCACCCCGTGCACAGGCCCGCAGGAGGCGGACGATGACCGGCATCTCCGAGCTCGAACTCGACGCTCTCTGGGAGGAGTTCAGGCGCGTGGTCAACATGACCTCGCAGGAGCTGGACGCCTGGCTGCTGGCCGTGGAGACCGACGCGGAGGGCGCGGGCGCGCGGCCGGTGGACGCCGAGGCCGGGAAGCGGGTGCTCGCCCTGCTGCACAAGCGGCGCGCGGACCTCACCGACGCGGACGTGCGGGCGATGTACGAGGTGGTGGACGCGGTGGAGGAGCTGTCGGGGGAGGAACACCGCGGCCGGCTGATGGCGCTGGGGCACGACCCGCGCAAGGCGTGAAGAAATGCCCGATTGGTTGGCCTTTGGTCGAAGGCGCCAAGCATTTCGATCACAAACAAACAAAGAAAGACAACAGAACTCTTCAGTTTCTGTCGGGTGAGGCGTAGGTTCCGGGTCCGGACAAGTAAGCGCGACGAAGCGAGTACGCATGCATTACCTAGCCGCGGGACTCCGGCTTCCCACCAACGGCCTGGACTACGCCATCATGGCGATCTACTTCGTGGTCGTCCTGGGCATCGGCTTCGCCGCCCGGGCGAGCGTGAGGACCAGCCTCGACTTCTTCCTCTCCGGGCGCTCGCTCCCGGCCTGGGTCACCGGCCTCGCCTTCGTGGCGGCCAACCTCGGCGCGACCGAGATCCTGGGCATGGCCGCCACCGGCGCGCAGTACGGCGTCGCGGTCGTGCACTGGTACTGGATCGGCGCCATCCCCGCGATGGTGTTCCTCGGCCTGGTGATGATGCCGTTCTACTACGGCTCCAAGGTCCGCTCCGTACCCGAGTTCCTGCTCCAGCGCTTCGACAAGTCGGCGCACCTGCTCAGCTCGGTGCTGTTCGCCTTCGCCGCCGTACTGATCGCGGGCGTCAACCTCTACGCCCTGTCGATCGTCGTCGAGGCGCTGCTCGGCTGGCCGCAGTGGGTCGCCATCGTCGTCGCGGGCTTCTTCGTCCTCGCGTACATCACGATCGGCGGGCTCTCCTCGGCGATCTACAACGAGGTCCTGCAGTTCTTCGTCATCCTCGCCGCGCTGATCCCGCTCACCATCCTGGGCCTCAAGCGCGTCGGCGGCTGGGACGGCCTGACCGGCACGCTGAAGTCGGAGCACGGCGCCGACTTCCTCTCCGCCTGGGGCGGTACGGGCATCGGCGAGTCCAACCCGCTGGGCGCCAACTGGCTCACCATCGTCCTCGGCCTGGGCTTCGTGCTCTCCTTCGGCTACTGGACCACCAACTTCGCCGAGGTGCAGCGCGCCCTGTCCGCGAAGAACCTCTCGGCGGCCCGGCGCACCCCCCTGATCGCCGCCTTCCCGAAGATCTTCATCGTCTTCCTGGTGATGATCCCCGGCCTGGTCGCCGCCGTGCTCGTGCCGAAGATCGGCACGCCGGGCTCGGACCTCACCTACAACGACGCGATCCCGCTGCTCATGCAGGAACTGCTGCCCAACGGCGTGCTCGGGATCGCGGTCACCGGACTGCTCGCGGCCTTCATGGCCGGCATGGCGGCCAACGTCTCGTCCTTCAACACCGTCTTCACCACCGACATCTGGGCCCGCTACGTCAAGCCCGGCCGGGACGACGCGTACTACCTGAAGTTCGGCCGCCTCATCACCGCGATCGGCGTGCTGGCCTCCATCGGCACCGCGTTCATCGCGTCGTCCTTCTCCAACATCATGGGCTACCTCCAGACCCTGTTCTCCTTCTTCAACGTCCCGATGTTCGTCGTCTTCATCATCGGCATGTTCTGGAAGCGGGCCTCGATGAAGTCCGGTGTGTGGGGCCTGCTGGCGGGCACCACCGCCGCGATGGTCAACTACTTCTGGATCTACAAGCAGGGCGTCATCTCGATCCCCACCGACCAGGGCGCCAACTTCGTCTCCGCGATCGTCGGCTTCGTGGCGGGCGCGGTCGTCATGGTCCTCGTCACCCTCTTCACCGCCCCCAAGCCCGAGGCCGAGCTGGCGGGCCTGGTGTACGGGACGACCTCACCCGGCCTGGCCGAGCCGCCCGCCGAGGGCGACGGCGCCTGGTACCGCAGTCCCGCCCTGCTCGGCTGGGGCGCGGTCGTCCTGGCCGCCCTGTGCTACCTGCCCTACTCGCTCTGAACGGAGGCTGGACCATGTCGGAACTGCAGCACGAGGTCTCCGAGTTGGAGCGCAGGTCGGCCACCGCCGCCCGGCTCTTCGACATCCGGCGCATCATCGGCGGACTGTTCACCCTGTACGGCGTGATCGTCACCGTCGCGGGGATCTTCGCCTCGGACGCGGACCTGAAGAAGGCCCAGGACGTCAACATCAACCTGTGGACCGGGATCGGGATGCTCGCGCTCGGCGTGTTCTTCCTGGTGTGGCTGAAGCTGCGCCCCGCGGCGCCCCCGCTCCCCGAGGACACCGAGGGCGAGTGAGTCCGTACGCGTGAGGGGTGGCGGGGGGCGGCCGCGGGCGGCCCACCCGCGCCAGATGGGCCCGGGGGTTACGCTCGCGGGGGGGGGTGTGGGGGGGGGTGTTAGGGAGCGACGGGCCC
>NZ_JBEOYE010000091.1:0-36236 GCF_040296945.1 Streptomyces sp. NPDC001941 | reverse complement strand
GGGGCGCCGGGACGGCTCCTACGCGGTGCCCGGGGTGCGGCGGCGGCGTGCGTACAGCACCGCCCCCGCTCCGGTCACCGCCAGCGCAGCCGCTCCCAGGGCCAACGGGAGCGGGCTGCTGCCCGTGGAGGCCAG
This sequence comes from Streptomyces sp. NPDC001941, assembly GCF_040296945.1. Taxonomy (NCBI): domain Bacteria; kingdom Bacillati; phylum Actinomycetota; class Actinomycetes; order Kitasatosporales; family Streptomycetaceae; genus Streptomyces; species Streptomyces sp. NPDC001941. The sequence continues at coordinate 36,101 of NZ_JBEOYE010000091.1, read as the reverse complement.
GGGGCCCGAGGCCCCCGGACCCTGGGCGGCCGGGTCGTTGCCCGAACCGCCCGCCGCACCGCCAGATGAGCCGCCCACGGCGCCCGCGCCGGGGTCCGTGGCGCCGTCCGACGGCGTGGACGCGGTCGGCGCGGGGCCCGTCGGGTGGGTGCCCGGGTCCTTGCTCGGGTCCTTGCCCGGGTCCGGGGACGGCGCCCCGGTGACCGTGAGCTTCGCCGGCTCGCTGCGCAGCACTCCGGCCGCGTTGCGGAACACCGCCCGGTAGGCGTGCCCGTCCAGCGCGGGCGCCGCCCTGAGCGTCAGGGTGGTCCCGGTCGCGTCCGGCACGGCCTGCCAGGTCTTGCCGTCCGCGCTGGTCTCCCAGCCCACCGCCGGCCGCGGGGTGCCGTCGGCCGACGCGGTGAAGACAGCCTCGGCGCCGGCCTTCGCCGTGACCGGCCGGGGCTGTGCCACGACGGTCGGCGACACCTGGCGGGCCGCCTGGGTGACGGTGCCGGAGGCGACGGCGAAGAGCTCGTGGCGGGTGCCGTCCAGGGCGAGGGCGGCGGGCTTGTCGCCGGTGGCGATCGTCCCGGTCACCTCGCCCTCGGCCGGGTCGACGACCGCCACGGAGGACGCGGTGGTCCGGGCGACGTACAGGGTGCGGGTGCCGGTGTCGTACGCCATGGCCTTGGGGTTGCCGCCGACGGTGAGGGTCCCGGTCACCTCCAGGGCGGCGAGGTCGACCACGGACACCGATCCGGCGGCCAGGTTCGCGACGTACCCGGTGCGGGTGGCGGGGTCGACGGCGACGCCCATGCTGCCCAGCGCCGTGGTGCCGAGGCTGACGGTGCCGGTGACCTTGCCGGTGGTGCCGCTGACGGCGTTGAGGACGTTGCGGTAGACCACCGCGCCGTTCTCCATCGCGCCGCCCACGTAGGTGGCGTACGCGGTGCCGTGCGCGGCGTCGGCCGCCAGGCCCGCGGGGAAGAACGGGAACACGGCCGGTTCGCCGACCCGTTCGCCGCTCCCCAGCGCGTACACGGACACGGACCTGCGGGCCTGGTCGCCGACGTACAGCACCCGGCCGTCGGTGGCGAGCAGGCTGACGCTGCCCTGGCCGGGGACGGCCTCGTCGGTGAGCTTCCCGCTGCCGGTGTCGTACGCGGCGACCCGGGTGGAGAGGCCGAGCAGCAGGGTGGCGCCGTCCGGCGTGAGGCTCAGCACGGTGGCGGGGGCGGGGAGCCGGAGCCGCTCGCCGATCCGTTCGCCGCTCGTCGTGTCGTACACGTCCAGCCAGGACGTCGTGCCGTCGCCGCCGCTCGCGTACAGCCGGCCCTTCGCCGCGTCGACCTCGGTGTCCAGGACGCTGCCGCCCTGCGGCGCCAGGGTCCGCAGCACCGCGTGCCGCACCGTGCCCGCGGGGACGTCGGGCTCGGTGGTGGCGGTGGCGAAGGAGACCGGGACGAGGACGTCCTGGTCGCGCTCGGAGATGTGGGTGTGGTCGGCGCGGGTGACGACGGCGCAGGCCACCTTCGTGCAGTCGAGGTCGCCCTCCCTGCCCTTGGCGTTCAGGGTCAGCTCGAAGCCGCCCTTGCCGTCGGGGCCCGCGGTGAACGGCTTGACCAGGTCCTTGGCGTAGTCCGGCGGGTTGCTGGAGATCCAGTACGAGGAGCCGGTGGCGCCGGAGAGGTCGGCGCCGCCCATGCAGGGGCTGGGTGCCTCGCCGGTCTTCTCCGGCACCGCGCACAGGGCCAGGTAGACGCCCTTGTCCAGGGCGTAGCCGCGGCCGGTGACGGTCAGTCGGGTGCCCGCCGGGTCGAGGCCCGTGGTGCGCGAGACGGTCAGCGTCTGCCCGGTGGGGCCCTTGGCGCTGGTGCCGGCGTCCTCGCTCGCGGCGGGCGCCGCGCCCGCCGCCGTGACCGCCGCGACCAGCGGCAGGACGGCGGCGGCCGCGGCGGCTCGTCTGCTGGTGCGCATCAGCTGAAGGTCACCGGCACGTAGACGTCGTACTTGCGGTCGGCGCTGTCGTAGTGGTCGGCGCGGGTCACGATGGCGCAGGTGACTCCGGACTGGCCGCAGGTGACGGTGTCGGAGATCTTGGCCTTCACGTGGATGGACGCGGTGAAGGAGCCTCTGCCGCCGGACTCGGTGTACGGGGAGGAGTTGCTCGGGGAGAGCCAGTACCAGTCGGAGTTGACCCAGTGCGAGGCGCCGGTGGTGCCGGACTCGTCCTGGCCGCCCAGACACGGGGTGGGCTTGTTGTTCCAGGTGGACGGGTCGCTGGTGTTCACGCCCGCGGGCACCGCGCAGAGGCCGACGTACACGCCCTGGTCGGGGTTGTAGCCGGAGCCGCTGACCGAGACGTTGGAGCCCGCGGCGGGCAGCGCGTTCGGGGCGGTCAGGGAGAGCGTGTAGCTCTGTCCGCCGTCGGTGACGGTGCGCCCGGCGGTGGCGGCGGAGGCGGACGAGGCGAGACCGACGGTGAGCGCGGCGGCGCTGGCGGCGACGAGCGCGGCGCGGAGGACGCGTACGGCAGGCATGGGTGTGTCCCGAACCTTTCGGCAGGTGAACTTAGGTAAGGCATACCTAAGTCGATGTTGAGGGGGTGAGTCAACCCCTGGCAAAGGAACGCCACTTGGGCCGGGCGTCCGCGCACTCGTGGGGCGGGCGCGACTGGGGCAGACTCGGGGGCATGCGTACCGCTCACCGCGTCGAGACCGTACGGGCCGCCGAGGCCGAGCTGATGGCGAAGCTGCCGGAGGGCGCCCTGATGCAGCGGGCCGCCGCCGGGCTCGCCGCCGCCTGCGCGGGCCTGCTCGGCCGGGTGTACGGGGCCCGGGTCGTCCTCCTCGTCGGCAGCGGCGACAACGGCGGCGACGCCCTGTACGCGGGCGCCCGCCTCGCCCGCCGGGGCGCCGGGGTCGCCGCCGTCCTGCTCGGCTCCCGGGCCCACCAGGACGGGCTCGCCGCGCTGCGCCGCGCGGGCGGCCGGGTCGCCGACGACCCCTACGAGGCGCTCGCCGCGGCCGACCTGGTGCTCGACGGGATCACCGGCATCGGCGGGCGCGGCGGACTGCGCCCCGACGCCGTCCCGGTGGCCCGGGCGGCCCGCGGCTGCGGCGCCGCCGTGGTCGCCGTCGACCTGCCCAGCGGCGTCGACGCCGACACCGGCGAGGTCGCGGGGGAGGCCCTGCGGGCGGACGCGACCGTCACCTTCGGCACGTACAAGCCGGGGCTGCTCGTCGACCCGGCGCGGGAGTACGCGGGCGCGGTGCGGCTCGTCGACATCGGCCTCGGCCTGCCCTCCGTGCCCGAACTCGAAGCCCTCCAGCACGCGGACGTGGCACGGCTGCTGCCGGTGCCGGGCGCGGCGAGCGACAAGTACCGCAGGGGGGTCGTCGGGGTCGTCGCCGGATCCGCGCGCTACCCGGGCGCGGCCGTCCTCGCCGTCGCCGGGGCGCTCGCGGGCGGCGCGGGCGCGGTCCGCTACGTCGGCACCGCCGGGCAGCAGGTGCTGGCCGCCCACCCCGAGGTGCTGGCCCACGCGGGCCCGCCCGAGCGCGCCGGGCGCGTCCAGGCGTGGGTGGTGGGCCCCGGCCTGGGCGACGACCCCGGGGTGGCGGCGGTCCTGGCCGCCCCGGTGCCGGTCCTCGTCGACGCGGACGGGCTGCGGGACCTGCCCGCCGCGACGGTACGGTCCCGCACGGCACCCACCCTGCTGACCCCGCACGCCGGGGAGGCCGCCGCGCTGCTCGGCGTGGAGCGCGCCGAGGTCGAGGCGCGGCGCCTGGAGGCGGTACGGGAACTGGTCGGGCGCTACGGGGCGACGGTGCTCCTCAAGGGCTCGACCACGCTGATCGGCTCGCCGTCCGAGCCGGTCCGCGTCAACCCCACCGGCACGGCGTGGCTGGCGACGGCGGGCAGCGGGGACGTGCTGTCCGGGCTCGGCGGGGCGCTCCTGGCGGGCGGACTCTCCGCCCGGGACGCGGGCACGGTGGCGGCCTACCTCCACGGCCTGGCCGGCCGCACGGCAGCCGCCGCGGCCCCCCTGTCGGCCAGCGCCCTCCCCTCCGGCATCCGCCAGTCCTGGCGCGACGTGACGGAGGCCTGACCCGGAGCCCGGGACCCGGGAGTGGGCGGTGCCCATGTGCCGCAGGGCCCGCACCCCGTGCACCCGGGCCCGGAGTGGGCGGTGCCCACGCGGACCCCCGCCCCCACCCGGGCTACCCCTCCCGCGTGGTGAGCGGCCTCCGCGCGGCCGGGGCGATTTGCTCTGGGGGTGATCAAGTGGACTCGTGCGGCCGCCGTGCTGCTCTGCCTGGGCGGCCTCGTCGCCGCCGCCCCGCCCGACCCCCGTCCGGACCCGGCCCCCGCCCCCGCCCTCGCCCCCGTCCTCGCGCTCGCCGAACAGCTCGTCCCTGGCGTCCCCCTCACCCCCCGCCCGCCCTACCCCCTCGACACCCCCGACCAGGCCCTCCCGCCCGTCGTCCACGACCCCGGGCCCGAGGACGAGGCCGAGCCCCCCGCGCCCCCGGCCGGAGTCGACGACCTCGTCGAGTACGTGCCCGCCGCCGAGGCCGCCCGCGCCCGCGAGGCCGCCGCGTCCTGCACCCGCCGCACCGGCCCCCACCAGGCGCAGGTCGAGCGCTGGCTCGGGCTGAAGGCCGACGGGACCCAGTCGCCCGCCGACTGCGCCCGCATCGCCGCCTTCCAGCGCTCCCAGTCCATCCGGCCCGCCATCGGCTTCGCGGGACCCGTCACCTGGGCCCGCATGCGCCAGCTCACCGCCCAGCGCGACCCCAACGCCGACGGCCGCTGCCCGGTCCGCAGGACCAAGGTCGCCTGCGTGGACCTCAGCAGGCAGCTGATGTGGGTGCAGCAGGGCAGGAAGGTCGTCTACGGGCCGGTGCCCGTGCGCAGCGGACGCGCCGGCTTCCGTACCCGTACCGGCTGGCACACCGTCTCCTGGCGCCACAAGAACCACTGGTCGTCCCTCTACAACAGCCCCATGCCGTACAGCCAGTTCTTCAGCGGCGGCCAGGCCTTCCACGGCATCTACGCCAGCACCTCCACCCCGCCCGGCAGCCGCGGCTGCGTCAACCTCAGCCACCGCGACGCCCGCAGGCTGTGGAGCGTCCTCGCCAAGGGTGACCGGGTCTACATCTGGGGCAGGCGGCCCGGGACCTGACACCTGAGAGACTGGGCGACGATGACTGAGACACCACAGCCCGCCCGCGTCCGAGCCGAGAGCGACCCGGCCGTGCCCCCCGAGGGGCCCGGCGCGCCCCGCGCCCGCGCCGAGATCGACCTCGGCGCGCTGCGCGCCAACGTGCGCGCGCTGCGCGCCCGGGTCGCTCCGCACGCCCAGGTGATGGCCGTGGTCAAGGCCGACGCGTACGGCCACGGCGCCGTCCGCTGCGCCCGCGCCGCCCAGCAGGCCGGTGCCACCTGGCTGGGCACCGCCACCCCGCACGAGGCCCTGGCCCTGCGCGCCGCCGGCATCGGCGGCCGGCTGCTGTGCTGGCTGTGGACCCCCGGCGACCCGTGGGCCGAGGGCATCGAGACCGACCTGGACATGTCGGTCAGCGGGCTGTGGGCGCTGCGCGAGGTCGAGGACGCGGCCCGCGCCGTCGGCCGCCCCGCCCGCGTCCAGCTCAAGGCCGACACCGGCCTGGGCCGCAACGGCTGCCAGCCCGCCGACTGGCCCGCGCTCGTCGCCGCCGCCCTGGACGCCCAGGAGCGCGGCCTCGTCCGGGTCACCGGCCTGTGGTCGCACCTGGCCTGCGCCGACGAGCCCGGCCACCCCTCCATCGGCCGCCAGCTCGACGTCTTCCGCCAGCTGGTCGGGTACGCCGAGAAGGAGGGCGTCGAGCCCGAGGTGCGGCACGTGGCGAACTCGCCCGCCACCCTCACCCTGCCCGAGGCCCACTTCGACCTGGTCCGCACCGGCATCGCCGTCTACGGCGTCTCGCCCGCCCCCGAGATCGGCACCCCCGCCGGCCTCGGGCTGCGCCCGGTGATGACGCTGTCCGCCAGTGTCGCCCTGGTGAAGGAGGCCCCCGAGGGCCACGGCGTCAGCTACGGCCACCACTACGTCACCGACCGCGCCACCACCCTCGGCCTGGTCCCGCTGGGCTACGCGGACGGCATCCCGCGCCACGCCTCCGGGCGGGGCCCGGTCCTGGTCGGCGGGAAGGTCCGCACGGTGGCCGGCCGGGTCGCCATGGACCAGTTCGTCGTCGACCTCGGCGGCGACCGGGTCGAACCGGGCACCCGCGCCGTGCTCTTCGGCCCCGGCGACCGGGGCGAGCCGACGGCCGAGGACTGGGCGCGCGCGGCGGACACCATCGCGTACGAGATCGTCACGCGCATCGGAAGCCGCGTGCCGCGCGTCTACCTGAACGAGGACCCGGACGGCGACGCGGACGGCGAGGGCGCGTCCGCCGGCTGATCCGGCGGCAGGACACCCGTTCGGCGAGCCCGCCGGGCGGGAAAGTGAACCACCACGGACGGCCAGAGCACTCCAGCGCGTACGAACAGGAGCGGCACGGTGAGCGAGACCAGCACGGGGGACGTCGTGGCGGCCGCCACGGGCAACTGGCGCCGCGCGGGTGTCGCGGCGGGCTTCGCGGGCGCCGCGATAGGCGTACTCGCCGCGGGCGCCGCGGCCGGCGTCGCGGTCGAACGGCTCACCGTGGGCCGGGGCATGCGCAAGAAGGCCCGCCTCGCCCTGGACGCCGCAGGGCCCTACGGCTCGCTGCGCGGCACCCCCGGCACCGCCGTCGCCGACGACGGCACCGCGCTCTACTACGAGGTCGACGACGTCGACCCCGAGCCCCAGGGCGCCCGCAGGCGGCGGCTGTTCGGCCGCAAGGAGCCCGCCCCGGTCACCGTCGTCTTCAGCCACGGCTACTGCCTCAACCAGGACTCCTGGCACTTCCAGCGGGCCGCCCTGCGCGGCCTGGTGCGCACCGTGCACTGGGACCAGCGCAGCCACGGCCGCTCCGAGCGCGGCGTGGCCCAGCAGGGCCCGGACGGGGTGCCCGTCTCCATCGACCGCCTGGGCCGCGACCTGAAGGCCGTCATCGACGCGGCCGCCCCCGAGGGCCCGCTGGTGCTGGTCGGCCACTCCATGGGCGGCATGACCGTGATGGCGCTCGGCGACCAGTACCCCGAGCTGGTCCTGGAGCGCGTCGTCGGCGTCGCCTTCGTCGGCACCTCCTGCGGCGGGCTCGGCGAGGTCAACTACGGGCTGCCCGTGGCGGGCGTCAACGCGGTGCGCCGGGTGCTGCCGGGCGTGCTCAAGGCCCTCGGCTCGCAGGTGGACCTGGTGGAGCGCGGGCGGCGGGCGACGGCGGACCTGTTCGCCGGGCTGATCAAGCGGTACTCGTTCTCGTCCCGCGACGTCGACCCGGCCGTCGCCCGGTTCGCCGAGCGGATGATCGAGGGCACGCCCATCGACGTGGTCGCCGAGTTCTTCCCGGCCTTCACCGACCACGACAAGGAGGCCGCGCTCCAGGTCTTCGCCCAGGTGCCCGCCCTGGCGCTGGCCGGCGACCGGGACCTGGTCACGCCCAGCTCGCACACCGAGGCCATCGCGGACCTGCTCCCCGACGCGGAGATGGTGATCGTGCCCGACGCCGGGCACCTGGTGATGCTGGAGCACCCCGAGGCCGTCACCGACCGGATCGCGGACCTGCTGGCGCGGGTCGGGGCGGTCCCGGCAGCGGCTAACGTTGGCACGTATGGAAGCACCGCACAGCCCGGCGGCTGAGGCCGCGGCCCGCCTCACCGTCGACTCGCCCGAGGCCATGCAGGACCTCGGCCGTTCCCTCGCCGCCCTCCTGCGCCCCGGTGACCTGGTGATGCTCACCGGCGAGCTGGGCGCCGGGAAGACCACCCTGACGCGCGGCCTGGGCGAGGGCCTGGGCGTCCGGGGCGCCGTCACCTCCCCGACCTTCGTCATCGCCCGCGTCCACCCGTCCCTCACGGGCGGCCCCGCGCTGGTCCACGTCGACGCCTACCGCCTGGGCGGCGGCCTGGACGAGATGGAGGACCTGGACCTGGACGTGTCGCTGCCCGACTCGGTGGTCGTCGTGGAGTGGGGCGACGGCAAGGTCGAGGACCTCTCCGAGGACCGGCTGCACGTCGTCATCGACCGCGTGGTCGGCGCCACCGACGACGACCGCCGCACCGTCACCCTGACGGGGTACGGCACGCGCTGGTCCGCGGTGGACCTGGCGGGCCTCGCCGCCTGACGCGCACACCGGGGAACCTCCGCACGGCACCCGCACTGCACCCGCGACGGCACCCGCGCGGTGTACTTTCCGACAAGCCGTCGGGAAAATGTTGCGTGCGTCCCACCGGGCGTGGTCACATGGAGTACGAGACCTGGTTAGGTCTGCCTAACCACGCCCGGCCCCCGATGCGCAGGAGGCGTCATGACGGCACAGGAGTCCACCCGGCCGGTACCGGCACGACCGGCCCAGGCCGTCTCCATGGGGACCCTGCTCGCCTCGTGCGCCGCGGCCACCGCCGTGTCCACCCCGCCGAGCGAGCGCCAGACGGCGGACGCGACCGACCCGGACACGGATACGGGTACGGAGGACGAGGACCACCGCACCGCGGCCTGAGCGCGGACTGTTCTACGGCAGGACGACGACCTTCTTGCCGATCGTCGCGAACTCCCACAGCGCGTCGCCGTCCTCGCGCTTCATCCGGATCCCGCCCGTCTTGCGCGCCGGGTCCGGGCTCGCCATCGTCCCGTCGACCGCCGCGCTGAAGCCGATCGCGACGTCCTCCACGTTCGCGAACCGCACCACGTGCTCGATCTGCACCCCGTCCGAGCCGCGCACCGAACCAGAGCGCGACCTGACGCTGTACGAACCGGGGGCCGGGTTCACCGCGCTCGGCATCACCGCGAACGTACGGGCGACCTTGTTGCCCTTCTCCTCGACCAGCCACACCCGACGCTCCGCCAGCGCGTACACCACCCGGGCGTTGCGGCCCGAGTTCGCGGGCAGCGCCAGCGGGTCCTTCGGCGGGACCTTCGCGCCCGGGGAGGCCGGCGAGGACGGCGAGGTGCTCGGGTCCTTCGCCTTGGGGTGGAGGTCGCCGGGGGCGCTCGCCGACGCCTGGTAGGCCAGGAAACCGACCACGGCCACCGCCGCCGCCGTGAGCCCGGCCACGAATCCCGAGCTGCCCTTAGCCACCTTGCCACCTCTCGTACGTACGTGTCGGTGGTGACGGTAGCAGTCAGGCGGTCCCCCGACTTGGCGCCGTGCCCCGGGCGAACGCGCCGTAGGCTGTTCGCGTGCTGTTGCTCGCTCTGGATACCGCCACGCCCGCCGTCACCGCCGCCCTGCACGACGGGGACACCGTCGTCGCCGAGTCGACCAGCGTCGACGCCCGGCGCCACGGCGAACTGCTGCTGCCCGCCGTCGACCGCGCCCTGAAGGAGGCGGGCCGCGAGCTCGCCGAGGTCACCGGCATCGTCGTCGGCGTCGGCCCCGGCCCCTACACCGGACTGCGCGTCGGCCTGGTCACCGCCGCCGCCTTCGCCTCCGCCCTCGACGTCCCCGTGCACGGCCTGTGCACCCTGGACGGCCTGGCCTACGCCTCCGGCATCGACGGGCCCTTCGTCGTCGCCACCGACGCCCGGCGCAAGGAGGTGTACTGGGCCCGGTACGACGACGCCCGCACCCGGACCACCGACGCCGCCGTCGACCGCCCCGCCGAGATCGCCGACCGGGTCGCCGGACTGCCCGCCGTCGGTGCCGGGGCCCTGCTCTACCCCGACGTCTTCACCGACGCCCGCGGCCCCGAGCACCAGTCCGCCGGAGCCCTCGCCTCCCTCGCCGCCGAGCGCCTCGCCGCCGGGGTGGACTTCCTCGACCCGCGCCCCCTCTACCTGCGCCGCCCCGACGCCCAGGTGCCCAAGAACTACAAGGTGGTCACCCCCAAGTGACCGCCACCGCGACCGCCGTGCTGCGCGAGATGCGCTGGTGGGACATCGCCCCCGTGCTCGCGCTCGAGGACGAGCTGTTCCCCGAGGACGCCTGGTCGTCCGGCATGTTCTGGTCCGAGCTGGCCCACGCCCGCGGCACCGCCCCCACCCGCCACTACGTCGTCGCCGAGCACGCCGGGCGCATCGCCGGGTACGCGGGCCTCGCCTGGGCGGGCGGCCTCGCCGACGTCCAGACCATCGCCGTGGCCCGCCCCCACTGGGGCACCGGCCTCGGCGCCACCCTGCTCACCGACCTGCTCCGGCAGGCCACCACCGTCGAGTGCGACGAAGTGCTCCTCGAAGTACGGGTCGACAACACCCGGGCCCAGAAGCTCTACGAACGCTTCGGCTTCGAACCCATCGGCTTCCGCCGCGGCTACTACCAGCCCGGCAACATCGACGCGCTCGTGATGCGGCTCAACCTCCACGACGTACAAGGAACAGAAGAGACCCATGGCTGACCCACGACGCGACGAGCCGCTCGTCCTCGGCATCGAGACCTCCTGCGACGAGACCGGCGTCGGCATCGTGCGCGGCACGACCCTCCTCGCCGACGCGATCGCCTCCAGCGTGGACACCCACGCCCGGTTCGGCGGCGTCGTCCCCGAGATCGCCTCCCGCGCCCACCTGGAGGCGATGGTCCCCACCATCGAGCGCGCCCTGAAGGAAGCCGGCGTCAGCGCCCGCGACCTCGACGGCATCGCCGTCACCGCCGGACCCGGCCTGGCCGGCGCCCTCCTCGTCGGGACCTCCGCCGCCAAGGCCTACGCCTACGCCCTGGGCAAGCCCCTGTACGGCGTCAACCACCTGGCCTCCCACATCTGCGTCGACCAGCTCGAACACGGCCCGCTGCCCGAGCCGACCATGGCCCTGCTCGTCTCCGGCGGCCACTCCTCCCTGCTGCTCGCCCCCGACATCACCTCCGACGTCCGCCCCATGGGCGCCACCATCGACGACGCCGCCGGCGAGGCCTTCGACAAGATCGCCCGCGTCCTCGACCTCGGCTTCCCCGGCGGCCCCGTCATCGACCGCCTCGCCCGCGAGGGCGACCCGAAGGCCATCGCCTTCCCGCGCGGACTGAGCAGCGCCAAGGACCCGGCGTACGACTTCTCCTTCTCCGGCCTCAAGACCGCCGTCGCCCGCTGGGTCGAGGCCAAGCGCAACGCGGGCGAGGACGTCCCCGTCCGCGACGTCGCCGCCTCCTTCCAGGAGGCCGTCGTCGACGTCCTCACCCGCAAGGCCGTCCGCGCCTGCAAGGACGAGGGCGTCGACCACCTGATGATCGGCGGCGGCGTCGCCGCCAACTCCCGGCTGCGCGCCCTCGCCCAGGAGCGCTGCGAGCGCGCGGGCATCACCCTGCGGGTGCCGCGCCCCAAGCTGTGCACCGACAACGGCGCGATGGTGGCCGCCCTCGGCGCGGAGATGGTCGCCCGCAACCGCCCCGCCTCCGACTGGGAGCTTTCGGCCGACTCCTCCCTCCCGGTGACGGAGCCCCACGTCCCGGGCGCCCACGCGCACGGCCACGCGCACGGGGACCACGACCACGACCACCTGCACGAGCTGAGCAAGGACAACCTGTACTCATGAAGGTCGCCCTGATGTGGGAGGCCCGGGCCGCCGGGGGTCGGGGCGCGGAACTGCTGGCCTGGGCCCGCGCCCAGAGCCTGCCCCACCCGCCGGAGCGCCGCGAGGTGTTCCGCGCGGAGGGGGAGCGGGTGCTGGTGATCACCTGGTGGGAGGCGGAGTCACTGTCCGCCCCGCTGCCCGAACTCCCGGAGCCGGACGGCGATCTGCTGTCGAGGCCGGTGCACCGGTGGAGGTTCGAGGCGGTGGGGTAGGGGCGCGGGGGCGCCCGGGGTGGGGCGGACCGCGGGACCGCCCGGTCCGACAGGGTCGTAAGGCCTTGTGATCTTGGGTCTTCCGGCCCGGCCGGAACCTCGCCGCCCCCGATTAACCTCACCCCTGACATGGGCAAACACCGACGGACCCGGCCGATGACCCCGGAGGAGGCGGCCGCGCTCGCCCTCTACCGCAAGCGCCGGGGCCGCGGGGCCGCCGGGCCCGCGCGGCTCGCCGTCGCCGCCGTGCTCTCCGCCGCCTTCCTCGTGGGCACCGCCGTCGCCGGCGCCGACTCGCGCGCCCTCGTCGGCGACCTGGAGGCCCACGGCGCCGAGGTCTCCGCCCTCGTCGTCGAGACGCGCCACCCCGCGAAGGGCCCCGACCGCGTCGTCGTGCGGTACGAGAGCAAGGGCGGCGCCCGCGTACGTACCGAACTGCCCGAGGTCTACGGCAAGTTGCCCCGTCCCCGTACCGGCGAGCGCATCGCCGTCGTCCACGACGAGCGCGACCCCTCGCGCGTCGCCGCCCGCGAACAGCTCGGCTACCCCTCCGGGCCCGCCTGGTGGGAGTGGGGCCTCGGGGCCGTCGCCTGCGGCATCCTCGTGACCGGCGCCTTGCGTGCCGGGGCCTGGGCCCTCGGCCGGTTCCGCGGGCGCGCACAGGCAACCCGGGGCGCGGAAAACGCATCCCTCAGTACGCAGTAGATCGCGCGTTCGGACATGGGGAACTCAGGTTCGTAGGAAAACAGCGGGAGCGGCGGCCCTCGTCGCGGCCCTGGCCGTCGGCGTCTCCGGATGCGGCACGGGCGGCAGCGACGGCGGAGACACCTCACCCCGGGCGCAGTCGCCCGCGCCCCGGACCTCCGCCCCGGCCAAGGGCGACGACCGCGCCCCGGACGCCGCCGCCGCGTACCGCAAGTGGGGGCTCAAGCCCTTCCCGGCGGCCCCCGCCGCCCCCGCGGCCAAGCCCGTGAAGACCGGCGGCGGCCGGGTCCCGGTGATCAGCGACATACCCACCAAGGACAAGGTCGTCTTCGTCACCATCGACGACGGCGCCGAGAAGGACCCGAAGTTCGTCCAGATGATGAAGGACCTCAACGTCCCCTTCACCATGTTCCTCACGGACTCCGCGATCAGCAGCGACTACGGCTACTTCAAGAAGCTCAAGGCCGCCGGCGGCACCGTCGCCAACCACACCCTGACCCACCCCAACCTCCGCACCCAGGGCCCCGGCGCCCAGCAGCACGAGATCTGCGGCCAGCAGAAGAAGCTCGCCAAGGAGTACGGCGACACCCCGCGCCTGCTCCGCCCGCCCTACGGCAACTGGAACGAGAGCACCCGCGCCGCCGCCGAGCAGTGCGGCGTCGAGGCCATCGTCCTGTGGCGCGAGTCCATGCAGATCACCAACATGCAGTACCAGCGCGGCGACAAGAAGCTCCACCCCGGCGACATCATCCTGGCCCACTTCCGCGGCAAGTCCGAGCTCAAGGGCACCACCATGACGGAGATGTACGCCAACATGCTCCGCCACATCCAGGAGCAGGGCTTCACGGTCGGGCGCCTGGAGGACTACGTCTGACCGTCAGCGGAAGAACGCGGCGAAAAAACTTCGCGCGCGATGTCGAAATGCCGTACGCCCCGTTCGACGCAAGGGTGAGAGGCGGGGAACGACCCCGCCGCCGCACCCGAGGAGCACCACCATGCCCCGCTACATGACACTCATCCGCGTCGACGAGGACAACGCCCCGGCCGAGGGCCCCAGCCCCGAGCTCATGGAGCGCATGGGCGTCCTCATCGAGGAGATGACCAAGGCCGGCGTCCTGCTCGACACCTCCGGCCTGCACCCCACCTCCGAGGGACGCCGCGTCACCTGGTCGGGCGGGAACATCTCCGTCACCGACGGGCCCTTCACCGAGACCAAGGAGGTCATCGGCGGTTACTCCGTCCTCCAGGCCAAGGACATGGCCGAGGCCGAGGAGTGGACCCGGCGCTTCCTGAAGGTCCACGAGGACTACTGGACCGTGACCTGCGAGATCCGCGAGATCGTGGAGTTCTGAGCGGGCCGGCACCCCTTCCGGGGGCCGATTGCGGAGGTGCGGTCCGGGTGCTCTGATGGGTACCCGTGACCGCCCCGCACGCCGCCCCGCACGCCGTCGAGACCGTCTTCCGCCTGGAGTACCCGCGCGTCATCGCCGCGGCCGCCCGGATCGTACGGGACGTGGGCCTCGCCGAGGAGATCGCCCAGGACGCCCTGGTCGCCGCCCTGGAGCAGTGGCCCCGCGACGGCGTCCCCGACAACCCCGGCGCCTGGCTCACCGCCACCGCCAAGCACCGCGCCGTCGACCTCGTCCGCCGCCGCGAGACGTACGCCCGCAAACTCGCCGAACTGGGCCGCGACCTCACCGAGGAGACCCACGACCCCGAACCCTCCGGGCCCGGCGACATCGACGACGACCTCCTCCGGCTCGTCTTCACCGCCTGCCACCCCGTCCTCTCCGCCGACGCGCGCATCGCCCTCACCCTGCGCATGCTCGGCGGGCTCACCACCGCCGAGATCGCCCGCGCCTTCCTCGTCCCCGAGCCCACCGTCGCCCAGCGCGTCACCCGCGCCAAGCGCACCCTCGCCCGCGAAGGCGTCGACTTCGCCGTCCCCTACGGCGCGGACCGCGCCGCCCGGCTCTCCTCCGTGCTCGAAGTCATCTACCTCGTCTTCAACGAGGGCTACTCCGCCACCTCCGGCGACGACCTGCTGCGCCCCGCACTCTGCGAGGACGCCCTGCGCCTGGTCCGGGTCCTCCAGGGCCTCATGCCCCACGAGCCGGAGGTGCACGGCCTCGCGGCGCTCCTGGAGATCCAGGCGTCCCGCACCGCGGCGCGCACCGGCCCGGACGGGGAGCCGGTGCTGCTCGCCGACCAGAACCGCGGACGCTGGAGCCTCCCGCTGGTCCGGCGCGGCTTCGCGGCGCTCCAGCGGGCGGGGGAGGGGCCGTACGCGCTCCAGGCCGCCATCGCGGCGTGCCACGCGCGGGCGGTGACGTACGCCGACACCGACTGGAAGACCATCACCGCGCTCTACGACCGGCTCGCGGCCCTCGCGCCGTCCCCCGTGGTCGAGCTCAACCGGGCGGTCGCGGTCGCTCACTCCGAGGGGCCCGGGGCCGCCCTGGAACTCGTCGACGCGCTGGGCGCCGAACCGGCCCTGAAGGACTACCACTTGCTGCCCAGCGTGCGCGGCGACCTGCTGCTGCGGCTCGGGCGCACGGACGAGGCACGCGAGTCCTTCGAACGGGCCGCCACCCTCACCGCCAACGCCCGCGAACGCGCCCTCCTGACCGCCCGCGCCCGAGCACTCGGCAGCCTGCCGGCTGACGGCTGACAGCCGACATTCGGCAGCTGACAGCCGTCAGCCGACCGATATCAGCTGACAGATTTCACCGTCCGTCATCGGTCAGCTGTCATCGGTCGTCCGTCAGGTGTCAGCTGTCATCCGTCACCCGACAGCTGACACCCGACCGCTGTCATCGGTCACCTGTCATCCGCCAGCTGGCACCCGACAGCTGCCAGCCGTCACCCGACCACCCGACACCCCTCACCGCACCGGTCCCCCCACCAACATCGTCGGCGCCCCCGCCACCCGCGTGAGGAACACCGTCGCCGCGTTCGGGCCCTTCGGTTTGATCTTGCGGCGCAGTTCCTCAGGCTCCACCGCCGAGCCGCGCTTCTTCACCGTCAGCGTGCCGACCTCCCGCTCGCGCAGCAGCGCCTTCAGCTTCTTGAGGTTGAACGGCAGCCGGTCGGTGATCTCGTACGCCGTCGCGTACGGCGTCGGGCGCAGCTCGTCCGACGTCACGTACGCGATCGTCTCGTCGACCAGCCCGCCGTCCAGCTCCTCGGCCACCTCCGCCACCAGGTGCGCCCGGATCACCGCGCCGTCCGGTTCGTAGAGGTAGCGGCCCACCGGGCGGACCGCCGGGTCGGGCAGGCCGCGGGAGGTGAGCGTGGTGCCGGCGGGCAGCAGGGTGGCCCGGACCGCGCCCGGCTCCGTGCCGAACCACAGCACCGCCTCCTTCACGTCCCCGCCGTCCGAGATCCACTCGGCCTCGGCCTGTTCCGGCACCGTCTCGTGCGGGATCCCCGGCGCGATCTTCAGCGCCGCGCGCGGCGCCCTCAGGGCCGCGCCGACCGCCCAGGACAGCGGCGGCGAGTAGGCCTCGGGGTCGAAGATGCGGCCCCGGCCGCCCCGCCGCGCGGGGTCCACGAAGACCGCGTCGTAGCCGGCCGTGTCGACCTCGGTGACGTCGGCGCACCGGACCTCGATCAGGTCGGCCAGGCCCAGCGCGGCGGCGTTGGCGCGGGCGGCCTCGGCGGTGAGCTCGTCCCGGTCGACGGCGAGGACCCGGATGCCCGCGCGGGCCAGGGCGATCGCGTCGCCCCCGATGCCGCCGCACAGGTCGGCCACCGAGGTGACGCCGAGGGCGGCGAAGCGGCGGGCCCGGTAGGTGCCGACGGTCGCCCGGGTGGACTGCTCGACGCCGCCGGGCGTGAAGTACATGCGGTACGCGTCCTCGGCGCCGAACTTGGCCACCGCGCGCTGGCGCAGCCGGGCCTGTCCGAGGGCCGCCGACACCAGTTCCGCGGGGTGCTCGCGGCGCAGCCGGGAGGCGAGGGCGAGTTCCTGGGCGGGGTCGTGGTCGCGCAGCCTGGCGAGCAGGGCCTGGCCCTCCTCGGTGAGCAGGGAGCGGAAGGCGTCGAGGTCGTTCACCCGGTCCATTGTGGGCCAGCCGGGGGATGGTGCGCGTCGGGCGGCGGTGTCGCCCGGTCGTCGGGGGTCCGCGCTGAAAGGATCCGACGCCATGATGCTAGTACGACAAAAGGAAAAAAAGGTCACAAGGCGGGTGTCGATCGTGCTGGTCGTGCTGCTCGCCGCGGCCCTGGGCGCGGGCTGCTCCGCCGGGGACGGCAAGGAGCCCGCGAAGCCCGCCGCCGGACAGCCGCCGCAGGCCGCCGGCGGGGCCGGCGCCCTCACCTCGTACGTCGAGAAGGTCAGGCGCGCCCAGGCCGCCCGCGCGCTCGCCGCGAAGAAGTGGGGCCTGGCCAGGACCCCGCTGGCCGCGCCCCCGCCGCCCGCGGTCAAGCCGAAGATCACCTTCCGCAAGGGCTTCGAGGTCGGCGACGACAGCCTCCCGCCGGTCTTCACGACCGTCCCCACCAAGGACCGCGTGGTCTTCCTGACCATCGACGACGGCGCCGAGAAGGACCCCGAGCTGCTGACGATGATGACCGAACTGGGCATCCCGTACAGCGCGTTCCTCAGCGACTACCTGGTCAAGGAGGACTACGACTACTTCAAGCGGATGCGGGACCGGGGCGTGGCCCTGCACAACCACACCCTCAACCACCGCTACATGCCCGGCCTGTCCTACACCGCGCAGAAGCACGAGATCTGCGACCAGCAGGCCAACATCGAGAAGCGGTACGGCAAGCGGCCCCCGCTCTTCCGCCCGCCCTACGGCAACTACAACCAGGACACCCTGCGCGCCGCCAAGTCGTGCGGGGTCAAGGCCGTGCCCCTGTGGGCCGCGGAGGCGTTCCCCGACCACATGGAGTGGCGCGAGTGGGACCGTGACCTGCACCCCGGCGACATCGTGCTCACCCACTTCCGCGGCCCCGGCGACTGGAAGGGCACCATGCCCGACATGATCCGCCGGGTGATGAAGACGATCACCGACAAGGGCTACGCGGTGGCCCGCCTGGAGGACTACGTATGAGACGCGCGCCCCGGCTGCTCGCCGGTGCCCTGGCGGCCGGAGTGCTCCTCGCCTCCGCCGGGTGCGCCGCCCCGGTCGACCCGATCGAGCGGCTGGGGCGCAAGGCCGCGCAGAAGGTCCGCCAGGTGCGGCCCGGGGCGGGGCCGCCCGTGGCCGCCGCCGCGTACCGCACCTGGGGGCTCGCGGCCCCGCTGGCCGCGCCACCGCCCGCGCGCCGGGCGGCCGGGCTGCCGTACGTGGTGGACCGGGTGCCCACCCGCGACCGGGTCGTCTTCGTGACCTACGACGACGGCGCCGAGCGGGACCCGGCCTTCGCGCGGATGGTCGGCGAGCTTCGCCTGCCGATCAGCATGTTCCTCACCGACAGCGTGGCCGCGCCCGGCTACGGACACTTCGACGCGCTGCGCCGGTCCGGCGGGGCGAGCGTGCAGAACCACACGGTGGGCCACCGCCACCTGCCCGGACTGTCGTACGCGGACCAGCGCGCGGAGATCTGCGGCCAGCAGGACCGCCTGGCGGCCCGCTTCGGCGCCCGGCCCCGGCTGTTCCGGCCGCCCTACGGCGCGTACGACGCCACGACACTGGCCGCGGCGCGCTCCTGCGGGGTGGAGCGGGTGGTGCTGTGGCGGGCGGCGATGCAGATCCACGACCTGCGGTACGCGGACGGGGAGGGGCTGCGCCCCGGCGACATCGTGCTGGCGCACTTCCGGGGGCCGGACGAGCTCAAGGGCAGCACGCTGCCGCAGATGACCACGCGCATGCTGCGCCGCATCCAGGAGCAGGGCTTCGCGGTGGCGCGCCTGGAGGACTATCTCTGAGCCGCCCTGGGCAGCACCTCTGAGCTGCGCGGGAGCCCGGCGCGCCGGAGGAACGGTCGAGGACGTCACGCCACGGGGCGGTGAATTGGCACTCCGCTTGACCGAGTGCTAATCGCGGACATAGTCTCGGGCCTGGCACTCACCACTGGAGAGTGCCAATAGCGCGACGGGCAGGTCCGGCACCCGCGACGACGGATCGACCTGGTCGCCACCCAGACAGTTAACCCCGTGAGATCTCCGAAGGGGGAGGTCGGATCGTGACGACCGCCAGCTCCAAGGTTGCCATCAAGCCGCTCGAGGACCGCATCGTGGTCCAGCCGCTCGACGCCGAGCAGACCACGGCCTCCGGCCTGGTCATCCCGGACACCGCGAAGGAGAAGCCCCAGGAGGGCGCCGTCCTCGCCGTGGGCCCGGGCCGCTTCGAGAACGGCGAGCGCCTTCCGCTCGACGTCAAGGTCGGCGATGTCGTGCTGTACAGCAAGTACGGCGGCACCGAGGTGAAGTACAACGGCGAGGAGTACCTCGTCCTCTCGGCTCGCGACGTGCTCGCGATCATCGAGAAGTAATTCACCCGAAGCAGAATGCTTTGAGCCGCGCCCCTGGCCCCCGCTGAGAATGCCGGGTGCGAGGGGCGCGGTTCGTTTCACCGGCGATGGGCGGCCGCAGTCGCGGCCGAGGATCGCAATCGAGAGGACTGACTCAGCCCCATGGCGAAGATCCTGAAGTTCGACGAGGACGCCCGTCGCGCCCTCGAGCGCGGCGTCAACAAGCTTGCCGACACGGTCAAGGTGACGATCGGCCCCAAGGGCCGCAACGTCGTCATCGACAAGAAGTTCGGCGCCCCCACCATCACCAACGACGGTGTCACGATCGCCCGCGAGGTCGAGATCGAGGACCCGTACGAGAACCTGGGCGCCCAGCTGGTGAAGGAGGTGGCCACCAAGACCAACGACGTCGCCGGTGACGGCACCACCACCGCCACCGTCCTGGCCCAGGCCCTGGTCCGCGAAGGCCTGCGCAACGTCGCCGCGGGTGCCTCCCCGGCCTCCCTGAAGAAGGGCATCGACGCCGCCGTCAAGGCCGTCTCCGAGGACCTCCTCGCCACCGCGCGCCCGATCGACGAGAAGTCCGACATCGCCGCCGTGGCCGCGCTGTCCGCCCAGGACCAGCAGGTCGGCGAGCTCATCGCCGAGGCCATGGACAAGGTCGGCAAGGACGGTGTCATCACCGTCGAGGAGTCCAACACCTTCGGCCTGGAGCTCGACTTCACCGAGGGCATGGCCTTCGACAAGGGCTACCTGTCCCCGTACATGGTGACCGACCAGGAGCGCATGGAGGCCGTCCTCGACGACCCGTACATCCTGATCCACCAGGGCAAGATCGGCGCGATCCAGGACCTGCTGCCGCTGCTGGAGAAGGTCATCCAGGCCGGTGGCTCCAAGCCGCTGCTGATCATCGCCGAGGACGTCGAGGGCGAGGCCCTGTCGACCCTGGTCGTCAACAAGATCCGCGGCACGTTCAACGCCGTCGCGGTCAAGGCCCCCGGCTTCGGCGACCGCCGCAAGGCGATGCTGCAGGACATGGCCACCCTCACCGGTGCCACCGTCATCGCCGAGGAGGTCGGCCTCAAGCTCGACCAGGCCGGCCTGGACGTGCTGGGCACCGCCCGCCGCGTGACGGTCTCCAAGGACGACACCACCATCGTCGACGGTGGCGGCAACTCCGAGGACGTCGTGGGCCGCGTCGCCCAGATCAAGGCCGAGATCGAGGCCACGGACTCCGACTGGGACCGCGAGAAGCTCCAGGAGCGCCTCGCGAAGCTGGCCGGCGGCGTGTGCGTGATCAAGGTCGGCGCCGCCACCGAGGTGGAGCTGAAGGAGAAGAAGCACCGTCTGGAGGACGCCATCTCCGCGACCCGCGCCGCGGTCGAGGAGGGCATCGTCTCCGGTGGTGGCTCCGCCCTGGTGCACGCCGTCAAGGTCCTCGAGGGCAACCTCGACAAGACCGGCGACGAGGCCACCGGTGTCGCCGTGGTCCGCCGCGCCGCCGTCGAGCCGCTGCGCTGGATCGCCGAGAACGCCGGCCTCGAGGGCTACGTCATCACCGCCAAGGTGGCGGAGCTGGACAAGGGCCAGGGCTTCAACGCCGCGACCGGCGAGTACGGCGACCTGATCAAGGCCGGCGTCATCGACCCGGTCAAGGTCACGCGCTCCGCCCTGGAGAACGCCGCCTCCATCGCCTCCCTGCTGCTCACGACCGAGACCCTGGTCGTCGAGAAGAAGGAAGAGGAGCCGGCGGACGCGGGCCACGGCCACGGTCACTCGCACTGACGCGTAGCCAGGCGCACTGACGCCACGAGGCCCGGTGCCCCCGTCGCGGGGGCACCGGGCCTCGCCCGTTCTCGGCGTACGGCCTACTGGGGGCCGTACTTGCGCCCGGCCCGGGAGCTGAACCCGCCCAGCAGCCCGCGCGGCGCCAACTTCACCACGCCCATCAGCGCCTTGTAGCGCGGGTCGGGCACCGACAGGGACTTGCCGCGCGCCAGGTCGGCCAGCGCCTCCGAGACCAGCTTGTCGGCGTCCAGCCACATCCAGCCGGGGATGTTGTCCGTGCCCATCCCGGCCCGCTCGTGGAACTCCGTCCGTACGAAACCGGGGCACAGGGCCATCAGCCGCACCCCGCTGCCCGCCAGGTCGCGGGCCGCGCCCTGGGTGAACTGCACGACCCAGGCCTTGGACGCGCCGTAGGTGCCGCGCGGCACGAAGGCGGCCACCGAGGCCACGTTCACCACGCCGCCCCGGCCCCGCTCGCGCATCGACGCGGACGCCGCCGAGGTCAGCCGCAGCACCGCCTCGCAGTGCACCTTCAGCATCGTCAGCTCGTCGGCCATGGACACGTCCAGGAACCGGCCCTTGTTGCCGAACCCGGCGTTGTTGATGAGCAGGTCGACCGGCTGCCTGGGGTCGGACAGCCGCGCCTCGACGGCCGCGATGCCCTCCTCGGCGGACAGGTCGGCCGACAGGACCTCGGCCTCCACCCCGTGCCGGTCGTGCAGCTCGGTCGCCTGCTCGCTCAGCCGCTTCACGTCGCGGGCCACCAACACCACGTCGTGGCCGTCCGCGGCCAGCCGACGCGCGAAGGCGGCGCCGATGCCCGCCGTGGCGCCCGTAATCAGTGCAGTCGTCATACGCGGCACGTTAGTGCCCCGCGCGGCGGGGCGCCGTACCGCCCTGTCAGCCACCTTCCGTGCGGGGCGACTTGACCGGTTCGGCCCCCTTCGCGCCC
The DNA here is from genome assembly GCF_040296945.1 of Streptomyces sp. NPDC001941. Lineage (NCBI taxonomy): Bacteria > Bacillati > Actinomycetota > Actinomycetes > Kitasatosporales > Streptomycetaceae > Streptomyces > Streptomyces sp. NPDC001941. The sequence goes on along the minus strand of NZ_JBEOYE010000091.1, from coordinate 14,404 downwards.
CGGGGCCGTGCTCCCTACGCCGCCCCGGAGCCGTACTTGGCCAGGTACTCCTCGGCCTTCTCGCGCAGTACGGGGTTGAGGGCGTCGCCCGCCGTCAGGACCCGGGCCAGCAGGCCGAGTTCCGTCGTCGCGGCCCGGAACGCCACGCCGACCGTCACGTCGTGGTCCGGCCGGTGCACCACCTCGACCGGGTCGCCCGCCCGGATCTCGCCCGGCTCGACGACCCGCAGGTAGGCGCCGCTGGCCCCGTGCGTGGTGAACCGCTTCATCCAGTTGCCGCGCTCGCCCAGGTGCCCGGCGAAGGTGCGGCAGGGTATGCGCCCCGAGGTGACCTCGAGGACCAGGTCGGGACCGATCCGCCAGCGCTCGCCGATCAGCGCGCCGTCCACGTCGAGGCCGAGGGTGGTGAGGTTCTCGCCGAAGGCGCCGTTGGGCAGCGGCCGGCCCAGCTCGCGCTCCCAGTGGTCGAGCTCCTCGCGCGCGAACGCGTACACCGCCTGGTGCGTCCCGCCGTGGAACCTCAGCTCGCAGACGGCGTCCCCGGCGACGCCGCTGCCGCCCTGCCCGAACGGGCCCGGCTCGACGACCCGCACGGGGCCCTCGACCGGCTGCTTGTCGATGCCGGTGACGCCGTCGGGGTGGCCGGTGTACTCGACGGGCGCGGGCCGCCCGGCGTTCACGGTCAGAAGCTTCATGGCCCCACGCTAGCCCGTGCCACCGACAGCCCTCAAAGCTGTTTCCGCAAAATTCGCCGCACCTCCAAGAGTGGCTTATATTCGAGGGGTGATCGAAGCCCGTCATCTCCGTGTCCTGCGCGCCGTCGCCGCCACCGGTTCCTTCTCGGCCGCGGCCCGCGAGCTGGGGTGCACCCAGCCCGCCGTCAGCCAGCAGATGAAGGCCCTGGAGGCCTCCGCGGGGACGCCGCTGCTGATCCGCACGGGCCGTGAGATGCGGCTCACCCAGGCCGGCGAGGTGCTGGTGCGGCACGCGGCGGGCATCCTGGCCGGGCTGACCGCCGCCGAGGAGGAGATCGCGGCCATCGCGGGCCTGCGGGCCGGCCGGGTGCGGCTGGTGTCCTTCCCGAGCGGCTCCTCCACCCTGGTGCCCACCGCCCTGGCCGCCCTGCGCGCCGCCCACCCCGGCACCCGGGTGTCGCTGGTCGAGGCGGAGCCGCCGCGGTCGGTGGACATGCTGCGCGAGGGCGACTGCGACGTCACGCTCGCCTTCCGCTACGACGGGGCCAACGGCGCCGAGTGGGACGACCTGGTGGTCCGCCCGCTGCTCACCGACCGCCTGGTGGGCCTGGTCCCCCAGGGGCACCGGCTGGCCGCCGAGGAGCGCGTCGCGATCGGCGACCTGGCCGAGGAGTCCTGGATCGCCGGCTGCCCCCGCTGCCGCCGCCAGCTGGTGGAGGTCTGCGAGAACGAGGGCTTCACGCCCCGGATCGACTTCGCCACCGACGACTACCCGGCCGTGGTGGGCCTGGTCGGGGCCGGTCTGGGGGTGGCGGTGCTGCCGGAGCTGGCGATCGAGTCCGTACGGCCCAAGGGCGTGCGCACGGTGGTCGTGGAGCCCGCGGTGGAGCGCGAGATCGTCGCCCTCACGCTGCCCGACCTGGCGCAGGTGCCGGCGGTGGCGGCGACCCTGGACCACCTGGCCCGCGCGCGCGGGTAGCCGTCCGGCCCTCCGCACGCCGACGCCCGGGCAGGGATCACCCGGGCGGCGGTTGCAGAAACGTTCCTTCAGGTGGTCAAAGGGTTACGCCCGTGCTCCTGTCGTCGTCGGGGCCGCGGCCGTGACCAGGCGGTTCCTGGCGCGGCCCATCAGCTCTTCGCGTTCGTCCTCGGTGAGGCCGCCCCACACGCCGTAGGGCTCCCGTACGGCCAGCGCGTGAGCGGCGCACTGGGCCCGCACGGGGCACCGCATGCAGACCTCCTTCGCCGAGTTCTCGCGCGCACTCCTTGCCGCGCCGCGCTCTCCCTCCGGGTGGAAGAAGAGCGAGCTGTCGACCCCGCGGCACGCCGCGAGGAGCTGCCAGTCCCACAGATCGGCGTTGGGTCCGGGAAGGCGGGAGAAATCTGCCATTGCGCTTGTCCCCTTGAGACCGGTGGTTCGGGTGGTCCGGTGGTGGTCCAGTGGTCGGTTCGCTGGTCGGTTCGGATGTTCCGCTGGAGCCATGAACGTACAACTACTGTCTTAGTAGATGTAAATATGACTCATTGCGAATCTAGTCACAGACACCAGCAAAAGGGAAGAAAAGCCGCTAAATGGGGCATAGCACCACGTGAAGGACGGATGACCTGCGGCGCTCTCCTCCGCGCACGCGCCCTCACGTAGAGTGTCGAAGGTGGCCGTCGGACCCGTAACTCTTTCGGGTGACCGTCGTTGAGAGTGCGGAGGCGGTTGAAACACGAGCGCTCGGGCAGGTGTCCGAGGGCGTCAACCGCACAGGTGAATACGTACCCAGCCTGGAGGCTCAAGGTGACGCGCATGAGCTGCGAGAGCCGCGGAGGTCAGTCATGACATCCGTCCTCGTCTGCGACGACTCCCCGCTTGCCCGAGAGGCGCTGCGCCGCGCGGTCGCGACCGTACCCGGCGTCGAGCGCGTGACCACCGCGGCCAACGGCGAGGAAGTCCTCCGCCGCTGGGGCGCGGACCGCTCGGACCTGATTCTGATGGACGTACGCATGCCCGGTCTGGGCGGCGTGGAGACCGTCCGCCGACTGCTGTCCGCCGACCCCGGCGCCCGGATCATCATGCTCACCGTGGCCGAGGACCTGGACGGGGTGGCGCTCGCCGTCGCCGCCGGGGCCCGCGGCTACCTGCACAAGGACGCCTCGCGCGCCGAACTGCGGGCCACGGTGACCCAGGCGCTGGCCGACCCGACCTGGCGACTGGCCCCGCGCCGGCTGCGCTCGGCCGAGATGGGGGCCGCCCCCACGCTCACCGCGCGTGAGATCCAGGTGCTCGAAGGCATGAGCCACGGGCGGTCCAACGCCGAGATCGGCCGGGAGCTCTTCCTGTCCGAGGACACGGTGAAGACGCACGCCAGGCGCCTGTTCAAGAAGCTCGGCGCCTCGGACCGCGCGCACGCGGTGGCGCTCGGCTTCCGCTGGGGCCTGGTGCGCTGAGCGTGACCGTCGGTTCCCCGTCCGCCGTCGGCGGACGGGGCGGCGCGGGCCCGGACGGGGGCCTCCGCCACCGCCGCGGCGGGGCTCGTTCCGCCGCCGTGACGGCAGCTTGTGTTTCTTTCGCGCGGGATGCCGCATCCTTGAAGGTGTGGAGTTCCTCGGGGACGAGTCGGTCGAGCGGGAGGGGAGGGCGCAGGAGGAGATGAGTTCCGGCGCACCTGCTCATAACGCTTCAGTGCACAACTACGGAGGCGATGCCGCGGATCGGCGTTCGCCCAGGCACCATGGACCGATGCGTGACGACGAGGCTGCGGCCGCCCAGGGGGCCATCGGGGCACTCGTCCACCGTGCGGTCGAGGGCGACGAGCAGGCCACGCACGACCTGCTCGCCCACGTCCACCCGCTCGCGCTGCGCTACTGCCGCACCCGGCTGAACCGGCTGCCCGGTGACGCCCGCCACTTCGTGGAGGACCTGGCCCAGGAGGTCTGCGTCGCCGTCCTGATGGCGCTGCCGCGCTACAAGGACACCGGCCGCCCCTTCGAGGCCTTCGTCTTCGCCATCGCCGGACACAAGGTCGCCGACCTGCAGCGGGCCGCCATGCGGCACCCGGGCTCGACGGCCGTCCCGTCCGACGAGATGCCCGAGCGGCCCGACGACTCGCTGGGTCCCGAGGAGCGGGCGCTGCTGAGCGACGACGCCGAGTGGGCCAAGAAGCTCCTGGCCAACCTTCCGGAGAACCAGCGCGAGCTGCTGGTCCTGCGGGTGGCCGTGGGCCTCACGGCCGAGGAGACCGGACAGATGCTGGGGATGTCGCCGGGCGCTGTCCGGGTGGCCCAGCACCGGGCGCTCAGCCGGCTGCGCGCCCTGGCCGAACAGTAGTGCGGCCCCGCCGGGCGGCCGCGCGCCGTCCCGTCGGGCCGGTGAACCGCCTGGTCCGGGCGGACGTACGAACGTACAAACCTTTCGGGTGATCTTGGTCGTGGAATGAGACACGCCTGTAGCCCGTTAGCATGGACATCCGCACCGATCAAGGCCATTTGGGGAAGGTGTCATGACTGCCAACGTCGACGGAGTGCCCGAGAAATTCGCGACACTCGGGCTGACCTACGACGACGTGCTGCTGCTGCCCGGCGCGTCGGACATGGCGCCCGACCAGATCGACACCTCTTCGCTGATCTCGAAGAACGTGCGGGTGAACATCCCGCTGCTCTCCGCCGCGATGGACAAGGTCACCGAGTCGCGCATGGCCATCGCCATGGCCCGCCAGGGCGGCGTCGGCGTGCTGCACCGCAACCTGTCGATCGCCGACCAGGCCAACCAGGTCGACCTGGTCAAGCGCTCCGAGTCCGGCATGGTGACCGACCCGATCACGGTCCACCCGGACGCCACGCTGGCCGAGGCCGACGCGATCTGCGCCAAGTTCCGCATCAGCGGCGTCCCGGTCACCGACCCGGCGGGCAAGCTGCTCGGCATCGTCACCAACCGCGACATGGCGTTCGAGTCCGACCGCAGCCGCCAGGTGCGCGAGGTCATGACGCCGATGCCGCTGGTCACCGGCAAGGTCGGCATCTCCGGCGTGGACGCCATGGAGCTGCTGCGCCGCCACAAGATCGAGAAGCTTCCGCTGGTCGACGACGCGGGCCTGCTCAAGGGCCTGATCACGGTCAAGGACTTCGTCAAGGCGGAGAAGTACCCCAACGCCGCCAAGGACAAGGACGGCCGGCTGCTGGTCGGCGCCGCCGTCGGCGTCGCGGGCGACGCCTACGAGCGCGCCCAGGCGCTGATCGAGGCGGGCGTCGACTTCATCGTCGTCGACACCGCGCACGGCCACTCCCGGCTGGTCGGCGACATGGTCGCCAAGATCAAGTCGAACGCCTCGGGCGTCGACGTCATCGGCGGCAACATCGCCACCCGCGACGGGGCGCAGGCCCTGATCGACGCGGGCGTGGACGGCATCAAGGTCGGCGTCGGCCCCGGCTCCATCTGCACCACCCGCGTCGTCGCCGGCATCGGCGTCCCGCAGGTCACCGCGATCTACGAGGCCTCGCTCGCCGCCAAGGCCGCGGGCGTCCCGGTCATCGGCGACGGCGGCCTGCAGTACTCCGGCGACATCGCCAAGGCCCTGGTGGCCGGTGCCGACACCGTGATGCTCGGCTCGCTGCTCGCGGGCTGCGAGGAGTCCCCGGGCGAGCTGCTGTTCATCAACGGCAAGCAGTTCAAGTCGTACCGCGGCATGGGCTCGCTCGGCGCCATGCAGTCCCGCGGCGACCAGCGCTCCTTCTCCAAGGACCGCTACTTCCAGGAGGGCGTCGCCTCCGACGAGAAGCTGGTCCCCGAGGGCATCGAGGGCCAGGTGCCCTACCGGGGCCCGCTCTCCGCGGTGGTCCACCAGCTGGTCGGCGGACTGCGCCAGTCGATGTTCTACGTCGGCGGCCGCACCGTCCCCGACCTCCAGGCCAACGGCCGGTTCGTCCGGATCACCTCGGCGGGCCTGAAGGAGAGCCACCCGCACGACATCCAGATGACCGTCGAGGCGCCGAACTACAGCAGGAAGTAGTCCGCGCACCCCGCGCCACCTCGCAAGGGGCGGCCCCGGTTCCCCGGGGCCGCCCCTTCCGCGCGTGTCGGCGATACTGGTAGGCGCAGACGTAGAGGGAAAGGCCACACATCGTGACTGAGATCGAGATCGGGCGCGGCAAGCGCGGCCGCAGGGCGTACGCGTTCGACGACATCGCCGTCGTACCGAGCCGGCGCACCCGGGACCCGAAGGAGGTCTCGATCGCCTGGCAGATCGACGCCTACCGCTTCGAGCTCCCGTTCCTGGCCGCGCCCATGGACTCGGTCGTCTCGCCGCAGACCGCCATCCGCATCGGCGAGCTGGGCGGCCTGGGCGTGCTCAACCTCGAGGGCCTGTGGACCCGCTACGAGGACCCGCAGCCGCTGCTCGACGAGATCGCCGAGCTGCCCGCCGAGGCCGCCACCCGCCGTCTGCAGGAGATCTACGCGGCCCCGATCAAGGAGGAGCTGATCGGGCAGCGCATCAAGGAGGTGCGCGACTCGGGCGTGGTCACCGCCGCCGCGCTCTCCCCGCAGCGCACCGCCCAGTTCTCCAAGGCCGTCGTCGACGCGGGCGTGGACATCTTCGTGATCCGCGGTACGACGGTGTCGGCCGAGCACGTCTCGGGCGCGGCCGAGCCGCTGAACCTGAAGCAGTTCATCTACGAGCTGGACGTCCCGGTCATCGTGGGCGGCTGCGCCACCTACACGGCGGCCCTGCACCTGATGCGCACCGGCGCCGCGGGCGTCCTGGTGGGCTTCGGCGGCGGCGCCGCGCACACCACCCGCAACGTGCTGGGCATCCAGGTCCCGATGGCGACCGCCGTGGCCGACGTGGCCGCCGCGCGCCGGGACTACATGGACGAGTCCGGCGGCCGGTACGTGCACGTGATCGCGGACGGCGGCGTGGGCTGGTCCGGCGACCTGCCCAAGGCCATCGCCTGCGGCGCGGACGCCGTGATGATCGGCTCCCCGCTGGCCCGTGCCACGGACGCGCCGGGCAAGGGCCACCACTGGGGCATGGAGGCCGTCCACGAGGACGTGCCGCGCGGCAAGCTGGTGGACCTGGGCATCGTCGGCACGACCGAGGAGATCCTGTCGGGTCCCTCGCACTCGCCGGACGGCTCGATGAACTTCTTCGGCGCCCTGCGCCGCGCGATGGCCACCACGGGCTACAGCGAGCTCAAGGAGTTCCAGCGCGTCGAGGTGACGGTCGCGGACTCGCAGCACCGCCGCTGACGCTCCACGCGTACGCACAGGGGCCCGGCACCACGAAGGTGCCGGGCCCCTTGGCGTACGTACGCCTGCTGTCTGCCGTGCGTGCTACGCGGAGGCCTTGCGGGCGGCCGAGAAGGCCGCGAAGGCGGCGAGCGCGAAGAACAGGAACGTCATGACGTCCTTGCTCTCGCTCCAGGCGCGGGTGAGCAGGTCGAAGTGCTTGAGGAACATGTCCGTCGCGGAGACGTCCAGCTCCTTGGCCACGATGATCGCGATGGCCAGCAGCTGGCCCAGGTAGACGGCGCCCAGGGACAGGGCGGCGGCGACCACCGGCAGGACGGGGTTGCGGCCGCCGGCCTTGCCCGCGGCCAGGCCGGTGAGGAAGCCGACGCCGATCGCGGCCCAGCCGATCTCGCGCTCGATGGCGCCGGCGATGCCGCCGTAGACACCCGCGGCGACCAGGGCGGCCACCAGGGCCGCGACCAGGCCCAGGCCCACGTTGTTCCGCACCGGTGCGGCGGGCGGCGGGGTGAAGGGGCCGCCGAAGGCGCCGGGCTGCTGGTCGCCCTGGGGCTGGGCCCCGTCGGCGTTGGCGAACGGGTTGCCGGGCGGCGGTACGGACTGGGACATGGCTGGAGGACCCCCCTGGGACCGAGCGCGCGCACGCCGGGGCGTGCGGATAAGCGCGGGATAAACAAACGCGAGTGCGACGCCGGAGGCTAACAGGCCGGACTGACATTCGTACAACGCGTTCGCACTGGTGATCTTGGGGGTGGCCCCGGGGCGCCGCGCGCGGCGCCCCGGCGGGGTCAGAGGCGGTGGGCGGCGCCCGCCGGGGTGGCGCCGCGGGTGTCCAGCAGCAGCTGGGCCTTGACCGCGAGTCCCTGCAGGTCGTACGTGCGGTGGTGCTGGAGCAGGACGGTCAGGTCGGCGTGCGCCGCGGCTTCGTACAGCGAGTCCGCGCGGGGCACCGGCCGGTCGCGCACGTGCCAGTCCGGGACGTGCGGGTCGTGGTAGCTGACGGCCGCGCCCAGGTCCATCAGCCGGGCGGCGAGCTCGGCGGCGGGGGAGCGCTCCAGGTCGGCCAGGTCGGCCTTGTAGGTGACGCCGAGCAGGAGCACGCGGGCGCCGCGGGCGGACTTCCCGTGCTCGTTGAGGAGGGTGGCGCAGCGCTGGATCACGTACTGCGGCATGCGTCCGTTGACCTGCTCGGCCAGTTCGACCATGCGCAGCGGGCGGTGCCGGCCGATGGTGTCCAGGGGGACGCCGTGGCCGCCGACTCCGGGTCCCGGGCGGAAGGCCTGGAAGCCGAAGGGCTTGGTCTCGGCACAGCGGATGACGTCCCAGAGGTCGACGCCGAGTTCGTGGCAGAGCACCGCCATCTCGTTGACCAGGGCGATGTTGACGTGCCGGAAGTTGGTCTCCAGGACCTTGGTCATCTCGGCCTCGCGGGTGCCGCGGGCGCGTACGACCTTGTCGGTGAGCCGCCCGTAGAAGGCGGCCGCGGACTCGGTGCAGGCGGGGGTGAGGCCGCCGATGACCCGGGGGGTGGTCGCGTAGCCGTGGGCGCGGTTGCCGGGGTCGAGGCGGCCGGGCGAGCAGGCGAGGTGGAAGTCCCGTCCGGCGCGCAGGCCCGAGCCCTCTTCGAGCAGGGGGCGCAGGACGTCCTCGGTGGTGCCGGGGTACCCGGAGGACTCCAGGATCACCGTGGTGTGCGGGCGCAGCCGGGCGGCGAGGGCGCGGGCGGCGTCGGTGACGGCGGTGAGGTCGAGGGCGCCGTCGGCGCCGAGCGGGGTGGGGGCGCAGATGACGGCGGTGCGCACCCGGCCGAGTTCGGCGGGGTTGGTGCTGGGCCGGAAGCCCCCCGAGAGCATCCGGCGGATCTCGGACGCGGTGAGCGAGCCGTCGACGGGGGTGCGTCCGGCGGCGAGTTCGGCGACCGGGCGCGGGTCGGTGTCGTAGCCGACGGTCTGGATGCCGGCGGCTGTGGCGGCCTGGGCGAGGGGGAGTCCGAGGTGGCCGAGGCCGATGACGGCGAGGTCTGCGGGCATGGCGGTGGGCCGTCCTTCCCAGTAGCCGGAGGGAACGAGGAGCGCAAGCCCGGTGGTCGGAATGGGCGGGCGCAATGTCAGACTAGGCGTAAATATGACCGATACGCGGGATTGGGGCGTATTGCCGGATCGTGCGTGTTTCGCGGGTTTCGGCAGGCCGGAGCGTGCGGGCGGGCCGCACCGGGTAGGCGGGGTCCACGGGCGTCACCCGCACGCCGGGTGGAGTTATCCACAGGCGGTGGCTGAAGTCGTCGAGTGCGGACAGAATCGAATGTGTGACCCCGGACACGGGGGCACTCGGGGGAAGCGCGACGGGAGGCAGCGGTGAAGGCAGCGGTACTGGGACCCGCGGAGCGGGCCGAGGCGCTCGCGGCGATGGCCGAGCGCGAGCTGGACGTGCTGGTCGTCGGCGCGGGCGTGGTCGGCGCGGGCACGGCGCTCGACGCGGCCACGCGCGGGCTCTCCACCGGGCTCGTCGAGGCGCGCGACTGGGCCTCGGGCACGTCGAGCCGCTCCAGCAAGCTCATCCACGGTGGCCTGCGCTACCTGGAGATGCTGGACTTCGCCCTGGTGCGCGAGGCCCTCAAGGAGCGCGGCCTGCTCCTGGAGCGCCTGGCGCCGCACCTGGTCAAGCCCGTCCCGTTCCTCTACCCGCTCCAGCACAAGGGCTGGGAGCGGTGGTACGCGGGCTCGGGCGTCGCGCTGTACGACGCGATGTCGGTCTCCTCCGGGCACGGCCGCGGCCTTCCGGTCCACCGCCACCTCTCCCGCCGCCGCGCCCTGCGGGTGGCCCCCTGCCTCAAGAAGGACGCCCTGGTGGGCGCGTTGCAGTACTACGACGCCCAGATGGACGACGCGCGGTACGTGGCGGCGCTGGTGCGCACGGCCGCGGGGTACGGCGCGCAGGTGGCCTCCCGCGCCCGGGTGGTCGGCTTCCTGCGCGAGGGCGAGCGGGTCGTCGGGGCGCGGGTGGAGGACGTGGAGGCCGGCGGGGAGTACGAGATCCGGGCCCGCCAGGTGGTCAACGCGACCGGGGTGTGGACGGACGACACCCAGGCCCTGATCGGCGAGCGCGGCCAGTTCCACGTGCGCGCCTCCAAGGGCATCCACCTGGTGGTGCCCAAGGACCGCATCCACTCCACCACCGGCCTGATCCTGCGCACCGAGAAGTCCGTGCTCTTCGTCATCCCCTGGGGGCGGCACTGGATCGTGGGCACCACCGACACCGACTGGGACCTGGACAAGGCGCACCCGGCCGCGTCCAGCGCCGACATCGACTACCTCCTCGACCACGTCAACTCGGTGCTCTCGGTACCCCTTTCGCGCGATGACGTCCAGGGGGTCTACGCGGGCCTGCGGCCGCTGCTGGCCGGTGAGTCGGACGCCACCAGCAAGCTCTCCCGGGAGCACACCGTGGCCCATCCGGTGCCGGGGCTCGTGGTGGTGGCCGGCGGCAAGTACACGACGTACCGGGTGATGGCGAAGGACGCCGTGGACGAGGTGGTGCACGCGCTGGACCAGCGGGTCGCCGCGTGCGTCACCGAGGACGTGCCGCTGGTCGGCGCGGAGGGGTACCGGGCGCTGTGGAACGCGCGCGCGAGGATCGCGGCGCGCACCGGGCTGCACGTGGTGCGGGTGGAGCACCTGCTGAACCGGTACGGATCGCTCCTGGAGGAGGTCCTGGAGCTGATCGCGGCCGACCCGAAGCTGGGCGAGCCGCTGACCGGGGCCGACGACTACCTGCGGGCCGAGGTGGTCTACGCCGCCTCGCACGAAGGGGCCCGCCACCTCGACGACGTGATGACCCGTCGGACCCGGATCTCCATCGAGACCTTCGACCGGGGCACCCGCAGCGCCCGGGAGTGCGCGGAGCTGATGGCACCGGTCCTCGGCTGGGACCAGGAGCAGATCGACAAGGAGGTGGAGCACTACGAGAAGCGGGTGGAGGCCGAGCGGGAGTCGCAGCGGCAGCCCGACGACCTGACGGCGGACGCCGCGCGGCTGGGTGCGCCGGACATCGTTCCGATCTAGTCGGGACGGCCCCGGTCCGAGGTCCGGTCCGGGCGGTCCGGGCGGTCCGGGGCGGTCCGCCGGACGGGGAGTGCGGAGGCGGCCGGAGGCGGTCCGGGAGGGGAGTGCGTGAGGCGGCCGGAGGCGGTCCGGGCGGGGCCGGGTGGGTGACGGAAGCCGTCGGATCGTCCCACTCCGGTACCAGTGGGGCGGGAGTGACGGGGAGACAGGTGCGGGGGTGATGCCCCGAACCCGGTGGTTCGTCCCGGATGCCCGGTGGGGCGAGGGGCCGGATCCCCGCTCCGGTTACCGTCCGGTTCCCTGAAAGGATGGCCCAGTTGGCCGGGTGCCGCCCGGGCGGGCCCGGGAGTACGGCGGCGGCCGGGCCCGGCGGGGTCGGTCCGCAGCGTGGACCCGGGAGAAGTGCTGGTCCCGGAGTGAGGGACAATGGTCGCTCTTCCAGGGCGCGTTACCGCCATCGCGCGCGAGCGGCGGGCGCGGGCGAAGATCAGGGATCGCAGAGGGGACGCATGTCGGAAGCGGAGCAGTCGCGGGACACGACACGGGAACCTCGGCCGGAGGACGACGGGCCGGAGACCGTGGACCGGGGCGCGGGCGCCGAGCGGGTGCCCGCGGCGCGGACCGGGGAGCGGGGCGGCTCAGGGGCCGCGGGCTCGGCCGGGGCCGCCGCCGGGGCGTCCGCCGACACGGGCTCCGCGGGGTCCGGGAAGGCCGCCGGGGACTCCGGGTCCCCCGAGGGGCGGCTGCTCGCCGGGCGCTACCGGCTCGGCGGCGTCCTCGGGCGCGGCGGCATGGGCACCGTGTGGCGGGCCGTCGACGAGACCCTCGGGCGCACCGTGGCCGTCAAGGAGCTGCGCTTCCCCGGGGCCATCGACGAGGAGGAGAAGCGCCGGCTGATCACGCGGACCCTGCGCGAGGCCAAGGCGATCGCCCGGATCCGCAACAACGGCGCGGTGACGGTGTACGACGTGGTCGACGAGGACGACCGCCCGTGGATCGTGATGGAGCTGGTCGAGGGCAAGTCACTGGCCGACGCGGTGCGCGAGGACGGCGTCCTGACGCCGCGTCGGGCCGCCGAGGTCGGGCTCGCCATCCTCGACGTGCTGCGCGCCGCGCACCGCGAGGGCATCCTGCACCGCGACGTGAAGCCGTCCAACGTGCTGATCGCCGAGGACGGCCGGGTCGTCCTCACCGACTTCGGCATCGCCCAGGTCGAGGGCGACCCCTCGATCACCTCCACGGGCATGCTGGTCGGCGCCCCCTCGTACATCTCCCCCGAGCGCGCCCGCGGCCACAAGCCGGGGCCCGCGGCCGACATGTGGTCGCTGGGCGGCCTGCTGTACGCGAGCGTGGAGGGCTGCCCGCCGTACGACAAGGGCTCGGCCATCGCCACGCTGACCGCCGTGATGACCGAGCAGGTGGACCCGCCGAAGAACGCCGGGCCGCTGGCCGACGTGATCTACGGCTTCCTGGAGAAGGACCCGGCCCGCCGGCTCGACGACGCCGGGGCCCGGGCGCTGCTCAACCGGGTGATCCACGCGCCCGAGGAGCCCGCCGTGCCGGAGCCCTCGCCCGAGGCCACCCGCGTGGTGGAGATGCCGCCCGTGCCGCCGGAGCCGGCCGCCCCGGCGCGGCCTGCGGGCAAGCCCGTGGCGGACGCGGCGGCGGACCGGATGCGCGGCGCGCTGCGCTCCGTGCGCAACGCCAGGACCGAGCCCGCGCGGCCCGCCCCGGCCCGCGGGCCCGTCGGCCCCTCCCGGGTGCGGGCGCCGCTCACCGACGTGGTGCCGCGCCGCACGCTCGTGGTGATCGCGGTCGTCGCGGTGCTGGCCGTGCTCGGCACCGTGCTGGCCTTCGCGCTGAGCGGCGGCGACGAGGACAAGGGCGGCAAGGGCAAGGCCGGGGCGGGCTCCTCCCCGTCGGCCCCCGCCCCGTCCGGCGACGGCAAGGGGCAGGGGAGCGGCACCACCCCCGGCTCCGGCCAGGGCGGCAGCACCGGGCAGCAGCCCTCCGACCCGGCGAAGAGCAGCCCGCCGCCGCAGGGCGCGGGACTGCCCGCCGGGTACGCGCAGCAGACCAACGGCCGGTTCCACTTCACGATGGCCATGCCCGCGGGCTTCAAGCAGACCGGCACGGCCGGGGCCGACTCCGGGGCGATATTCAGCCGCGACGGGGGATTCCCGCGCATACAGGTCGACTTCAACTCCCGCCCCACCGATGACGCCGCCAAGGCCTGGAACCAGCTGTCCGGCGCGGTGCGGGGCTCGATGGGCAAGTACAAGCACCTGGGCATAGCCACGGTCTCGTACAAGGGTTACCCGACCGTCGCCGACTGGCAGTTCGAGCGCGACCAGGGCGGCCAGCGGGTGCGGGTGCTCAACCGGGGCTTCAAGGTGGACGCCGGGCACGGCTACGCGATCATGATCACGTGCAAGGCGGCCGACTGGGACGGGGCCGAGTGCGCGACGCTGCGCAAGACCGCGTTCGACACGTTCAGCCCCAAGGACTGAGCACGCCACGTATCGTGAGAGCCCGTGGACCGTACGCAGCCGGAAAGAGCTGGTAACTGCGAGGGCAGTGACCGGATTTGACGGTTTCGTGTAGGTCGTGAGGCCGGGGGGACAGCGCGCTCGTGGGGAGGCGTCGTGGACGACTATGCGGGAAGGGTGCTCGCCGACCGCTACCGCCTGCCGTTGCCGCCCTCCGACGAGTACGAACTCGTCGAGACGCGTGCCTTCGACACCTACAGCGGCCAGGAGGTCCTGGTCCGTCAGGTGCCGTTGCCGGAGGTCGTGGACGCCGAGGTCGTCGAGCCCGACGGGTACGGCACCCAGGTGCCGCGCCGCGCGCCCGGACGCCCCTCGGGGCGCACCACCCGGCGGCCCACGGACCCGGCGGTGCGCCGCGCCATGGAGGCCGCCCAGGCCGCCGCCCAGATCCCCGACCACCCGCGCCTTGACCAGGTCTTCGACGTCTTCGCCGAGGCCGGGTCGCTGTGGATAGTGAGTGAGCTCGTCGCGGCCCGGCCCCTGGCGGCCCTGCTGGCCGAGAAGCCGCTGAGCCCCTACCGCGCCGCCGAGGTCGCCTCCGACGTCCTCACCGCCCTGCGCGCCCTGCACGCGCACGGCTGGACCCACCGCAACATCACCGTCCGCACCGTCCTGGTCTGCGACGACGGCCGCATCGTGCTCACCGGCCTGGCGGCCGGCGCCGCCGAGGAGGCGCTGTGCGGGTACGCGCCGGTGCCGGTGCCCGACGAGGAGCCGCCCGCCCCGGTCCGCCCCGGCTACGAGCTGCCCGAGCACGCCCCGGGGGCCCCGCGGGAGCCCGAGCGGGCCGCCCCGCCCGCGTACCCGGCGCGGGTGGCGCGGGTGTCCCCGGAGGGCAGGGCGGGCGGCACGGCGGCCCCGGGTGCC
>NZ_JBEOYE010000090.1:0-36603 GCF_040296945.1 Streptomyces sp. NPDC001941 | reverse complement strand
TCGGTGCCGCCGTCGAAGTAGGTGCCCATGTTCTTGCGGACGGAGACCTTGCCGTCGCGGCCGTGGACGATGAGGTCGGCCTTGCCGTCGCCGGTGATGTCGGCGAAGTAGAGGCGACCGAGGTCGGCGCCGTCGACGAAGCGGCCCCAGCCGGAGGACCAGTCGGTGCCGCCGTCGAAGTAGGTGCCCATGTTCTTGCGGACGGAGACCTTGCCGTCGCGGCCGTGGACGATGAGGTCGGCCTTGCCGTCGCCGGTAACGTCGGCGAAGTACAGGCGACCGAGGTCGGCGCCGTCCACGAAACGTCCCCAGCCGGAGGACATGACGGTGCCCGGCCCGAGCTTCGTACCGAGGTTGCGGTACACCACCAGGTCGCCGTTGGTGCGGTGCTGGACGAGGTCGGCCTTGCCGTCGCCGTCGATGTCGGCCGAGTGGATCCGGTCACGGGTACGGACGGTCTTGACCCATCCGGCGAGGTCGTCCACCCGGGCGTTCACGGCTCCGGTACGGGTCTCCTCGACGCCGTAGCACCCGCCCTGCCAGGAACGGCTGTTGACGGCCACCAGCTGCGTCTTGCCCCCGGACTCCCGCAGGGTCGGACCACCGGTGTCACCCATGCAGACCGAGTCGGTCGCGCTCTTCCCGGTGGCCGTCACGTCGGTGGCGGAGACGTCGGAGGCCGTGAACGACGCGACGTGGAGCTGGTTGGGGATCCACTCGGTCTTGGTGCGGCCGTAGCCCACCGACGTGAGCGCGTCGCCCGTGGCCGTCGCGGAGGTCGCCAGGGCGACGGGGGCCACGGTGGTGACGGACTGCGCGAGGCGGACCATCGCGACGTCGCGGTCCGCGTACGGGACGACCTCGATGACGTCCCTGACCTGGCCGCTCGTGCCGGACAGGTCACTGCGGCCGATCGTCGCGACGGTCTTCATCGCCGGCTTGCCCGCGCTGACCGCGGTGGGCTTCTTGGGGTCGGGGGCGAAGCAGCTCGCGGCGGTGAGGACCCACTCGGAGTCGACGAGGGCGCCGGAGCAGGAGCGCAGGGTATCGTCCGCTCCGATGGTGAGCTTCGCCGTGAAGGAGTACGTTCCGGCGGGGACGCCGTCACCGACGGCGGCCTGGGTGGGAGCTGCCATGAGGCCGGTGACGGCGGTGGCGGTGGCCAGCGCCGCGGCCAGTGTGGCGGAGCGTGGGCGGGTGGAAGACACGTTCTGTTTCCTCAGCATGGTTCAGGGGGTGGTCGCGGGCTCCGGCCGAGCACTGCCGGGTGCGCGTAGTGGTGTGCACGGCACTGGAGCAGCTACCGGATAGTGCTGTATGCCCGATAAGCCTGCATGGCCCGGATCGCGTCAATATGCGCGTACGGTGGTTCAGTTGGCCGGGCCCCGGGCCTGGCGGGTCGACCCCGGGACGGCCGTCGCGGGACGCTGTCCGGCAGTGCCGGGTGTCCGGGTCGCGAGGTCGGGGGAGTCGAGCAGCCAGGCCGTCGGGTGCGGGTCGGCCGGTGCGTGGGTCAGCCGGTGACGCGCAGCTCGACCAGGGTCGTCATCGGCTTGCCGAGCCCCTGGCCGACGCTCTCGAAGTCGTCCTTGGCCACGTTGACGGTCTGGGAGTCGCCGGCGTCCGTGGTGAGCTTCGCCGACACCGGGTGGTCGGCGGTCTCGATGTAGAACACGCGCGGCACCTCGAGGGTGAGGAAGCCGGACTTGGCGGTGGCCCGGAAGCAGAAGAGCTTGGGCTTGTCCTGCTCGTCGGGGCCGCGGGTGACCTGGACGTTGATCTGGGCCTTGTCGGAGCTGTCGCAGTCGGCGAGGACGATGTTGCCGTCGCCGCGGATCAGCTTGATCATCTTCTGCTCGAGGATCTGCGAGGCGTTGGGGTAGTCGAAGGTCTCGACGGCGTACGGAGCCGACGCGTCGGCCGCGGGGGCCTCGGCGGCGGGCGGCGAGGCGAGGGCGGGCACGGCGAGGGCCAGGGCGGCGGCACCGGCGAGAGCGGAACCGACTATGAGCTTGCGGGCATGCGTGAACACCTGGAGGCGTCCTTCCGGGAAGCGGCTGCGGTCAGCCGCGAATCGAGCGATAGGAAACTCGCAGCGCCACACGCGGAGTTAGACCCTCATCAGCGAATCTCAGGTGCAAACTAACTCCTCGCCGATGGCGCCTGTCAATTCCGCATAAGGTGACCTGGATCACCACACCCCCGGGCCAAGACCCCGGGTCAAGGTGGGGTAATGTCCCCACCAACTCGGACTATGTGCACCCAGTTGCCCTCAGCAACCTCCGATCGACCTTCGATCCTGGCGCCACACGCCGCACACGCCGAGTGGGGGCGGATCGCGTTCGCTACTTCTTGAACGCGAACATTCAAGCTTTGAACTTTCCCACCGCTCCCTCGATCCCGAACTCCGGCGACCCCGTCGCCGGCGATGAGATGAGTGATCTTGAGGCGAAGACTGCGTGCACCCCGTCACGCGATGAGGGCGTGGCGCACCCTGCGGGCGCTGTTGGTGAGCCTGCTGCCCGTTGCCCTGGTCGTGGGGCTGATGGGCTCCGCACCGGCCCTGGCGGACGACGGCTTCGACGACGACGAGACCCCGGTCAGCGCGATACCGGCCACCGACCGCGGCAAGGTCGTCGAGCTGTGGAAGGAGGGCGGCCCGGGCGTCAAGGCCGCCGCCGAGGTCGTCCTCACCGGCAGCGATGCCGAGGTGAAGAACTTCCTCGACAAGGTGGCCCCCGGACTCCAGAACGACGACGACCGGGTCGCCGCGGCGCAGATCGCCACGGTGGGCGGCGTCAACGTCCAGGAGGCGGCCCGCAAGGCGCTGTCGACGCCCGACGCGGACCTGCAGGCGTTCCTCAAGGACGGCTGGAAGCACCCGCTCGAAGAGGACCAGAGGCTCCGTGTCGCCCAGCTGATGGACGCCGGAGGCCCCGGTGTCCAGGAGGCCGGCAAGGCCGCGCTCAACGGCTCGGCCACCGACGTCCAGACGTTCATCAACAAGGGCCAGTACACGGCGCGCGAGGATGACGAACGCCTCCAGCTGGCCCAGATCCTGAGCACCGGCGGCACCAACGTGCGGGCCGCGGGCAAGATCGCCATGAAGGGCAGCCCCGCCGACATCCGCGAGTTCCTGGAGGTGGGCCAGCACATCGCCCGCGACCGGGACCGCGAGCACGCCACGATCGCCGAACTCTCCGCGCAGGCCACCGAGGCCGGACGCCAGGCCCTGGTGGAGACCAAGGCCGCTGAGGAGACCTCCAAGCGCGCCATCGCGGCAGCGGCCCTGGCCAAGGCGGCCGCCGAGAAGGCCGCCAAGGAGACCGAGCTCGCGCGCCACGACGCGCTCAACGCCGCCGCCGCCGCGGGCCGCGCGGCCAAGGCCGCCGACCAGGCCGCCTCCGCCGCCCAGCAGGCCATCTCCGCCGCGCGGGCCGCGAACAACTCCGCCCGCATCGCCGCCAACGCAGCGTCCCAGGCCGCCTCCGCCGCAGCAGGGGCCGCCAACGCCGCCTCCACCGCACGCAGCGCGGCAGCCGCCGCCGCGGTCAACGCGAGCGACGCGTCCAAGGCGCGCACCGCCGCGGAGAACGCGCGCACCGCGGCCCAGGGCGCCGACAAGGCGGCCGAGGCCTCCAACCAGGCCGGCATCGCCGCGGACCGCGCCGCCGACGCCGCCGAGGCCGCCAGCCAGGCCGGCACCAACGCGCAGAACGCGGCCAGCGCCGCCCGGAACGCCAGCGACTTCGCCGACCAGGCCGGCGTGCACTCCCAGACGGCCAGGAACGCCGCCGCCCGCGCCGAACGCCAGGCCAAGGAGGCCTCCCGGGCCGCCCAGGAGGCCAGGAACCTGGCCCGCAAGTCGGCCCAGGCCGCCCGTGACGCGCGCGACGACGCCCGCTCGGCCGCCACGCACGCCCGCAACGCCGCCAAGGCCGCGGACGACGCGGCCGAACACGCCGGCGACGCCGCCACCGCGGCCGCGCAGTCCACCGCCCACGCCAAGGCCGCCCAGGACGCCGCCACCCGTGCCTCCGAGGCCGTCGCCAAGGCCGTCAAGACCCACGAGCTGGCGCTGCAGATCGAGAAGGAGGACCGCGCCGAACGAGCGAACAGCGGCATGGAGAAGGCCATCGCCCTGGCCGACACCACGGCAGCCTTCGACCAGGCGCGCAAGGACTCCGTCAAGGAGGCGCAGGACCTGGAATCCGAGGCAGCGAAGCTGGCCGCGGAGGCGAACGCGCCCGGCGCCGACGCCAAGGACATCGCCCTCAAGGCCCGCAAGGTCGCCATCAGCGCGATGAAGGTCCGCGGCCCCTGGAGCCGTACGGCCGCGGAGGTCGCCCTCGCGGGCACGGACAAGGACGTCACCGACTACATCCGCACCGGATGGACCCAGGCCGCCCAGCAGGACGACCGCACCCGCGTCGAGAACCTCGCCCTCCTCTCGGAGATCGAGCAGGTCCGCACCCAGGCGGTGACCGCGCTCTCCGGCGACACCAGCAAGATCACCTCGTTCCTGGCGACGGGCCAGTACGCGGCCGCGTCCGACGACTTCCGCGTGCAGATCGCCCAGATCATCAGCAAGGGCGGCCCCAACGTCCAGGAGAGCGGCCGCGCGGCCCTGAACTCGGGCTCCGAGGAGAAGTACCGCCAGTTCCTCGTCACCGGGCAGTTCACCGCCCAGTACGACGACGACCGCCTCATCGCCGCGGGCCTCGCCGACGGCGGTTCCACGGCCCCCGACAAGTGCGCCGTCAGCGAAGCGACGGTCGCCGCCTGCATCGCCCTGAAGGCCCCGGCCCAGGCCCTGCACGAGTTCGCCGTCTCCGGCCAGCTCAAGGCCAAGCGCAAGGACCTGCTCGCGGCCACCCACGACCTGCAGATCAGCAAGCTGATCCAGGACGCCGCCAAGGTCGCGGCCACCGCGCAGGAGAACGCCGACCGCGCCCAGGCCGTCGCGGCCGACGCCCGCAAGGCCGCCACCGAGGCCGACAAGTACCGCAAGCAGGCCGAGGCCTCGAAGGCCAAGGCCAAGGGGTACGCCGACCAAGCGGCGGAGTCCGCCAGGCAGGCAACCGAGTCCGCCAACCGCGCGGCCGAGTCGGCCAAGAAGGCCACCGAGGCCGAGGCCCAGGCCAAGCAGTCCGCCCGCGAGGCCAACAACTCCGCGGCCCGCGCCGAGGCGTCCGCCTCCGCGGCGCGCGGCTCGGCCGACGAGGCCTGGTCCTACGCCAACGACGCCAAGCAGTCGGCACTCGCGGCCGGCAAGGACTCCGAAGCCGCCGACAAGGCGGCCAAGGACGCGCTCGCGGCCTGGGTGACGAAGTCCCGCCAGGAAGCCGAGGCCGCACTCAAGGAAGAGAACCGCAAGGACCAGGCCGCCCTCCAGGAAATGGAGGACGCCATGCTCGACGCGGCCGCGGACGACGACACCAGCGTCTGGGACATGCTCTCCGGCGTAGGCCACACCCTGCTCGACGGCGCCGGCCTCATCCCCGGCGTCGGCGAGGCCGCCGACCTGGCGAACGCCGGCTGGTACGGCCTCGAAGGCGACGCGGTCAACGCCTCGCTCTCCGCGGCGGCGGCGATCCCGATCGTCGGCTGGGGTGCCACGGGAGCCAAGTGGGGCAAGAACGCCTTCAAGGGCGCCGAAGCCTTCCTCAAGGCCGAACGGGCGAGCGGCGCAGTGGCGCACATCTGGGCCGGCAACAAGAAGTTCCCGAACGTGAAGAACGCGCTGGAGCACTGGAAGAAGCACCGCGGTGAATTCCCGGAGCTCCAGAACGCGAAGCAGTACGTGGAGCGCGCCCACTACTACCGGCAGGCGGCCAAGACGCCCAAGCCCCCCTCGGGATACCGCGTCTGGGACCGTCTCGACAAGAACGGCGACGTCAACGGCTACGTGGTCTACGAAAAGAACTCCAATACACTCGTCTCCTACGACGGTGGCGGCGTTCCGAAGACGATGACCAAGCCGGCTCCGAAGAGCGCGGACAATCCGAACGGCTTCAACACCGACACCTGGCCCACCCTGGAGGACTACCTCAAGGCCCAGGGCCAGCGCGAGCGCTGAGGAAGAGGAAGACCATGAGCTCCGACATCCCCCCGCCTCCCGGTCCGGACGAAGAATCCGCATGCCGGGTGTGCGGACACGACGACGGCGACCTCTTCTGGGAGGACGGCTGGCCGACCGCTCTGATCTGCGTGTGCTGCGGAAACGAATCGGACGTGTCCGACACCAGCGTCATGGGGATCAGGAACTACCGCGGTTTCTGGACGGGGAACGGGGCCACCTGGCACTCGCCCGCCTTCAAGCCGCAGGACTGGAACATCCTCGAGCAACTGGCGAACATTCCGAAGGAATGGCGTTAGCAGTTCGCCGCACCTCGGCTCGGATTCCTGCCCGGGTTACGGGAGGGGACGAACAAAGACGTCCCCTCCCGTAACCCCTCACCCCAGAAACTCACCGCTGACTTCCCGGCAAGAGTGCCCATCACCTCTTGCTTGTTTCGTCGACACCTTCGTAACCATCCGGAGAAACACCCATGGCACAGTTCAAGAGAAGCACCCAGATATCCGCCGTCATCGGCGCCGTGGGCCTCAGCCTCCTCGGCTCGCCCGCCCAGGCCCTGCAGGGCCCCGACGCCACCGCCGGGCAGAACTTCACCGCCCGCATCGTCATCGGCGACTCCGACCGCTCCTGCACGGGCACCCTGGTCTCCCAGCGCTGGGTCCTGACCGCGGCCTCCTGCTTCGCCGCCGACGCCAAGCCCGCCGCCGGCAAGCCCGCCGTCACCACCACCGTCACGGTCGGCCGCACCGACCTGAACCAGACCTCGACCGGCGCCGTCCGCACCGCGATCGAACTCGTCCCCCACGCCGACCGCGACCTCGTCCTGCTGAAGCTCAACGCCGGTGTCGCGGGCGTGAAGCCGGTCGCCCTGGCCACCGCGCCCGTCACCTCCGGCCAGGCCGTCACCGCCGCGGGCTTCGGCCGTACGAAGACCGAGTGGACGCCCAAGAAGCTGCACACCGGCGCGTTCACCGCCACGGGCGACAGCACCGCGAACGTGGGCCTCGCCCCGACCGGTGACGGCGTGATCTGCCAGGGCGACAACGGCGGCCCCGTCCTGCGCACCAACGGCCAGACCCAGGAGCTCGTCGCCGTGGCGAGCCGCTCCTGGCAGGGAGGCTGCCTCGGCGTCCCCTCCACCGAGACGCGCACCAGCGCCGTCGCCACCCGGGTGGACGACGTCCGTACCTGGATCACCAGCAACGTCACCCCCGTCGCCGGCGACATGACCGGCGACAACAAGCCCGACATGGTCGCCGTGGACACCGAGGGCAAGCTGCGCCTCTACCCCGGCAACGGCGCCGGCGGCCTCACCGCCCCGATCCAGATCGGCACCGGCGGCTGGGGCGGCTCGCAGATCACCCACCGCGGTGACTGGACCGGCGACGGCATGGAGGACGTCGTCGCCGTCGTCGCCGGCGAGCTGCGCGTCTACCCCAACCGCGGCGACGGCACCCTGGGCGACCCCGTCAAGATGGGCACCCTGCCCACCTCCGTCAAGGTCGTCGCCCTCGGTGACGCCACCGGCGACGGACAGCCCGACCTCGCCGTCCAGTACGACGACAAGCTCTGGATCTACCCGGGCGTCGTCGGCACCACCCCCAAGACCGGCACCCCGATCCAGGTCGGCAGCAGCGGCTGGAACGTCATGACCCTGACGGCACCGGGCGACGCCAACAAGGACGGCTACCCCGACCTGCTGGCCCGCGACACCCGTGACGGCGCCCTCTGGCTCTACCCCGGCAAGGCCAAGGGCGGCTTCG
Source organism: Streptomyces sp. NPDC001941 (assembly GCF_040296945.1). NCBI lineage: Bacteria > Bacillati > Actinomycetota > Actinomycetes > Kitasatosporales > Streptomycetaceae > Streptomyces > Streptomyces sp. NPDC001941. The sequence continues at coordinate 28,761 of NZ_JBEOYE010000090.1, read as the reverse complement.
GCACCCGCACCGAGTTCGGCCGCGGCTACACCGTCACCTACCGGCCCCTCATCGCCGGCGCCGCTGACGCCAACCGCGACGGCGTCGCCGACCTGTGGGCCACCGCCAACGACGGCACCCTGAAGTTCTACAAGGGCGGCTCCGGCAGCCAGGGTCCGGTCGACGGCCCGAGCGTCGAGGTCGGCAGCGGCGGCTGGGGCGGCATCAAGTCCATCGACTAGCCACTCCCGCGGAACTCCCGTCCGCATAGCGCCCGCAGAACGCCTCCGTTACCCCTTCACCGGGAACGGAGGCGTTCGCCTACCGATGCGAGGCACACCGACGTGTCGGTACACACCGGTCACGCGGACCGGCCACAGCATCAGCCGGAGTCGCGGTCCGATTCCCGCGAGGAGCGAGGAGCGAGGAGCGGGGGCAGCAAGGGGCGTGACGTCGAAGCAGTCGACCGCCGCGGGGCCGAGGCAGTCGAAGCCGACGGGATCGAGGCTCGTCACGCCGGATGCCCCGCTGTCCCGTACGAGTGGTGCTCGGCCGACAAAGTCCCCAGAGCGCGGAACTCGTCAACGAGAAGGAAGAGACTCAGGACTGCTTGTCCAGGAACGCCCCGATGGCATCGCGCACGTTCTCAGGCGCTTTGTGCCAGTCCCCGGCGGCCAGCGCCACCCCCATCAACGCCTGCCAGAACGTCCGCACCGCGACGTCACTGACCTTCTCCCGGCTCAGCTCGTACAGCAGCGAACGGCACGCACTGTCCGCGGTCTGCTCCATCCCGCGCGAGACGCTGATGGCGCTGGAGGCACGCAACCGCTCCTGGAACCCGTCTTCCACCGGCGCCACGTCCCGCAGCAGCGCGCACTGCTGCCTCACCCACTCCGTGACCGCCTGAACGGTCTCGGCGGACGGCACCCCCTGTGCTGCCATGCCCCAGACCCTATCCACCACCCGCCCGATGCACGCCGCATCCAGACGACTTGGCGCATTCCCCACCCCCGCACCACAGATCGCCTGACCCGCCGCACGCCGACTACACCGTCACGCCCCGGGTCTGGACGGCGTCCTGAAGCCACCGCAGCGGCAGGCCCTCGCTTCTTCCACCGCGCCCGCGGCCCGGCTCCCTACCCCGGACAGGCGCTCCAGGATCAGGAGGCTGGCGGGTCCCGTACGCCTCGTACCGGTCGCTGCCCCGTTGGGAGCAGGAGTGCCCCGCGACTGCCCGCGCCTCGGCTCAGGAGACCAGGGTTGCGATGCCTCCGGTGATCGCGCCCGTCACCACGACCAGCGGGGTTCCTTTGAGCGCGGCGTCGAAGTGGAAGCGCAGGTCGCGGTACTCGGCCGCCTCACCCCGACGGCGACACCAGCCCCGTCTCGTACGCGATGATCACCAGCTGTACGCGGTCGCGCGCCGACAACTTGGCGAGCAGCCGCGCCACATGGGCCTTCGCGGTGGCGACGCTGATGAACAGCTCGCCGGCGATCTCGGCATTGGACAGACCGCGGCCGACCAGCACGAGCACCTCGCGCTCGCGGCCCGTGATCCCGGTCAACTCCCTCTGTGGGTGCTTCTGTTCGGGCCGCGCCACGAACTCGGCGATCAGCCGGCCGGTGACGCTCGGCGCGATCAGGCCGTCGCCGCCCGCGACCACGCGGACCGCGCCGAGGATGTCGTCCAGCGCCATGTCCTTGACCAGGAAGCCGGACGCACCCGCCCGCAGCGAGCCGTAGACGTACTCGTCGTCGTCGAACGTGGTGAGCATCAGGACCCGCGTGTCCGGCAGTGCGGCGCCGATCCGGGCCGTCGCCTCGATCCCGTCCATGCCGGGCATCCGGATGTCCATCACGACGACATCGGGCCGCAGCTCGGCGGCCAGCCGGACCGCCTCCGCGCCCGTGCCGGCCTCGCCGACCACCGCGATGTCCGGGGCGTCGGCGATCAGCACCCGGAGCCCGCTGCGGACCAGCGGCTGGTCGTCCGCGAGAAGCACCCGCACGGCAGTCATCGTTCCTCCGTGGGAGATTCGTCGTGCGTGGCAGTCATTTTTCCTCCGCGGGGAGTCCGCCGTGGGCGGCAGCCATCGTTCCGTCGCCGGAATCCGCAGCCTCCGCCGGGACCGGCAGCCGGGCCCTCACCCGGAAGCCGCCCCCGGGTCGCGGCCCCGCCTCGAACGAGCCGTGCAGCAGCGTCACCCGCTCCCGCATCCCCACCAGCCCGTACCCCTCGCCGCCGAGCACCGCGCCACGGCCCTCGTCGGTGACGGTCACGGTGAGTTCCTCCACGCCGAAGCCGACAGCCACTTCACACTCACGCACGCTCGCATGCCGTACGACATTGGTGACCGCCTCCTGAGCGATGCGGTACGCCGACAGTTCCATCTCCGGGGGCAGTGCGCGCTGTTCACCGTGGCGCCGCAACACCACCCGCACGCCCGCATCCCGCGCCGCCACGACGAGCCGGTCCAGGTCCGCCAGCCCGGGGGCCGGAGCCAGGGGAGCGTCCTCGGACTCGCGCAGCGCCCCCAGCATCCTGCGCAGCCCCGAGAGCGTCTCGCGGCTCGTCGACTCGATCGCGCCGAGCGCGTTGCGGGCCTCGGCCGGCTGGGTGTCGATGACCCGCCGGCCCACCCCCGCCTGGATCGCGATGATGCCGATGCTGTGCGCCACCATGTCGTGCACCTCCCGTGCGATCCGCAGCCGTTCGGCCGTCACCGCCTGCGCCGCGGCCTGTTCGCGCAGCGCCCGTGCGTGCCGGCTCCGCTCGGCCACCGAATGGCCGACCAGCCAGGAGGTGGCCAGCGCCAGGAGGAGCGTGACGAAGGTGCTGACGGTGACATCGGAGCCCGAGCGGTAGTACGGGACCGCCGCGACCTGGGCGAGTGCGGCGAGCACTCCCGCGGCAACCGCCGAGCGCCGGGGGCGGTTCGCGGCGACGTACCCCACCGCGAGGTCGGTCAACAGCGCCTGCAGGTAGGCGAGCTGCCAGCCCTGCGTCCACTCGGGGAAGGATGGGCCCGAGCGGTCCTGGGCCAGGATCGTCGCCGCGAACGAGCCGATCAGGAGCACCACGAGAGTCGGCAGCGGATGGCGCGGCAGCAGCGGCAGGAGCAGGACGGCCAGCGCAGCGGAAGGCAGTAGGCGCACGCCGGTCAGCTCGGGCTCGTCGAGCGCGGCGACGGTGAGCAGTACGGGGTAGGCGAGCGCGGCGCACCAGGCCGCGACCTCGAAGGCCACCGCGAGCCGCGACCGTACGGCGACGGTGCTCGATGGGGAGGCGGCGCTCATATGCCGGTGCGTGCGGGCAGGGTGACGCTCCAGCCCAGGTGGGGGCCTGCGCACACGCCGTGCTGGGAGACCGGGCTCACGGCGCGGTCGGGAACCACGCACACGCCGCGCTCAGGGGAGGTACTCATGCCGCGATCATAAGCAGCAGCCCCCGCCCGGACATCGGCCCGCGGGCGTACGCCCGTCGGCTACCCGGTCGCGGCGAATGTGACCGGTGGCCCGATGCCGCGCACTCCGGCCGGCGGCCACCGTGGAGTCGTGATCGAAATCAACGAACTCACCAAGCGCTACGGGGACACCACGGCCGTCAGCGCCCTGTCGTTCACCGTCCGCCCGGGCCGGGTCACCGGCTTCCTCGGCCCGAACGGCGCCGGCAAGACCACCACGCTGCGCCTGCTGCTCGGCCTCAACACCCCGACCTCGGGCACCGCCACGATCGACGGCCGGGACTTCGGGGCCGTACGGCGCGGACTGCGCCACGTCGGCGCGCTGCTCGACGCACAGGGCGTCCACGGCGGCCGCACCGCACGCGCCCATCTGTCCGCACTCGCCGCGAGCAACGGCATCGCGCGCGGCAGGGTCGGCGAGGTGCTCGGCGAGGTGGGGCTCGAAGACGTCGCGGGCCGTCGTATCGGCGGCTACTCGCTCGGCATGAAACAGCGCCTGGGCATCGCCGCCGCCCTGCTCGGCGACCCGTCCGTGCTGATCTTCGACGAACCGCTCAACGGCCTCGACCCCGAGGGCGTCCTGTGGCTGCGCTGGCTGCTGCGCCGGCTCGCCGCCGAAGGCCGTACCGTCTTCGTCTCCAGCCACCAGATGTCCGAAATGGAGCTCTGCGCCGAGCAGTTGATCGTGATCGGCCGCGGCCGGCTGATCGCTGCGGAGAGCCTTGGCGCGTTCGCCGCGCGCGGCACGCAGCAGGGCGTACGGGTGCGGGCACGCCAGGCCGCACGGCTGGCGCAGGCGCTGCGCGCCGAGGGCGCGGAGGCGGTGGGCACGCAGGCGCAGGGCGCCGAAGACCTGCTGACGGTGACCGGCCTCGCGGCCGACCGCATCGGCGAGCTCGCCCTGCGCCACGACATCGCACTCGGCGAACTCACCCCGCTGAACGCCTCGTTGGAGCAGGCCTTCATGGAGCTGACCGCCGACAGCGTCGACTACACCACGACGACCCGAGCCACGGGGGAGACCCGATGACCACCCTGACGCCCCTGCGGACCTCGACGCCCACCGAGGCCCCGGACCGCTTCCGGCACCTCCTCGCCGCGGAGTGGATCAAGCTCTGGTCGCTGCGCTCCACGTACTGGGTGCTCGGCACGGGCGCGCTCGCCGTGATCGGCATCAACGCCAACTCGGCCCGCACCAACGCCGACCGCCTCGCCGCTCAGCCCCCTGTACCGCCCGGCACCCCGGACGACCAGGCCTTCGCGTTCGACGCGATGCACACGGCCTTCCTCGACCCCGCGTGGCAGATCCTCATGATCGTGGCGTGCTGCGTCGGCGCGATCGCCGTCTCCGGCGAATACACCAGCGGACTCATCCGTACGACACTCACCAGCGTCCCCGACCGGCGGGCCGTGGTCCTCGCCAAGATCGCCGTGGTGAGTGCGGTGATGACCGTAGTCGGCGCGGTGGTCGCGGGGGCTTCCTTCGGCCTCACGCAGGCGCTCCTGCGCGACCACGGCGGGGTGTCCCTCGCAGATTCGGGCGCCCTGCGCGCGGTCGCCGCGTCCGCGCTCCTCGCCCCGCTCAGCGCCCTGATCGGCATGGCGCTCGGCGCGGTCGTACGACATGCCGCGGGCAGCGTCGTCGGGGCGATCGTCACACTGCTCCTGCTGCCGGTCCTGTTCCAGGGCGAGACCTACCGCTGGGTCGCGGAGATCGGCAACGCGATGCCGCTCAGCGCCTGGGAGGCACTGAGCGGCAACTACTGGGGCGCCGGGAAGTATCCGGTGAGCACCACCGAGGCGTGGGTGGTGTTCGGCGCCTGGGCGGTGGGCTCGGCCGCGGTCGCGGTGGAGGCGGTACGGCGCCGGGACGTGTGAGCCGTCCGGGACGGGAGCCGGAAGGCCGGGCGCGCACGGTGGCTCACGCCTGGTGCGCCCCCGCCTTCGGGCGAGAGTGCACCAGGGTGAACGCCCTTGGTGTTCGCAGGAGTTCACCGCATCGACGTACACGCCCCACCGTTCAAGTCCGACCGCTGGGCATCTGGCTCCGAGCATGAGTGCTTGGGCGAAACCTACGGCGCGTTCCCGCCCTTGCCGTTCCCCCGTGCGAGCTGGCCCGCCAGCATGACTGCGAGGCCGATCAGGAGGAGTACGCCACCGATCATCGTTCCCACTGACCGGGTGTCGGCGTCGTCGACCACCAGCCCGAACACCAACTGCCAGCAGAGCGCGAAGGCCAGCACGAGCTGCCCCCAGCCGTAGCGGTGGGGGTCGCGGATGTGCCGCCGGTGCATGGGGAGCACCCATCCACGAGCAACTGCGGCAAGGCCGGAAGCAGCGATGATCAATGCCATCAGGACAAGAGGTATGGCGAGGTACAGCTTCACGGTTGCTCCCCTGCAGGGTCGGACCCCCGTCCGACAGCAGCGTGATCATGGCACCTCGCGCATGGCGCGTCCATCCCTCAAGGGGCCTTGTGATCGACCGGACCCTCTACCTTCGTGGCGACCCAGTCGGCGGCGTAGGCGTAGGCGGAACGTGCGTCGGCCAGCGGGGGTGGGCGATGTCGACTCTGGACGGAGTGGTGAGGGTCGCGTCGAGGGGGGCGCCGGGCGTCCGTGCGCCGTCCGTGTGGCGGATCCTGCCCATGGATGCGCATTCTGGGGCAAGGCGCACCGCACGGTTCACCTCGACCCGGAAGGCCCCGCCGCGCTTCACGGGCATCTGAGGCCGCCCAAGTGACCGCCCCGGGCGTGGCATGTTCTGGGCCGCTTGACCTGTCTGGACGCGGGATTGCCCGGGATAAGCACTCGCCGGGAGACTGCCGGTAGTGGCGGACTGCTGGTGCTGCGAGGAATCCATGGGCGGAAGACGTCCCGACCGGGCCGCGTTGAGTGAGTGGCTCCAGGCGGCACGCGCGTGCGCCTGTGAACTGCAGGCGGAGCGCGAGGTGCTCCTCCAGCGGGCCCTGCAGCTGCGGGAGCAGCGGACCCGCCTGATGGCGGGCGCCCTGGCCGCGCGGCGTATCCGGTCCCGGCCCCCGCAGGATGACAGCCCGGGCGACGGCAGGGCGTCTGCAGGCCGCGAGCCCGGTGATCTGGGCCGCCCGCCTGTGTAGGCGGGCGTGTCAGGGGAACGCGTGAGGTCAGGTGGCTGGACGTGCTGCAGGACGACTGGCCGCTGATGTCCTCGTGCTCGTTCGGACCAGTAGCGGCCGGGGCGGTGGTGTCCGGCTTCCGCAGGTGCTGACTGCGGAAACCGGACACCGACCACAACGCCTACCGCACCCACATCACTCTCGCGTGGGCCCGGCCCGGGTCTGCTGCCGAGATCCTCAATGCCCTGCTGCAGCCCGCCCGCCAGGGACGGAACGTGCCCTGGCGGGCGGGACCGCTCACTTTTCAGAAGGCCCGCCGCCTGGACATCACCGGCACCCGGGGCATCTGCCGCGTCTTTCCCACCCTTCACGCGCGGTCCTACGCACCGGCGCCGCCTGATCGCGTGACCGACGGTGCCAGATGGGCAGGGGGTGCGTCCGTCGAAGCCGTTGGGAGGGAAGAGGGGCTGGCGCGTCTGCCGCCCGCACCCAGGGCCCCGCCTGTGCCGTGCCCGGGGATCGTGCGCGACATTCCCGGCCGCGCGCCCGGGGACGGGCGGCAGACGCGCCCCGGCGGCCGGGGGATGACCTCGCCGGGTCGTGGGGCTGTAGGCCTGCTGCATCCGCAGACCCGGGTGAAGCCGGTTCAGGCCCGCAGCCCCACCTCCCGTCCGAGGGCCGCCCACGTGGACGCCGGGTCGCGGAAGAGCGCGAAGTGTCCGCCGGGAAGTTCGGCCGAGTGGAACGCGGAGGTCGTGAACTTCTGCCAGCCGAGGGCGATGTCCTGGTCCATGTCAGGGTCCTCCGCGTTGTGCAGGCAGGTGAGCGGTGGCTCGATCGGCTCGTTCGAGGTCTCGTAGCCCCGCAGGAGCCGGAGGTCCTGGGCGATGACCTCCTCGAAGTGCTCGCGGGCGGTGTCGTCCCCCGTCACCGAGGCGGGCAGCTCCGACACGTCGGTGCTGGTCTCGTCGTGGCCGGCCGCGGCAGGGTGGTCCGGGGGAGGACTGGCGGACACGACCAGGTGGTCGGGCCCGGCGATCCCCAGACCTGCGAGTTTCCGGCAGGTCTCGTAGGCGAGGACCGCCCCCATGCTGTGGCCGAGCAGGGTGTAGGGCCCGTCGAGCCACTGCAGACTGAAGGCGATCTGCTGGGCGAGGTCCGGCAGGTCATCGGGCATCGGTTCGTCGCGACGGTCCGCCCTACCGGGGTACTGCACCCCCAGCACCCGCAGACCGGACGGCAGATGATCGGCCCAGGCGCTGAACACCCCGGCGCTGCCGCCCGCGTGCGGGAGGCAGACGACGGTGGTACCCGTGCCATCGCCCCCCGCTATGGGCCGGATCCACTTCCGCGCGGGCTCGGGCAGCAGCTCGGCCGCCGGGGAGCCGGGATCGTGGGGGCTCACCGCGTGCCCCCATCGGCCGTGACGCGCGCGTCCTCGGTCACCGGGGCGTCCTCCACCAGGCGCGCCAACTCCGCGACGGTGGAAGCTTTCTGCACCCGGCGGAGCGTGAACGCCTTGTCGAACCGCTTGGACAGGCGCTGCGTCAGTCGCATCGACAGCAGGCTGTTCCCGCCCAGGTCGTAGAAGCTGACGTTGCGAGCGGTGACCCGCAGGCCCAGGAGTTCGGACCAGAGCGCGGCCACGTCGCTCTCCACGCCGGCGTGCACCGGCTCCTCGTCCGTCTTCCGCTGCTGCGGGGCGGCCCAGCCCGCGAGTTTCTTCCGGTCGATCTTCCCGTTCTGGTTCAGGGGGAGTTCGGGAACCATCAGGTAGTCCTCGGGCACCGCGTACGCGGGCAGCCACTGCTGCGCGGTCTCGCGTACCTGTCCGGTGTCGACGCGGTCGCCATGAGGCTGCAGGTAGGCGATGATGCGCCGCGAGGCTCCCTCGTCGGTGACCAGCGCGACCGCACGGGCGACGTCGTCGTGGGAGGTGAGTACGGACTCGATCTCGCCGAGCTCGATGCGGTAGCCGTTCACCTTCACCTGGTGGTCGATGCGCCCCAGGAACTCCAGTACCGCACCGGACCGGTAGCGCCCCAGGTCACCCGTGCGGTACCAGCGGCGCCCGGCGACGGTCACGAACCGCTCCGCGGTGCGCTCCTCGTCGTTGCGGTAGCCGGTGGCCACCCCCATCCCGCCGATCCACATCTCTCCGGGCACGTCGTCGGGACAGTCGCGGCCCGCCGAATCCACCACCCGGTACTGCTGGTTCGCCAGCGGATAGCCGTAGGGAATGGACGTCCACTCCTCCTCGACGGCCTTGACCTCGAAGTAGTTGGAGTAGATGGAGCCCTCGGTCGCACCGCCGCAGGCGACGAAGTGGGCCTGCGGCAGCAGGTCGCGCAGCCGCCCGGGCAGATCCAGGGGCACCCAGTCCCCTCCGGTCATCACCACGCGCAGCGACCGCGGCGCCTCGGTCTCCTCGGCCTGCGTCAGCAGTGCGTCCAGCAGCACCGGGACCGAGTCCCACACCGTGACCTCGTACGTGTTCATCAGGCGGATCCAGGCCTCGGGATCCCGGTGCTCGTCCACCCCAGCGATCACGACGGCGCCGCCGGCCACGAGGGGGCCGAAGATCTCGTACACGGACAGGTCGAAGTCGAGGGAGGAGACGGGAAGGCACCGGTCCCGTTCACCCACGCCCCAGCGCCGGTTGAGGTCGAGGATGCTGTTGAGCGCGGACCGGTGGGAGACCTCGACGCCCTTGGGCTGCCCGGTGGAGCCGGAGGTGAAGATGATGTACGCGGGAGAGTCCGGCGGCGCCGTCACCGGCTGCTCCAGCGGCTCGGCGTCCCGGGCCAGCGCGAGCGGCAGGTGGAACAGGGGCCGGTCGGCGGGCACGTCCGGTGCGGGGGAGTCTTCCTTGACGTCCCGTGCGTACGCCTCACCGTCGCTCGCGTCCGCAAGCTCCTGGTCACACAGGACGAACCGGGCCCCGGCCCGCTTGAGGACGGACCTGCGTCGCTCCTCGGGCTGGTCGGGGCTGATGGGTACGTAACAGCCGCCCGCGGCGAGGACTCCGAGGACGGCCCGCACCTGGTCCACCCCGTCCGCCAGACACACCCCCACCGGATCGCCGACCGTCAATCCCCGCGCGACAAGCAGGGAAGCGACCCGCAACGCGGCGTCGGCCAGCTCCGCGCGGCTCCAGCGCACGTCGTCGCTGAACAGAGCGGGAGCGTCGCCGTCCCGACGCGCATGGGAGAAGAAGGCGTCGTGCACCAGCGCGTCCGGCACCTCGGCCCGCGCGGAGTTGGCCCTCTCCCTCGCCTCGCGCTGGGCGGCGGGCAGCGGCAGCACAGTGGACCGGGACCAGTCCTCATCGGCCAGCGCGACCAGCATCGACGCGCAGTACGCGGTCATCGCCTCCACCAGCGGAGCGGCCAGGACGTCCTCGACGACGTCCCACGCCATCACCGGCGGCCCGCCGTCGTACGCCGGATATACCAGACAGTCCAGGTACACCTGCGGGGTCTGCGACACCATCCAGGTCATCGGCCCGAACACCTCGGTGAAGGAGGCAGGCGCCCAAGCCGTGTCGACGGCCGTGTACACCACGCCCAGGGGCCGCGTGCTCAGACCGCGCTCGCGTGCCCACGCCAGTACGTCCTGCACGGTGGGGGAGTCCGCACGCAGTGCGCCGCGCGCCTTCTCCACCACGTCCCGCAGGTCCTCCGCCTGGGACAGGGGCACCTGTACGGCAGTCAGGCGGCTGAAGTCACCGACGGCGTCCCGGGCACTCCCGGGACGGTCGAACCGGGGCACGTTGAGCACGCAGTCGTCGCTTTCGCTCCACCGGTCCACCGTGTGGGCGAAGGCTGCGAACAGCAGGTCTTCGACGGCGACGTCCTCGTGCTCGGCCCGCTCGACCAGGCGCTCCCAGACGGGCGGTTCCAGCCGTACGTGATGGCGGGTGAAGCGGGCCCCGCTGACCTCGGCCGCGTCCGTGGCCCAGGGGAGCTTAGGCGGCTCCGGCAGCTCCTCCGGCCCGGAGCCGTCATCCCGTTCCGCGGGGCGCCCAACGGCCGGCGCCCCAGAGGAGTCCGCCCCCGGTGCCGGGCCCGGCTGCCCGGAGTAGGCGGATGCGAGGTCTCCCAGGACCGTACGGATGCTGGGGGGATCGGCCGCGATCAGGGCGACGCCCACATGCAGCCGCGAGCCGCCTCCGGACCGCGTACTGACCCGGACGTCGAGCCCGCCGAGACCCTCCGCCACCGGATGGAACACGGCCATCTCCTCCCGCACGCGCCGGGCGGGCCGGTCCTCCTGGCGCAACTCGGCCAGCGGCTCCGACATCACCTGTGCCTCGTCGGGGTCGTCGAACCGGGCCCGGAGCATCGGATGTCGCTGCTGGACCTCCTGCACGGCGGTCGCCAACCGCTGCCGGTCCAGGCTCTCCGGGTCGAACTCGAAGTACATGTGACAGGCCACACCGCCCAACGGGCCGTCCTCCTGCCCGAGCCGGTAGGCCTGCTGCACCGCGGTGAGCGGAAAGCTCTGCTCTGCCCGCACCGGTTCGTCCGTCGTGTGCTGCGTCATGTCTCCTCCAGAGAACGTTCGAGTCGTGATGTACGGATGCCGTCATGTACGGGTGTCGTCATGTACGGGTGTCGTGATTGGTGTACGGAAACCGCAGCTCAGCCCACTGCCGCGACCGACGCGGCGACCACCTCGGCACCGCGCCGGGCCTCCTCCTCGCTCAGCGTGAGGGGCGGCATCAACCGCAAGCAGTTGCCGTGCGTGCCTCCCAGCCCCACCAGCAGCCCCCGCTCACGGCACTCCTCGTGCACGGCGGTGGCGAACGGCGCGTCAGGAAGCCCGGCTTCGTCATGGCAGGCGACCCCGAGCAGGAGCCCTTGCCCACGGACTCCGATGCGCCCACCGCCACCGCGCAGGACAGTGCGCACGATCAGGCGGCCCAGCCGGTCCGCCCGCCGCACCAGCCCCCGGCTCTCGATCGCACGCACCACGCACAGCGCGGCCGCCGCGCTCAACGGACCTCCACCGAACGTCGAGACCGACGGCATCGGCAACGCGTCCAGAACCGCCCTGCGCCCCACCACACCGCCGATGGTCAGGCCCCCGCCGAGCCCCTTCGCGAAGACGATCAGATCAGGACGGACCCCGTGCCACTGGTACCCCCACCACCGACCGGTGCGCCCCCACCCGGTCTGCACCTCGTCCACGATCAACGGCACGCCCGCCGAGGCGAGCACCTCCTGGCACTCCCGGAGCCGGCCGGGCGCCAGTGGCACCGCGCCGGCCACCCCCTGCACCGGCTCGGCGATCAGGGCGGCGACATCCGCACCGACCACCTCGGACACGTCCTGGCCCTCCGCCAGGAACGAGACCGGCAGCGGATCGTCCACCCGACCGTGCCAACCCCGTTGCCCGGTCGCGGACAGCGCGCCCAGCGTCCGCCCGTGGTACGAACCCTCCAGCGCGACGACGCGCTCCGCCGCCCGGTACTCCCGCGCGGCCAGCAACGCCGCCTCCACCGCCTCCGAGCCGGAACACGTGAAGAACACGGCGGGGTCCTCGATCCCCGACCGCTCGGCAATCAGCTCCGCCAGCTCCACCGGCTTCCGGTGGAGGTAGAAGGTCGAGCAGTGCGTCACACCGCTCGACAGCTGTTCCCGTAACGCTGCCTCCAACTGCTCGTCACCGTAACCGAGAAGGTTCACGGCAACGCCGCCGTAGAAGTCCAGATACGTGTGACCGTCCCCACCGAGAACCTCGCAGCCGCGCGCGGAGACCACCTCCAGAGGGTCGCTGTAGAACAGCGGCGACCACGTCGCCATGACCCGTCGATGGCGCTCGTGCAAATCCGTCTCAGTGTTTTTCCCCATGCCAAGTCGTCTGCGCCGAAGCCGCGATTCGACACGGGGCGCAGCAGCTCTCGGGCGTGAACGCGTTGAACGCAACCGCTGCACGCGCCTGTTCAACGCGTTCACGCCCGGATCAGGAACGTGCAGTATGAGGCCACGGAAAGCGGAAACCCTGAAGTCCTGCACCCGTACGGAACGGGCCGTACGAAACAACCCGTCGCAAGAACCTGCACGGAAGAACCTGCACGGAAGAAAAGGAGCCGCATGAATCAGCAGCCTGGAACCTGTGAGGACCGTCGACAGATCTTCGAACTGTTGGGGGACCTGTCAACCGTCGACAAGTTCTTCAGCGATTTCGTTTCCGACAGCGTGAAATGGACGATGGTCGGTCGACACCCGCTGGCCGGTCACTACCAGAACAAGCGTGAATTCCTCGACGGGACCCTCGAACAGGTCCGTGCCCGATCCGGGGGCCTCAGCTTCGACCTCAAGGCCATGTACGGGACCGCCGAACAGACCATCGTCATCATGCAGGGCGTCGCGTCCGCCAATGACGGCAACGCCTACGATCCGTTCTACGTGTGGCTCTGCCGCTTCGACGAGGACAAGATCGTCGAGGTGCAGGCCTACGTCGACACCCACGTCGTCACGGACCTCATCCACCGCGTGCCCTCGACCCGCGAGGAACCCTCACCGCTGACCGCCGCGCAACAGGCCGAGAGCCGTCGCACGGCGGTCCCGGATGCACTCGGGTCCATCCCCGTGCACTGACCCGGCCGACCTCCGTACCCGGAGGCGTACGGCGGCCCAGGCTCACTGGCGTGACGGTCGGGCGCGCACTGGGTACGCCTCCAGGCCGACGGGGCCGTCGGTCACTGTGCCGTCCGGGAGTTCTGGCGCTGCAAGGCGTGCTCTCCCGGGGCACAGGCGGCGAGGGTGTCGGGGTCGGTGACCGGGGGGCGTTGGGGCGGGACGACTGTGGCCGCAGCCTCTCGCAGCCATGCCGGGTGGGCCGTGGTCCCGGTGAAGTCGGCCAGGCGGCCGAGGTGGTGGGCGGGGTCGTCGAGGATGTCCTCGTAGGCGAGTGCCATCCGGCGTTCGGGCGGCAGTCGCAGGAATTCCTCCACGCCCTGGGTCATGAGGTGGGACCAGAGCCCGCCGAACGCCGCCAGGGGGATCGGTGTCCGCATCACGAGATCGCAGTCCACCTCGCCGGCCAAGTGGGCGAGATGGTCGGGAAGTTGCGCAGCGTGCTCCGGGCCGATGTCGAAGGGGGAGGCCAGCCCCAGCAGGTTCATCGCCTCGGTGCGCAGCAGCAGGATGCGGAAGGCGGCGTGGCGGCTCATGGACAGGGCGCAGTCGGGTCCGGAACGGCTCAGGTGGACGAAGCGGGCTTCCGGGAAGAGGACGCGCAGGGCCGGGAGGAAGGCGAGCGAGGCGCCGGAGCGTTCGACGACCACGGTGCGACCCAGCCGCTGCGCGAGGTCGGCGAAGAACGCGCGGTAGTGGTCGGCGACCGGACGGACGGGCCAGGTCGGGATCGCGTCCGCGAGGTCGTCGTAGAGGGCGTCGGGATCGGCCGTCAGGGCGGGCAGGGTCATGTGCGCGATGGCCGGTACACCGGTGCCGGGACGGAACCGGCCCTGTTCGTAGGGGTAGAGCATCTCCGGGGTGCGGAAGGCGGAGGCGGCGATCGCGTCGAACGGGCGGGCCGGGCCGCTCAGCAGCGCCCAGAACCGCTGCCCGTCGAGCGCGACGTCCTGGAACGCGGCGTCGCCCTTGGCCGCCAGCGACGTGAAGAACTCGTTCACGCTCAGGATGTCGGGATGGGAGTGCAGCGCGCGGGAGAGCATGGTCGAGCCGCAGCGCCCGGTTCCTACGACGAAGGTGATGCTCACACAGTCTCCTGGACGTCCGTGGTGCGAGGGAGGATCGGTGCCGGGGTGTGACGCGACATCGCGCGGGACGGACGCCTCCTACCCGACGGGCCGTACTGCCCACGTGGCGCGGGATTCCCGTAGGAGCCAGGCAAGGTCGTTGTCGAACAAGGAACGCGCGAGCGCGTGGTCGTCCCCCAGGCGTTCCGGCGACCGGTCCGCGTGGGTGAAGGAGGTGGGGAACGGCTCCGCTGCGAGGGCGAGGGTACTCACGTACAGCGTGGCCATCCCGCGCCGCATCCCGCGCGACAGCTGCTCCCATCCGGGGTAGTCGGACACCCGTACGGTGAAGGGGTCCAGCTGCTCCGGCTTCGGGACGGGCCGGCCTGCCCGGGCGAGGAACTGCCCGATGGCCTCCGACCACTGGCGCATCGTCAGCGCGGCGGGCCCGGCCGTCGCCCAGAACTCACGCGGCAGCGGGCGGCCGTCGACGGCGTCCAGGGCGAGGCGGTGGACGGTGCGGGCCACGTAGTCGCGGGGGACCATGTCGACGCGGTGGTCCGGATGTCCGAACATCGCCGCCGGGCCGCCGGCCAGCAGCGACACCATCCGGTGCACGTTCTGCGGCTGCGGCATCGAACCGTCGCCCGAATCCCCCATGACGATCGACGGACGCACGATCGACCACGGCTGCGCACAGGCCCGGACCCGCGCGTCGGCCTCCGCTTTCGAACGGTGGTACGCGGACGGCCTGGCATGGGTCAGCGAACCCACTTCCGCCTCACGGGAAGCCTGCCGGTACCGCTCGGCGAACGCCGTCGAAACGAAGACCAGAGGGCACCCGGCCGCCTCGGCCAGCGCCGTCATCTCGCCCGCACCGCCGACGTTGACCGCGTGCAACTCCTCCGGGGTCGCCGCGTAGTTGACGTTGCCCGCCATGTGTACGACCACATCGGCACGCTCCGCCAGCAGGGAGAAGGTCCGCGCGTCAAGGCCGAGCCGCGGCGCCCGCAGATCGACGGGCACCTGCTCACAGCCCGCGTCCAGGGTGCGGCGACCGATGAGGGCCACGACCTCGAACGACGAGGCCAGCAAGGGGGCCGCCGTGGCTCCGACCACCCCGGACAGGCCAGTGACCAGTGCGACCGGCTTCATGGAGATCAACCTCTCGGGTACCGGCGGCCCGACAACCCGCCCCACGGGACTCACTCGGCCCGATGACCAGGAGGGGGCGCGCCGTCACGACGGCCTTCCACGCCCCCGTACGCACTGCCGGCCCGCTGGTCCGACCGATCGCGATCACCCTAGCCAGCCCGACCACCACATGATCGGCGCGCGAGCCGGCTGCCCGCCGCCGTGCTCATGTCCGGAGCGCCGGGCCCGCCTGCCACCTGCGGCGCGAGTGCCACAAGACCGCACTGTCGCAAAGGGGTTCGGGACGTACGCCTGCCTGGCCTGGGTCCAGCGGCGTCAGCCTTTCTGGCCGCGAGCCGCAGGTGTCTACATGGGGCACGCGGCTGTCAGGTGGTGCGCAGGCCGTCGAACATGACGGTCAGCATCCGGTGGCAGGCGTCGGGGGTGTCGGCGGAGGCCATGGCGATGCCCGCCGCCAGGCGCAGTACGTCACCGGTTTCGATGTCCTGACGGAGGGTGCCGTTCGCTTGAGCCGCTGTGACGAGCCGGTCCGCGGCTTCGCTGAACCGCCTCTTGCTCTCCAGGAAGACCTCGGGTGCCGTGGTGAGGGCGGTGTGGAGCGTGGCGGCGAGGCCGGGCTGGTGCTGGGCGGGGACGAGGACGTCGCGGATCCAGCGTTCGAGGGCTTCTTGCGCGGGCAGGCGGTCGGCGAGTTCGACGGCCTGGTCGGTCAGGCGGCTGAGGTCGTCGCGGTAGACGGCCTCGATGAGCACTTCCCGGCTGGGGAAGCGGCGGTACAGGGTGCCCGCCCCGACGCCGGCGCGCTGTGCGATGACGTTCAGCGAGACGTCCGGGCCCAGCTCGGCGAAGGCCGCGCGTGCGGTGGCGAGGATGTGTTCGTGGTTGCGGCGCGCGTCCGCGCGCAGGGGTCGTTGGTCGCTCAACTGCGCACTTCCCATCCCTCGTGTCTATACGGAGGGCTTCTCCGCTTGACTTCGCATAATCGGAGAAGCCCTCCGTATAGTAGCGGCAAGGAAGCGGAGAGATTCTCCGTTTCTGGTGGATGGGAGTCCTCGTGCAGTACCGCAGCCTCGGCCGCTCCGGCATCAAGGTCAGCCCCTACGCACTCGGGGCGATGAACTTCGGCGCGCTGGCCAACAACGACCACGACGCCGTGACGCAGATGATCCACCGGGCCCTCGACGCCGGGATGAACCTGATCGACACCGCTGACGTGTACTCGCTCGGTGAGTCGGAGGAGATCGTCGGCAAGGCCATCGCCGGGCGGCGCGACGACGTGGTCCTGGCCACCAAGTTCTCCAACCCCATGGGCCAGGGCCCCAACCGGGGCGGCGGCTCCCGCCGCTGGATCACCACCGCCGTCGAGAACTCACTGCGCCGCCTGGGCACCGACCACATCGACCTGTACCAGTACCACTACCCGGACGACACCACCGACATGGAGGAGACCCTCGCCGCCCTCACCGACCTCGTACGGGCCGGCAAGGTGCGCGCCATCGGCACCTCCAAGCAGCCCGCCTCCGGCATCGTCGAGGCCCAGTGGACATCCGAGCGCAAGGGCCTCGAGCGGTTCCGCTGCGAACAGCCCCACTACTCGATCCTCAACCGCGAGATCGAGCGCGAACTCCTTCCCACCACGCAGCGGTACGGCATGGGCACCATCGTGTGGAGCCCGCTCGCCCAGGGCCTGCTGACCGGCCGGGTGCGCAAGGGACGGCCCTCGACGCTGAACCGCGGTGGGCAGTGGTTCGGCCACCTCGCCGACGAGCGCCGCATCGACGCGGTCGAACAGCTCGTCCCCATCGCCGAGCGGGCCGGCCTCTCGCTGACCCACATGGCCATGGCCTTCGCCGTCGCCCACCCCGGCGTCACCGCGGCCATCCTCGGCCCGCGCACCGTGGAACAGCTCGACGACCTCCTCGCCGGAGCCGAAGTGCACCTGAGCGACGACCTGCTGGACCAGATCGACACCGTCGTCCCGCCGGGCACCGGAGTGGGCCGACTCGACATGGGCTACACCCCCAGCGCCCTCGCCGACGCGCACCTGCGCCGCCGCCCGCCCGGCCGGCGCGCAGCCGCGTGACCCCCTGAGTCCAGGGCGCCGAGGCTTCTCGGCGGACCGAGCGTTCCGTGCGTGTCCTCCGAGCGAGACCGCCGCCCGGGACTGGCGCACGGACCCCGTCAGGGATGACGACTATGGGCCCGATGGGACGGTAGCGCCATCCTGACAGGGCAGATGAGCGATTTGTCACGTACGCCCGTGTTGTGCGGCTGGGCAGAGAGAGCGCGGGGTTCTTCTGGGCGGGTCGAACCGGGATCTGTTGAGAGGAACAGGGTGAACAGAAGACTGTGGCCGGGCTGCGCGCTGGTCGTGGCGTGCGCGGTGGTGCTGGGTGCGGGGGAGTCGTCCCTCGCCGCGCCCGCTCCCCGCACGGTGCAGGAGGGCGCGCGGGGCGTGGTGGCCGGACAGCCGTGGGTGCTGCGGGAAGCGACACTCATCACGCGTCCGGGCGACGTGGCGGCGGTGTGCGACCAGCGGGCGACGGGGGTGTTCACCGTCGAGCTGCCGTTGTTCGAGGACGTTCAGTTCGCCTTCGACGCCGAGAGCGTCTCGTACCGGCCGGGGGACCAGATCCTGATCGACGGCCACCTGGCCGACCAGCCGGACGCACCGGCGTATCTGACGGTGAGCGGGGCGTGTTCGGGCGGTCCGCTGCTGGTGTCGGGCAGCATCCAGCAGAGAGCTCTGCTGTACGAGATCACCCCCAGCGGCGACGGGGTGAGCACGGTGCGGGAGATCGACGTACGGGCGCTGCCCGTCAAGGCCAGCGACGGCCCCTCCGACCCCCGGCCCTACACCGGCACCCGCGCGCGCCGCGCGCGTTCCGCGCCGGCCACGGGCCCTGCGGTGATCGACGTGGCGGTCGGCTACACCGACAAGGCCGCTGCCAAGCTCGGCGGGCTGCAGGGCCTGAAGAACCAGACGGCCCTGGCCGAGCAGCGGATGAACGACTCCCTGCAGGCCGCCGGGGTCGACGGCCAGGTGAGGTTCGGCTGGTTCTTCAAGGCCGATTACACCGGCAGCGAGGACTCCGAAGAAGTCCTCAACGCGGTCCTGGACGACAAGACACCCCTCGGTGCCCAGGCCCGCAAGGCCCGGGAGACCCACCACACCGACTTGGTCTCGGTCATCTCCGACGTGCCCAAGACCGTGGGCCAGGAGTACACCGCCGGCATCGCCAACACCCCCACCCGCCCGACCCTGAAACCCACGAGGGAGGCGGACGGCGGCCTGTACGAGGCCTCCGCCGAGTACGCGTACTTCTCCGCCGTCGACGCCGTCGACCTGCCCAACAGCACCATGGCCCACGAGCTCGGCCACAACCTCTCGCTGTGGCACGACGACCTCACCCTCGAACGCGGCAACCCCGCGTGGAAGAAGAACCCGCACTACCCCTACAACCGGGGCTGGGTCGTGCCCTCCCAGAAGCACCACTCGATCATGGCCTACGGATCGGCCTGCTCCCCGGCCTACTCCTGCGCCACCACCCAGCTCTACTCCAGCCCCACGGCCGCTGCGGAGTCGGGCGAGACGCTGGGCAACGCCGAGCACGACAACGCCCGCGTTCTGCGCCAGACCTTCCCCGTCGTGGCCCAGTACCGCACCCCGCCCACCCCGACCGTCATCACCCACGCCCTGACCCTGACGGGCAGCCCGGCCCAGGGCGGCACCGTCGAGGCGGGGGAGCCGGGCCCGTACGAGGCGGGCAGCAAGGTCACCGTGACCGCCACGCCCAAGCCGGGGTACGCCTTCACCGGCTGGAAGCTCGACGGCAAGGACGCCGGGGCGGTCAACCCGCGCGCCGTACTGATGGACGCCCCGCACGCCCTGAGCGCGACGTTCACCAAGACCACCGCCGCGCCGGTCACCTACCCGGTCACGACCACGACGGTGCCGCCCTCCGGCGGCACCGTCACCCTGACCCCCGCCCCCGGCCGCGGCTACACCCAGGGCGCCAGGGTCACCGCGCACGCGAAACCCGCGCCCGGCTACCGGTTCGTCGAGTTCGACCTCGACGGCCGCCAGGCCGGCACCGACCCCGAACTGGACTTCACCGTCTCCGGCCCGCACCAGGTGAGCGCACGCTTCGCCAAGGCCGACCGCCGGCTGAACCTCACCGTCGCCGGTGGCCCCAAGACCGGCACCGTCCAGGCCGCCGACCCCGGCCCCTACGCCGACGGCGCCTCCACCGTCATCGACGCCCGGCCCGCACCCGGCTACCGCCTCGCCTCCTGGACCATCGACGGCCAGGACTCCCCGCCCCAGGACCCGCTGCGCCTGACCATGGACCGCGACCACACCGTCACGGCCCACTTCACCGCCGCCTCCTACACCCTCACCACCCGCACCACCGGCCCCACCGGATCCGGCCGCATCACCCCGGCTCCCGGCCGCCTGCCCGCGGGCAGGACCCTGATCCTCAAGGCCCTCCCGGCCAAGGGCTTCCGGTTCACCGGCTGGCAGGTGGACGGCATCAACAAGGGCCGCACCAGCCCGCTGCCCCTGACCATGGACGCCGACCACACCGTCACCGCCGCCTTCGACTGCGCCGTCGCCCCCGGCCCGCACGCCGCCACCGCCCGCACCCGGGACGCACTCCTTGGCTGCGCCACCGCGTCGGAGACGACGGCCAAGGCGGGCGGGCGCTCCCAGGCCTTCGCCGGTGGCGCCGTGTACTGGTCGCCGAAGTCGGGCCAGCACGTACTGCGCGGCGGGATCCTCGCCAAGTGGAAGCAGCTCGGCGCCGAAGCAGGCAAGCTCGGCTACCCCACCACTGACGCGACCCCGGTGACCACCAGGACCGGGACGAAGGGGTCCTGCCAGCGCTTCACCGGCGGAGCGATCTGCACCTCGCCCGGGACCGGAACCCACGCCGTCCTGCCGCCGGTCCTTGCAGCGTGGGACCGGCTCGGCGGTGCCACCGGTCGCCTGGGGTTGCCCACCGGCGACATGACGAGCCTCACGCAGGTCCGCGGCGGGGACGGCCCCGTGAAGGGCTCCGTGCAGGACTTCGAGGGCGGCAGCCTCGTCTACGACGCCGGGACCAGGAAGACCACCGTCCAGGGCTCCTGATCCCACCGGGTGTCCGGACCGGCCCCCGGTGTCCGGACCGGCCCTCTGTGCCCGGACCGGCCGAGCCCGCCCCGGGTTTCGCGCGGTGGGCGCGGCCGGTCCCGGGGGCTCCGGGCAGGTTGTTCTCCGCGGCCCGCCGGTTCCCCGGCGAGGCGTTCCGGGAGCAGCAGGCTGACCGGGTATCCGTACAGCGAGTGACCGCCGACGCCATCGTCTGCTTCGACCCCGCGCTCGCCGACGAACTCGCCTTCCGTACCAAGCGCGCCGGCCAGCTCACCTCCCAGATGCGCTTCCAGACGGCCCAGCTCGACGCCCACCTTGCCGACGGCCTGTGGCTGGACGACGCCCGCCGGGCCAACGCCATGACCACCCGCCTCGGCGACGGCCTCAAGGCCCTCCCGGACAGCTGCCCCTTGGCCGTCCCGCAAGCCACCATCCTCTTCCGCCGCCTGCCAGACCGGTCGTCGAAGGGCTCCTCGTTGAGGGACACGCCTTCTACCACGACCGCTGAGAGCCTGGCGTCGTCCGCTTCGTCACCGCCTTCCCCCACACCGCGGAGGACATCGACCCACTCTTTACCGCACTCCACCGCCACACCGTCTGAACCCCACGGGCGCGCGGTCGGAGCGGGTGCGCCCAGGGTGGCGTTGAGGACCAGGCAGAGACGCCGTGGATGAGGGGCGACCCCGAGATCACCCTGATCCCGACCCCGGGATCACACGAACAGGGTTCTGCCCTGGCACGGTTGTCCCGGGTGGGATGCCTCCGGGCGGGTACCGTGGGACAGCTGCCCCGGGGCGGTTGCCTCCGGGCGGCTGCCGGGGGCCGGTTGCCTCAGGACGGTTGTCCCGGGCCGATGATCCCGAGCCCGGCCTGCGCGGCGAGCCAGTGCGCGTACGGTTCCCTCGTCTGCTCTCCGTCGATGACCGTGCTGCGCAGGTGGAGCAGGACCCTGTCGCCGTCGTCCGGCACGTCGAGCTCGCGACTGCCGGTGTTGAGCAGAAGCATCACCTCGGCGTGCTTCTCATCGCCGTCGAAGCCCAGCTCGATGGCCTCCGGCCAGGCCAGCGAATGCCAGTGGACCATGCCCGTATTCGTACCGATGGTCCGCACGAACGCCTCCTCGACACTGCCCACGGCCAGGTCGTCCAGATCGAACCTGACCGGCAGCTGCCCCTCGTACGCACCAGGCTCCACCGGCAGGTCGGACCCGAGTGCGCCGTCAGCCCATCCGGCCGGCCGGCTGCTCCGTCCTGAACGGGAACCCGTGCGCCGCTGACCCCGAAACCAGCCCTCCGGCCACCTCGCGGCCACCCGCCGGGCCTCGGCGACGGTACCGAACTCGCCGTACACGGATACCTCGGAGCACTCGCGGCGCCCGTACTCCACCAGGCGGCGCGCGGTGCTCAGGGCGAGGGCGCGGTCGGACGTACGGAAGACGGGATAAGCGATGTCGACGGACATGCCATGACTGTCCCACGACTCCCGGCAGGGACAGCGGGCCGGTAGCACGGAGAGCGGGCGCGGGGTGAGACTCCCCGCGCCCGCTCCCTGGTGCCGCGTTCTCCGAGCCGACTCGGCGTCGGCCCTACATGCGCGCGTATCCCTGCGGCGTGATCGTCTCGAACGGGAGCTGCACCGTCGTGGCCGTCCCCGTCGGGGCGTTCGTCAGGCGCAGCGCGTCCACCTCCTGGTCGGTCAGGGCGCGGCGGACCAGGCGGAACTCGTCAAGCGCGCCCTTGAAGCGGTCCGCGCCGTCGGGGCGGGCGCCCAGGGTGAAGCCGGAGACCGCGAAGGCGTCCCCGTAGGTCAGCGATCCCGGCAGGGTCGCCGTTTCCTCAGGAGCCTTGCCGTCCACGGTCAGCGAGAGGCTGTTGGCCGTGCGGCGCAGTGTGACGTGGTGCCAGGCGCCGTCGCCGAAGCCCGCCGCCGCACTGGCGTCGGTCGCGTCGACCATGGCCGTCGCGGTGTCCGTCTGGACCAGCGCGACCAGGCGGTCCTGGCCCGGCTGGGCGCGCAGCCACAGCTGGCGCTCGCCGGCGCCCACCCCGTAGGCCCAGGCCAGGACCTGGTTCGGGCTGGAGGCGGTGGCGGTGTACTTCACCCAGGTGGAGAGGGTGAAGTCACCGGAACCCAGGGCCTGTTGCGACCCGTACGGGAGTTCCACCCCGTCGTCCGTGCCGTCGAAGGCGAGGCCTTGGTCGAAGACGCCGGTGGTAAGGGCCGGGTTGCCGCGCACGTAGCCATGGCCGCAGTGGAGCGAGGACGACGGGGTCGCCGGGCCGGCGGCCGGGCGGGCCACCGTGTGGACCTCGGTGTTGCCCGACTCCATCGACCACCACAGGGCCGGCCGGTCGGACGGGTAGCCGCCGCCGGAGCCCGGCGCGGACGCGGCGACCTTCGCCGTCTCCGCCTGCGTGAGCGCCCGCTTGTACAGGCGCACGTCGTCGAGGCGGCCGGTGAGGACGTCGGTGCCGCCCGGCTTGGAGCCGACGCGCAGACCGTCCGGGCTGGTCGCGGTGAGCGAGCCGGTCAGCCCGGCCGCCTCGGCCGGTGCCTTGCCGTCCACGGCCACCTGGAGCCGGTCGTTGGAGCGGCTCAGCGTCAGCAGGTGCCAGTTGCCGTCGCCGTACGCGACCGAGGAGCCTGGGTCGGGTAGGGCGACCTGCACGTTGCCCGCGGGGGTCTCGGCGAAGGCGAAGAGCCGGTCTCGGCCCGGCTGGGCGCGGACCCACAGGGAGGGCTGCCCGGTCGTGGAGCCGTAGGCCCAGAGGAGGGCGGCGTCCGGGGTGGAGGTGCTCGCGTTGTAGGAGAACCAGAGGGTGTACGTGAAGTCCTTCGCGCCCACGTCGAGCGCGGGCAGGTAGGGCACCTCGATGCCGGGCCGGTCGGCCGACACTTCCACCGCGCCCTTGTCGATCCGGCCCGGGACCTCCTTGGGCGTGCTGCCGAGCAGGGTGCCGTCCGCACAGTTCCCGGAGACGTCGTCCTCGATCTGTACCGAGGCCATCGTCGGCGCGTCGGCCGTGTCGACCACCTGGAAGGGCAGCCGGACGGCGGCCGGGACCGGTTCGCCGTTGCCGCGCACCGACTGGAGCTGCGGGTCCGTGAGCGCGCTCTTGTAGACGCGGAACTCGTCGAGGGCGCCGGTGAAGGCGTCGCTCGCGCCACTGTCCGGCTTGGCGCCCAGGCGGATGCCCTCGACGCCGTCCGCGCGCGGTGCGGCCAGCGCGCCCGTCACTCCGGTCGCGGTGGCCGGGGCGCCGCCGTCCACGGAGAGGCGGATTTCCTTGCCATCGCGGGTCAGGGCCAGGTGGTGCCAGTTGCCGTCGCCGTATGCGACCGACGCACCGGGGTCGGGCAGCGCGACGCTGGCGGTGCCGTTCGTGCCCTGCACCCAGGCGAACAGGCGGTCCTGGCCCGGCTGTACGCGCACCCACACCTGCGGTTTGTCCGCGCCCTGGCCGTAGGCCCAGAGCAGTGCCTGCTGCGGCGAGGCGGCGGTGGCCGAGTAGCGGAAGTACAGCGCGTACGTGACGTTCTTGTCACCCGGGTCGAGGGCCGGGGCGTAGGGCAGGTTCGCGTGGTCCGGGGTGGTGTCGGAGGCGTCGAGCTCAAGGCCCTGGCCGTAGCGGCCGGAGCCGAGCGAACCACCCGTCAGATACGCGTCGTTGGCGTCCGGCGCCACGTCGGGAGTGGTGCGACCCGCCGGGGTCGAGGGCTGCGGGAAGAAGGCCGGGCCGGGGGACGTGCCCGATATGCCGACCGACGCGGGGGTGAAGCGGTTGAAGTGGATCTGGGCGGCGGAGAAGCCCGCGCCACCTTCGTAGACCATGCCGATCTGGCCTTCGGTGAGTTCGGCGAGGTCGGAGTAGCCCGCGCGCTGGGCGTTGATCTTTCCGCCGGAGGCGTCCTTCCAGTTCTTGCCCCCGTCGGTGGACCAGCGCAGCCGCATCTCCTGGCGGTCGGTGGGGTGCCCCGGCGCGGCGAACACGAGGATGTCGCCCGGGGTCTCGTTGTAGGTCTTCTCCAGGGCCAGGAGCGAGCCCTGCACCTGCGGCGTGGTGAGCCCGGCTCTGCTCTGGACCGGGAAGGAGGTGCCCCCGTCGGCCGAGACGGCGTGGGTGCGGTGGTCGGGGTCGGTGTTGTTGCGGGCGTTGAGGTACAGGGTGCCGTCGGCGAGCTCGGCGACGGAGGGTTCGCCGGGGCTCAGCGTCTCTGCCTGGTCCTGGGTCACGGGCTTGCTGGCCGACCACTTCTCGCCGTGGTCGTCGCTGTAGAGCACGCCGACCGGCTGCTTGGCGTAAGAGCTCTCGTACGCGCCGACGACCAGGCGGCCGGGGTGCTGCTTGTTGCGCTTGAGCTGGATGCCGTGAGTGGGCCCGGTGCCGAACCAGCCCTTGTCCTGGCCGCTGAGGCGAGTCACGGGCTTGGGGGTGCCGAAGGTGAGCCCGTCGTCGGTGGAGCGCTGCACCCAGGCCAGGCGCTTGCCCCCGGGGACGGCGAGTTCGGAGGTGGACAGCAGGAACACGTCGCCGGTGGTGAGGTCGGCGACGGGGGAGGCGTTGCCCCGGGTGGCGGTGGCGTGCGGGTCGCTCTCACCGCCGGAGAGGACCACGCGTACGGGGCCCCAGGTGCGGCCGTCGTTGGTGGAGCGGCGCACCACCGTGTCGATCGGGCCGCGGTCGGCGCAGGACGGGGAGACGCGGGCCTCGGCGAACGCCAGGAGCGCGCCGGTCTTGGTGCGCACCAGGGTGGGGATGCGGAAGCACCCGTAACCACCGGTGCCGGAGCGGAAGAGGACCTGCTCGGTACCGGTGAGCGCGTCGCTGGAGGGGGCGACCCCACTGGCAGCGGCAGGCGGCGCGCTCACGGCGCCCGCGGCGAGCAGGGTGAGGACCCCGGCGAACGCCCCGATGAGAACGTCCCATCGTCTGGATATGCGCCCGTGCGTGCGCGTGGATGTGCGTGTACGTGTATGTGACAAGGGACGTGCGTGCCTTTCGGAGACGAGGAACCCGGGCGGCCCGGTGGAGGCGGTTCAGTGCGGAGACGCCGAACCGCCGCCCGACGCGTGGCCGGACGGCGGATCGCAGCTGGAGAGGGAAACCCCCGGAGCCTACGACAGGCCGCGGACCGTGGAGTGGCCGGGGCGGCGGCGGAAACGGCGGTGGGGAGAGCCGTCGGTGTGGGGCGTCGTCGTGCCGAGATCCTGGCGTGAATGTGGCCGGTCCCCTCCGTCCACCTCGCGAACGGGGCGAGTGGCACGATGGCTGGCCGACCGAACCTCCCACCGTGGTGGGACATGTGGGTGAGCGTCCCACCCGGGCGGCCGATGCCCCGGTAACGGTGGACGGCGAAGCGGACAGCGACTCCCCGTCCTACCGGGAGCCGGCCGTCACCACCTCGGGGCGTCAGCTGGTTTTCCGGAAGGAGGAGTTGCCCGCCCCCGAGGCTGTTCGCCATGACCCGGTCCCTGAGCCGAAGGCCGTGCCCACGCGCTCTGGCTGGTCCCCGTGAGGCCGGCTGGCGTCGCAGCCGGGCGGTCGGCAGCCTCCGGCTGCCGGGGCACCGCTACACGGTCTCAGCCTTCGAATTTCAGGGGCCGCCCGTCACCTCGCGTCGACGGGTTCGACGGCGCCGCCCGGATCGAGTCGTCCTGGGCGGGCCTTCCCGGCCGCCGCGTGCTCCTCCCCGACGCGCACCACTGGGCGTTCACCGACTACGGCTCGCTCGTCCCCCGACTCCAGACTGCCGGTCTCGTGACAGCGACGGCGCGAGCCACGCTCGTCGGCACCGGCGACCCTGCGATGACACTCGCTGAGGTACGGCGCCGGGTGGGCACCTTCTTCGCCCGTCACCTGTCGTAACGGGACGACGAGACGGCAGAGAGCCGCCCGCGAGGCCGCCGGGCCGAGGTGCGCCGAGCCACGGGGCCCCTGTGTCCGGCGCCCCCGTACACGTGTACGCGAAGCGCCCCGAATCCGAGGCACCCCCTGACCCGGGTGCGGTTCAGGGGGTGCGGGCGCCGGGTTGGTGCGGGTGCCGGCTCAGCCCAGCAAGTGGCCGCCGCCGTCGACGAGCAGCACCTCGCCGGTCATGTACGCGGCGGTGGTGAGGTCCACCACGGCCCGCGCCACGTCATCGGCGGTGCCGACCCTGCGCAGGGGCACGACCCCGGCGACGTGGCTCTTGGCGCCCTCCGCCGCGACCGGGTCCAGGCCGTCGTACCAAGGGGTGTCGATCAGGCCCGGGGCCACGGCGTTCACCCGCACCTCGGGGCCGAGGGTCTTGGCGAGCAGCCGGGTCATGTGGTTGACGGCCGCCTTGGAGACGGCGTACGGGATGGAACTGCCGCCCGGCCGGACCCCCGCCTGCGAGGACACGTTGACCACGCACCCCGAACCGCTCGCCTTGAGGTGGGGGACGGCGGCTGTGATGGTGTGCCAGACGCCCATCACGTTGACGTCGAACAGGTCGCGCCACACGTCGGGGGAGGCCGCCGCCAGGTCGTCGTGCGGGATGAAGCGGGTCGTCCCGGCGTTGTTGACCAGGATGTCAAGCCGCCCGAACTCCTCGATCGTCCTCTCTACCAGGCGGGTTGCCTGTGTCTCGTCTGACACGTCCGCCTGGACGTACACGGCGCCGGGCAGCTCGGCGGCCAGCGCACGGCCCGCGTCCACGGACCGCGCCGAGTTCACGACGACCCGCACCCCGTCGGCGGCCAGCAGCCGGGCCACGGCCGCGCCGATGCCGGAGGAGGAGCCGGTGACCAGTGCCACGCGTGCTTCGCTCATACTCGTACTTCCTTCCGTTCCCCTGCCGCGCCGCGAAGGATCATGACAGACAACGTTCCCACCCGGTCACGTGGGTGGCCCGGTCGCGGCACTCCGGGGAAATGGATGGGGTCCGTGGGAGAACCCTGCGTGTCCTTCCCGACCACGTGCTCCCATACGTTCGACGAGACCCACCGGCACTACGTGGGCACCGGGTACAGGCTCTCCACCACGGGCACCGGCGACGAAGCAGGCCATCTCACCCCGTATCCAGGTCAATAGGTTTCCTCCTGGTGGTTGCCCCGCCCCGCCCCGCCCTGCACTCGCGCTCGCCAACCGTCTGGAGGGCGCACGGGAGCGCCACTACGGCCAGTAGAAACCGCGACGCCGCTGCCCACCCCGCAGATACGTGTGCCCCTGTCAGCGCCCGACCGGGCAGGATCGTCATCGACATGCCCGTCACTGCGTGCCCGTACCTGAGGGCCGGACCCGCTGCGGCTCGTCGCGGCAGGCTGACCCGCATTCGCCTGCCCAGCTTGCCCATTCTTCAGGTTGAGGCCGTGGCATTCGGGGACCCTGTCGAGGTACCACTGAAAACCACGGGAGGAGATCCCCAGTGCACCGTCCCACCCGGAAGGCCCTCGCCGCCCTGATCGCCGCAGCCGGCCTCGCCCTTCCCCTCCTCACCTCCACACCCGCTTCGGCTGCCACCGCCACCAGCCGCTTCGCGAACTACCGTTACGGTGAATGCCTGCGCGAGAACTCCGAAACCGGCCTCAAGAGCGACCGCTGCACCACCGGACGCGGCAGCCTCCTGTGGCAGTGGAACGGCACCCTCAACACCAGCACCACGCTCAAGAACAACTTCTGGGGACGCTGCCTCGACAGCAACGTCCAGGGAGACGTCTATCCCCTGAGCTGTAACGGCGGCTCGTACCAGAAGTGGCGCACCGTCCAGCCTGCCGCCGGCAGCGCCGTCATGCTCCAGAGCGTGGGCACGAGCCGATGCCTCTACCAGCAGGACGACGGCTACTACCGTACGGCCGCCTGCGACCGGAACGCCCAGAACCAGCGCTTCACCATCGGCTGAGCGACCGGACGACCTTACGGTGTTCAACCAGCACGTAGCCCCGGCCTGGGCCGGGCCGGGGCCGATCCGCCGCCTACGCGGACTGGCCGGCCCGGGAAGCCGGATGCCGCCCCAGACCACGCGTACACGCGTACCGTGAAGAGACGACCCTCCGGGAGGCCCAGATGAGCGCGCAGCCTGACCACGTACCCGTCGCCGCCCACGCCCCCGCCCCCGGGGCGCCGGCCGAACTCCTTGCCCAGCTGCGCGCCGACAAGCGTGCGGCGACGTGGGTGCCGGCCTTCGAGCGGGACTACGCGGCCGCCCTCGAGGATTCCCGCCAGACGTTTTCCCTGGCCGGGCTCTACGAGGTCGT
>NZ_JBEOYE010000089.1:0-36886 GCF_040296945.1 Streptomyces sp. NPDC001941 | reverse complement strand
GCTCCTCGACTTCTACCTGGCCACGGCCGCCTCGGTGTACGCCATCGAGCGCCCCGGCGACCGCCTCATCGACCACCTGGAACCCACCACCTACCTGGGCCTGTCCTTCCAGGACCGCCAGGGCGCCCTGGACTGGCTGTACGCGGAGGCGCACTGCCTGCTGGCGTGCGCGCGGCAGTCGTTCACGGGGGTGCGGCTGAGGCGGGCGGTGGACCTGCTGTGCGCGGCCAAGGACCTGGGCGAGTCCGGCGCCAACTCCAAGCTGTACGAGGCCACCGCCGTCGCCGCCCGCGACAAGGCCCGCTCGGCCGGGGACGGGCACGCCGAGGCCCGCGCCAGGACGGCGCTGACCAACGTGCACCTGGTGGCCGGCCGCTACCTGGAGGCGGACGTGGAGGCCATCGCCGCGTCCGAGCTCGCCGCCGCCGCGCGGGACGGGTTCCTCGTCTACTGGACCGACAACGACCGGGGCATCGTCGCCGCGTCCCAGGGGCGCTACGAGGAGGCCGAACGGCACCTGCACCGGGCGATCGACGGAGCCCGCACGCTGGGCAACCTGCCGGGCGCCGCCAGCGCCCTGTGCAACCTGTCCCGGGTCAACACGCTCCTGGGACGCAGGGGGGCCGCGATCGAGCTGGCCCAGCAGGGCGTCGCCATCTACGACGCCCTCGGGCTGACCGTACGCCTGGCCAACAGCCTCTACGCGCTGGGCATCGCGCTCACCGGGGCCGACCGCCCCGGCGAGGCGCTGGAGCAGCTGAACCGCGCCCTGGACATCTTCGCCAAGGAGCGCCAGCGGCTGTGGGAGGGCACCGCCCACTTCCGGATCGCTCAGGTGCACCTGAGCGCCCGGCGCCCCGCCCAGGCCGCCCGGCACGCCGAACAGGCCCTGGCCAACGGCTGCGTGGGCGGCGACCGGACGCGTGCGGGCGCGCTCACCACGCTGGGCGAGGCGCTCGACCAGCTGGGCCAGCTGGACCGCGCACGGGCCTGCTGGCAGGAGGCGCTGTCCCTGTTCGAGCAGTCCGGCGCACCGGACGTGGACCGGGTACGGGCGCTGCTGACCCCGGCGGCGGCCGCGTAGCACCCCTTCCGTCGGCCACCACCCGGCTACGGAGGTCACGGTTCCGCAGCCGTTCCGCGCTCGTTCGGGACCAGTACGGTGCCCGATCCGGGGCCGTACGGTGCCCGTTCCGGGGCCGTCCCCGCCCGTTCCGCGCCCGGACCGGACCGGGCAACTCCCCCGCCGCAGGGCCTGAGCTGGGGATATGCGGACGTTCAGCATTCGTTTATGTCGAGGGGTCAGTCTCTTACTCAACGGACCGTCGCGTCGGGGGGCAGACGGGTCGCCAGGGGGCTCGCCGCTAAGGTGAGCGGTCCCAGAACGCCCGTTCGGCAGCCCACGGGGGAGTTGCCGAGCGGGCGTTCACCGACCAGTGCGAACACAGGGGAGCTGAGCACGATGAGCGACGAGAAGAAGCTTGAGGGCGTGGTCGCCATGGAGAACCACATGCCCGTCCCGCCCAAGAAGGACACCGGCAGCCCGATCCTGCAGGGCGAGAACCACATGCCCGTCCCGCCCTTGGACGGCTCGACCGCGCCTCAGGAGAACCCGGTCCCGGCCACCACCGACGGCGGCGTCGTGACCATGGAGAACCACATGCCGGTGCCGCCCAAGAAGCCCTGAGGCACCAGAAGACCACCATCCCGACGGGGTGCGGCCGCGGCGGCGCGGAGGGGGAGCCGCCGCGGCCGCAGCACGCCCCGTCCCTCCCGTGCGCACGGGATCCAGGCGTTCTCATCGAACACACGCTCGCTTGAAACTAGGGTCCATCCTGTTCTCACGCGCAGCACTACGTGTAAGGAGCCGGAATGACCCGAACGAGAAGTGTTCTCGCCGCAGCCCTGCTGTTCGCCACCGCCGCGGTGGGGGCCGCGGCCGGACCCGCGATGGCCGACAACCACATGCCGAGCCCGCCCAGCGGACGCCCGGCGATAACGGTCCAGGACAACCACATGCCGGCCTCCCCGGCCGACAACTCGCTCTGCTGCTGAATCGTTTACCCCGGGGCCGGGCCACCACGGCCGGCCCCACCCCCGCGCCCGGGACACCGCTCCCCGGACGCCGGGTCCCCGGACGCCGGGCGCAGGACGCCGTGCCCCCGCTCCCCGGGCGGACGGCGGGACACCCTCGCTCCCCCGGCAGACGGCGGGACCCTCGCGGCGCGCCCTACCCCGTCGCCCGCGACCTCAGCTCCCCCTTGACCACCTTGCCGCTCGCGTTCCTCGGCAGCTCGGCCACGAACTCCACCCCGCGCGGCACCTTGTAGTTCGCCATCTCCCGGCGCGACCAGGCGATCACGTCGTCCGCCGTCAGCGTGGAGCCGGGCCGCCGCACCACGTACGCCCGTCCCACCTCCCCCAGCCGCCCGTCCGGCACCCCGATGACCGCGACGTCGGCGACGTCCGGGTGCAGGCCGAGCAGTTGCTCTATCTCGGCCGGGTAGGCGTTGAAGCCGCCGACGATGAACATGTCCTTGATCCGGTCGGTGATCCGCAGGTTGCCCCGCTCGTCCAGGACGCCCACGTCACCGGTGTGCAGCCAGCCGTCCGCGTCGACGACCTTCGCGGTCTCCTCCGGGTCCTCGAAGTAGCCGCTCATCACGTTGTGCCCGCGCACCAGCACCTCCCCCGGCTCCCCGGGCTCCGCGTCCACCCGCACCTCGGTGTCCGGGATCGCGCGGCCCGAGGTGGTGGCGATGGTCGCGGGGTCGTCGCCGCGGCGGCACATGGTGACGATGCCGCTCGCCTCGGAGAGTCCGTACGCCGTGAGGACCGTGCCCACGCCCAGCTCCCCGCGCAGCCGCTCCACCAGCCGCAGCGGCACCACCGCCGCGCCCGTGACGACCAGCCGCAGCGCGCTCAGGTCGTGGGCGTCGCGCTGCGGGTGGTCGAGCAGCGACTGGTGCAGGGTGGGCGGTCCCGGCAGTACGGAGATGCGCTCGGCGGCGATGTTGGCGAGCACGGTGTCCACGTTGAACACCGGTTGCGGCACCATCACCGCGCCCCGGGTGAGGCAGGCGATGATCCCGGCCTTGTAGCCGAAGGTGTGGAAGAACGGGTTGACGATCAGGTAGCGGTCGCCCTCGCGCAGCCCGGCGAGCTCGCTCCACACGTCGTAGCAGCGCAGCGTCTGGGCGTGGGTGATCACCGCGCCCTTGGGGCGGCCGGTGGTGCCGGAGGTGAAGACGATGTCGGAGGGCGCGGACGGGTCGATCGCGTCGGCCCGGCGGCGCACCTCGTCGGCGCCCACCGCGTCGCCGCCCGCGAGGAAGTCCTTCCAGGTGCGGTACTCCTCGGGCGCGCTGTCGGCGAGGACCACGACCTGTTCCAGGTCGGGGAGTTCGGCCTCGGCGCGGCGCAGCGAGGCGACGTAGGAGGTGCCCAGGAAGGTGCCGGTGACGAAGAGCAGCCTGGCGCGCGAGCGGCGCAGGACGTAGGCGGCCTCGCTGCCCTTGAAGCGGGTGTTGAGCGGCACCAGGACCGCGCCGGCGGTGACCGCGCCGAGCGCGGAGACGATCCAGTCCAGGGTGTTGGGCGCCCAGACCGCGACCCGGTCGCCCGGCTCGACCCCGGCGCCCAGGCACGCGGCGGCGGCGCGCTCCACGCGCTCGCCCAGTTCCGCGTACGAGATCCGGGTGCGGCCGTCCACGACCGCCTCGCGCTCGCCGTGGCGTTCGGCCGCCGCCCGTACCAGCCTCGGGATGGTGCCCCACTCCAGGTCCCCGCGCATCGCACGCCTCCCACACCAGTAGCTGACTATCCGTCAGATTAGCTGTAGCCTGACGCGCTGTCAGCAGTCGTGACGACCGCGGAGGTGCCCCGGTGGCGGGACTCAAGGACGCGACGGCGATCGTCGGCATCGGACAGACGGCCTTCGCCAAGCAACTACCCGAATCCGAGAAGACGTTGGCCTGCCGGGCGATACTCGCCGCCCTCGACGACGCGGGCATATCCCCGTCCGAGGTCGACGGCTTCGCCTCCTACACCATGGAGGAGACCGACGAGGTCGAGGTCGCCAAGGCGATCGGCGCCGGAGACGTCACCTTCTTCTCCAGGATCGGCTACGGCGGCGGCGGTTCCTGCGCCACCGTCGGCCACCTGGCCGGCGCCATCGCGACCGGTCAGGCCAGCGTCGGCGTCGCCTGGCGCTCGCGCAAGCGCGGCAGCGGACCGCGGCCCTGGAAGAACACGGCCGTCCAGCTGCCCACCCCCGGCCAGTGGACCCGCCCCTTCGGACTGCTGCGCCCCGCCGACGAGATCGGCATGCTCACCCGGCGCTACATGCACGAGTACGGCGCCACCCGCGACCACCTCTTCAACGTGGCGCTGGCCTGCCGCAACCGGGCCAACCAGAACCCGGCCGCGATGATGTACGAACGCCCGCTGACCCGCGAGATGTACATGACCGCGCGCTGGATCAGCGAACCGCTCTGCCTGTTCGACAACTGCCTGGAGACCGACGGCGCGCTCGCCTGCGTCATCGTCTCCGCCGAGCGCGCCCGCGACTGCCGGCAGCGTCCCGTGTACGTCCACTCCGCCGCCCAGGGCCTGCCCGCCCAGCACCACGGCATGGTCAACTACTGGAACGACGACCCGCTCTCCGGGCCCGCCTGGACCGCCGCCCGACACCTGTGGAAGCAGGCCGACTTCGGGCCCCAGGACGTCGACGTCGCCCAGATCTACGACGCCTTCACCCCGCTCATCCCGCTCTCCCTGGAGGGCTACGGCTTCTGCGGGCGCGGCGAGGGCGCGGCCTTCACCGAGGGCGGCGCCCTGGAGATCGGCGGACAGCTCCCGATCAACACCGGGGGCGGCGGGCTCTCGGAGGCGTACGTGCACGGCTTCAACCTGATCAACGAAGGCGTCAAGCAGCTGCGCGGCACCAGCACCGCGCAGGTGCCCGGCGCCGGGACCTGCCTGGTCACCGCGGGCGAGGGCGTGCCCACATCCGCGATCCTGCTGCGCAACTGAGGAGTTGGGCCATGACCGAATCCCCGCTGAGCCCGGTGTCCCTGCTGAGCCCGGTCACCGACGACGACGGCGCCCCCTTCTGGGAGTACGCCGCCCGGGGCGAGCTGCGCGTGCAGACCTGCGCCGCGTGCGAGGAGCCGCGCTTCCCGCCCCGGCCCTGCTGCCCGTCCTGCCAGTCCTTCGACAGCGAGTGGCGCCGGGTCTCCGGGCGCGGGCGCATCTGGTCCTACGTCGTCCCGCACCCGCCGCTGCTGCCCGCGTACGCCGCGCTCGTCCCGTACAACGCGGTGGTCGTCGAACTGGCCGAGCACCCGCGCATCCGGCTCGTCGGCAACGTCGTCGCCGCCGCCGACGCGCCCCTGGACTCCGTCGACCCGGCCCGGCTGCGGATCGGGGCGCGGGTGAGCGTGGTCTTCGCCGAGCACGCCGACGGGGTGACCGTGCCGCGCTGGGTCCTGGAGCGCTCGTGACGGCCGCCGGGGACCCGGTGCACCCGGAGGGGCCGGAGGGGCCGGTGGGCGAGGAGGGGTGCCCGGTGCGCCTCGAGGTCGACAAGGAGACCGGCGTCGCGCTGGTCACGCTCGACCGCCCAGCCAAGCACAACGCCCTCACCCTGGAGATGGCCGCGCGGCTCGGCGAGGTCTGGCGCGAGCTGCGCTACGACGACGCGGTGCGCGCGGCCGTGCTGACCGGTGCGGGCGGGCGGGCGTTCTGCACGGGCATCGACCGCGCGGCGGTGGTGCCGCAGCCCTCGTCCCCGTACACGATCGACGACCCGCTGGTGGCGATCGGGCCGAAGGCGAACGACCTGTGGAAGCCGGTGGTCGCGGCCGTGGAGGGGATGGCCTGCGGCGGGGCGTTCTACCTGATCGGGGAGAGCGAGTTCGTGGTGGCGGGCGAGGGCGCGACGTTCTTCGACCCGCACACCACCTACGGCATGGTCAGCGCCTTCGAGACGGTCCACATGGCCCAGCGGATGCCGTTCGGCGAGGTGGCCCGGATGGCGCTGATGGGCACCGCCGAGCGGATCTCCGCCCGCCGGGCGTACGAGACGGGCCTGGTCAGCGAGGTCACCCCGGCGGGCGGGGCGGTGGCGGCGGCCCGGGAGGCGGCGGCCGTCATCGCGTCGTACCCGACGGAGGCGGTGCAGGGGACGGTACGGGCGGTGTGGTCCGCGAAGGAGGCGGCCCGCGCCACCGCCCTGGCCCACGCCCCGCACCTGGTCGCACTGGGCAACCTGCCGCCGGACCGGCAGGCGGCACTGTTCGGCGACCGGGGACGCGGGGGCGGGGCCTACCGGGTGCGGTGAGGCGCGGGGTTCCTGGCTTCCTGGGTCAGCGGCGGCGGGCGGTGGTGACGACGCACTCGGTGTACTCCGAGCCGTCCCCGCTGCCGCTGTAGCGCGTCGCGGCCTCGGTCTTCACGGAGGCGCCCGCCGTGACCGCGAGGTCCCGGGCGCTCGCCGTCTGCGAGACGGCCTTGGCGCCGCGGAACGTCATGGTGATGTCGTACGTACGGTCCAGCGCCCCGCTGTTCTTGACCGTCAGCTTGGCGACCAGCTTGTGCGTGGGGCCGTCGTACTTGCAGCTGTCGATCGTGACGTCGCGCTCGGCGCGGTCGCTGCTGGATCCGCCCGAGGTGCCGCTGGAGCTGGTGGAGTTGTTGTTGCTGTCGCTGTCGTAGCGGGAGCCGGAACCGCCGCTGGTGCTGCTGGACGACGAGTCGTCGTGGCTGGAGGAGCCGGAGCTGTGGCTGCTGCCGCCGCTGCAGCTGCCGCCGTGGTGGCCGCGGGCCCCGGTGAGGGCGACGATGGCGATGCCGAAGACGGCGACGGCGCGGACATGGCGAAGCTTCACGATTTCAACCCCCGTTGAAAGGCGTGTGGATGGGCCCGGAGCGGGCCGGGCGAAGCCCGCTGTTGACGGGCACACGTCACCCTAGCAGCGGTCCGGAGGCCCTCCGCCCGGGCCGCCGGGGCGGCCCCTCACGTGGCGGGGCCCCGGGCGCGGGCGTAGCGTCGACTGCGGAGAGCCGGACGCACCCCACCCCCGGGAGGCCGACGATGGTCCGCAACGTCCTCGGCTCGGTCCTCGCTCTCGCCGGAGCGACGGCCGCCGTGCTCAGCCCCTTCCGTGCCTGGTACGACGGCCGTCTCGGCCGCGACTACCGCATCGAGGACCTCTTCGGCGGGATCACCGCCGACCGCGCGGAACTGGCCGGCTCACTGCTGCTCCCGTTCGCCTTCGCCGCGCTGCTGACCCTGGTCGGAGTGCTGGCGCGCTCCCGCGCGGTGGTGGCGCTCGCCGGGGCGGTGGTGATCGGCTTCACCGTGCTGTGGATGGTGCGCCAGGGCCAGGCCGAGGGAAGCCTGACCGTCGGCGGCTCCGGAGTGGGCCTCGGCGTCGGGGTCGGCGGGGCGTGGGCGGGCGGGCTGCTGCTGTGGCTGGGCGCCCTGGTCATGAGCGGCCGCCGCCGCAGGTCCCCGCAGCCGGAGGACCCGCCCCCGACGGTCCCGACCCTGGACGGGCCACCGTGGGCGGGGCCGGGGGTCTGAGCCGGGGCGTCAGGGCTGGGGCTCTTCGGCGCCCCTGCCCACCAGCAGCTCGGCGATGCCCGGGTCCCGCGCGTACGAGCGGCGCACCGCCGCGTCGAGCTCCGGGTCCGTCTGCTGCCAGTCGTGCACCGCGGGGTGGCCCGCGAACAGGCCGCACGCGTCCCCGTCGCCCCGCTCGCCCGCCGACGGGGCCCCGCACCAGGCCGAGACCTCGAACGTGCTCCCGCCCTCGTCGCCGTTGACCGGCCAGCGCAACCACAGGGCCACGTCCGGGGTGCCGTCCCAGTCCCAGACCTGCGCGGCGTGACCCGAGCCCGGGTGCCACACGCCCAGCTCACAGCGCTGCGGGCCGGTCGCGGGGAGGAGGTCGGCGGCACTGACGACGCGCTGGTGCCGCAGTACGGAGAGGACCAGGGCGCCGAGGGGCACCCGCCCCACGGCGGCGCACCTGCGCACGGGGGCGCTTCCGGCATCGGGGGCCGGCCTCACGGGCTGCTCCCGCCACGCGCCCAGCCGGGGCGCTCGGCGTCGGTGGGCCGTCTCAGTTCGTGCGGGGGCACGGCCCACTCCCGGTCCCCGGGGTAGGGGCCGCGCAGATAGACGCTGCCTTCGTACGCCCGGGACACGACGCCGGCACGGCCGTTCCCGTCCACGACGAAGTCGCCCGGAGCCGGGTTCCAATCGGAAGATTCCATGCCACGGAGTCCCTTCGACGGTGTCGGCAAGAGGGAATGCACCGGCCATCGGCGAACCCTTTGCCGATGAATTCCGGTCAGCGCGCAGCCCAGAAGGGCGCGGCTTTACGCATCCCGATTCGCGCTCTGCACAACAACGTTCGGGCAGCGGAAAGCCCCGCGCAATTGGGTGTTCCACGCGGGGCTTTCGGCAAGTCACATCTACGCAGGCAGGGCCACCGCATCCGCCAGTTCACGGATTTCGGGCGTCAACGTCCGGCGCTTGCTCACCACTGTTCCGACGATGTCCCGTGCGAAACGCTGGTTCGGCAGCCACTCGGGCGAGTCGCGCAGAACACCGCCCAGTTCCTCCACGGCCCCCGCGTAGTCGCGCAGTTCCGCGTACGCGTTCGCCTTGTCGAGCCGGTGCCGGTTCCAGTTGTTCGACGTGGGACGCACACCACCACGCGGAACCTTCTCGGCCAGGTGGAGCACCGTGTCGTGCTTCCCCTGCACCGATGCGTTCTCCGCCCTCTTGATCGCCACTGTCGTCGGACCGAACGTGCGTAGGAAGTCACCGCCGGGACTGTGTTCCCTGCCGAGCGCGACCGCAGCGGCGTACGCGAACCGCAAGGCGTCGTCCGCGTCACCGGGACGCCCGTCCCGCACCGAGGCCGCTGACACGCGGAGTTGCATCCATCCCCATGCCGACAACTCGTCCGGGGTGGCCCGCGAGAGGCGCGGTTCGAGGTCGTCGGCCCACTTGACGGACAACTCGCGCGCGGCACCCAACTTGCCCTGCCGAAGGAGCAGCCAGCACTGGGTGTTGACCGTGGCGCTCGCCTCGATCTTGTCCGAGGCGTCGTCCAGCGCCCGCCGCAACGCGACCTCCGCAGCCTCGAACTGGCGCGTCTGGACCATCAGCCAACCGGACAGCTGCAACAGCCTGACGCGTGCGCGCCGCGCTTCCGTACCCAGCGTCTCGGCGTCGCGGAGGAGCGGGGGGAGTACGACCGCCAGATCGGCGAACTTGTCCCCCGCGAAGAGCGGTTCGGTGTCCCGCAGGAGCGCGTGGACGCCCGCCAGGGTCGGTTGTTCGTCCTCCGGGCCGGGGACCACGGGCGGCTTGAGGATCGCCCCGCGGACGCCCGCCCAACGGTCCACGGTCGCCGCGTCCGGATCGCTTTCGTGCTGCACACCGGCCTGGAGGTAGGTGGTCGTCGTACGCAGGGGAACCGCGAGCTTCCGCAGCGTTTCCAGCCTGGGGGTGGTGGACGAAGAGCCCTGTTCGATGTTCTCGACGGTCCGGAAACTCACTCCGGCAGCCTTGGCCAGCTCACGCTGCGTCAGCCCGGCACGCTTGCGCAGCTCTCTCACGCGATCCCGGATAGCGCTCATATCCGCAGGGTACGCCCGGCAGTTGGGACGCACAGCGCGACGCCGAACCGACCACCCCACCCAGCGACGGCCCCCGACCGGGCCGACTCCCAGATCGCGCCCCGCACCCGCGCGAGCTCGGCACCCCGCGCATCGAGTCACTCCGGCACCCCGGGCCGACGCCCACCAGCCACCCCTGGCGAGTTCGCTGGTAGAGCGGGAGTCGGGCCTCCTGGGCCTGGCGCAATCCGGAGCGCTCCAGAGACGCGATCAGGTCGTCGTCGGCGCCTGCTGGGTGTTGGAGTACGGCGAGACAGCCACGACGGCGACCAGGAATCAGGCGGGGTCGTACTCCTCGTGCGGGATAGCCCGTTCCCACGCCGCGTCATAGGCAGCGACGATCCGTTCCGCCATCGCGGCATCGTGGACGACTTCCATACGATCCCCGATCCACTGACCGTCGCCGCTGAAGTGGTGCAGGATCACCGTGTCGGCGTCCATCACCCAGCCGTCGAGCACCGGCAGCAAGAGCCCCTTGGCCCGGGAGCGGGGCAGCCAGCGAACCTGCTCGCCGGCCGCGACGTTGGTGAACGTGATGTCGTACTCGTAGCGCGCGTAGTCGCTCAACGGCTCGGAGACGACGCGAAGACGACGCATGGCCACGCCCCGGGCGGTGGTCGCCACCACCACGTCGAGCCAGGACCGCCACCAGGACGCACGGTCCGCCGGGTCGTACCGGTGGCCTTCCTGCCACCGGATGAACTCCGGGTCGTCCCGCATGTAGCTGTCCCGCATCTCCAGGTGGACGGCCGACCGCTGGGCCTTGGCGAGTGCTTCACGTACCGCTGTTGCCACCGTTGTCCTCATCCTCGTCGAGCCACAACGCGGGCGACCCGCCGCCCGGGGTCTTCGCCAGACGCCCCCAGGCCGACCCGCCCAGCCCCCCGGCCAACGCCCCCGACCCGCCCAGCTCCCCCGCTCAGCGGGTCGCGCGGCCTGTTGCCGTGCCCTTGATGGCGTCCAGGGCGTAGACGCAGCGGTCCTTGCTCGCCGCGTACACCACGCCCGCCCGGGCCACCAGGGAGCCCGTGATCTCGCCGCCCGTCGCCAGTTTCCAGCGGAGCTGGCCGCCCGAGGCGTCCAGGGTGTAGATCACGTGGTCCGCCGAGCCGAAGTGGACCCGGCCGTCCGCCACCACCGGCGCACCCACCACGTCGCCGCCCGCCGCGAACCGCCACTTCGGGGTGCCCGTGACCGCGTCCAGCGTGTAGAGCGCGTGGCCACTGCCCACGTGCACGTTCCCGTCGGCCACCAGGACCGGCTCCGTGGACTGGCGGGACTCGGTCGCGATGCGCCAGCGGTCCTTGCCGGTCGCCGCGTCCAGCGCGTACACCGTCCCCAGGTAGTCCGCCAGGTACACCCCGCCGCCCGTCACCGCGGGCCCCGGCGCGAAGGCCGGCGGCGACGTGAACACCGCGGGCGCCTCGAAGTGCCAGCGCACCCGGCCCGACCGGGTCTCCAGGGAGAGCACCCGGGTGCCCGCCGACACGTACACGCAGCCGTCCTCGGCCGGGGTCAGCCGCACCGGTACGCCGCCGCAGGACGCGGCGTCCCCGATCGGGTACGACCAGCGCTCCCGGCCGGTGCGCGCCTCCAGGGCCCGCAGCCGGGCGTCCTGCCACACGTACACCGCGTCCCCGTGCACCGCGGGGCCCGCCTCGGGGGTCTCGAAGTCCGTCTGGACCCCGGTGACCTCCCACAGCTTCGCCCCGTTCGACGCCTCGTACGCCTGGGCTCCGCCGCCGCGCGTCCCGGTCACCACCGTGCCCCGGTCCGCCTTGAGCGAGTACACCCAGGCGTCCGTCTGCAGCCGCCAGCGCTCCCCGCCGTCCACCGCGTCCAGCGCGTACAGCGTCGGGCCGTCCGACGCGTGGATCCGGCCCCCGTCCACCGCCATGGCCCAGGCCACGTCACGGGTCTTGAACTGGCGCCGCCCGGTCGCCACGTCCAGCGCGTGCACCTCGAACGACGTCACGTACAGCAGGTCCCCGACCACCACGGGCGTGCCCCACACGTCGTTCGACATGCGGAACCGCCACGGCCGCCAGTGCCCCGGCGCCGCGGTCTCCGGCGGCGCCTGCGTCGGGACCGGCGGGGCGGCCGGCGGCGCCTCGGGCGCGGTCACCGAGCCGGGCGGCCGGATCCAGCCGGTCGGCCCGGCGTCGGCGACGGCCGCGCGGCGCGCGTCGGCCACCCGCGGGCCGGGGCCGATCGGCACCGGGGACCCGGACAGCCGCACCGGCCCGCCGTGGCGGTCGGTGCCGTGCTCCTGGCCGGTGCGCGGGTCGCCGCCCCAGTCGCCGCCGTGCGGCCGGGGCGGGGTGTGCGGCGGCCGCGGCGGGGAGGGCGGCTGGGCCGGGAGCGTGGTCCGGCCGCCGCGGCGCTGCTCGATCATCGACACGGCCCTGCCGGGCAGCCAGGCCGACGCCGTGCCGCTGTCGTCGCCGCCCGAGGAGAACAGGTGCGGGGCCAGCTGCGCCTGCAGGTCCTCCGGGCTGGGCCGCCGGACGGCCTCCATCTGCATGCAGGACTCGATCAGCGGCAGCAGCTCGTCCGGCAGGCCCGCCAGGTCCGGCCCCTCGCGCAGCAGCATGAACACGGTCTCCACCGGGTTGGCCCCGTGGAAGGGCGCGTGCCCGGTGGCGGCGAAGACCAGGGTGGAGCCCAGCGAGAACACGTCACTGGCCCCGGTCACGCTGCGCGAGTCCTTGGCCTGCTCGGGGGACATGTAGGCGGGGGTGCCCACAGCCACGTTCGTCATGGTCAGCCGGGTGTTGGAGACCCCAGAGGCGATGCCGAAGTCGATCACCCGCGGGCCGTCCTCGACGACCAGCACGTTGGACGGCTTGAGGTCCCGGTGCACCAGGCCCGCGCCGTGGATGGACTGCAGCGCCTCGGCGATCCCGGCGGCCAGCCAGCGCACGCCCTGCGGAGGCAGCGGCCCGGTCTCGGCCACTATCTCCTCGAGCGAGGGCGCCGGTACGTACGCCGTGGCCAGCCAGGGCACCGCGGCCCGCGGGTCGGCGTCGACGACCGCCGCCGTGTAGAAGCCGGACACCGCACGGGCGGCCTCCACCTCGCGGGTGAAGCGGACGCGGAACAGCTGGTCCTCGGCGAGCTCCGTGCGCACGGTCTTGATCGCCACGCGGCGGCCCGAGGCGGACCGCGCGAGGTAGACCAGCCCCATGCCGCCGGCGCCGAGCCGACCGAGCACCTCGAAGGGACCGATCCGCCTCGGGTCGTGCTGCGTCAGCTGCTCCACTTGCCTGCCACCTCCCCGTCGGGCCATGAGGGTACGGCCCCGTGGACCCTGATTCTTCCTGTCCTGGGCGGTGGTTGCGAACCCGGGGGCGGAACGGGGTGTCCTACCTCATATCGCTGCCTCCCCTCCCTCCTCCGTTTCGCTCATGCGCCCTCCGCCACCGGTGCGGCGAGGACGGCGAAGGCGGCGCCCTGGTTGTCGGTGAGGACGGCCATCCGTCCGTAGGGGGTGTCGAAGGGCGGGGCGGTGACCCGGCCGCCGAGCCGGGTGACGGTGGCCGCCGCCGCGTCGCAGTCGGCGACCGCGAAGTAGACGAGGAAGTGGCCGGGCAGCTCGGCGGGGAAGGCGTCGGTGAGTACGCTGCGGCCGCCGATCGCGGTGTCCTCGCCCGCCTCGGTGCCCGCCGGGGACCAGATGCGGAAGTCCACCTCGGGGTCGTCCAGGTCCCGCGTCCCGTACCCGAAGACGGTCGAGTAGAAGGCGTCCACCCGCTCCTTGTCCCGGGTGTACACCTCCGTCCAGCAGTACGAGCCGGGGGCGCCCTGCTTCTCGAAGCCGGTGTGCCCGGAGGCCTGCCACAGGCCGAACACGGCGCCGCCGGGGTCGGCGGCCAGCGCCATCGTGCCGAACGGCTCCACCGGGAATGGCTCGGTCACCAGCTGGCCGCCCGCGGCCCTGATCCGGGCGGCGGCCGCGCGGGCGTCGGGGGTGGCCAGGTAGACCGTCCACACGGTGGGCATGCGGCCGTCGCGCTTGGGCACCAGCGCGGCCACCCGGCGGCCCTCGCCGTAGGCGTTCGTGTAGTGCCCGTACGCCTCGCCGCCGTCCTCGCCGAAGGTCCAGCCGAACAGCTCCCCGTAGAACCGCTTGCCCGCCGCCAGGTCGGGCAGCTGGGCGTCCACCCAGCAGGGCACGCCCTCCGTGAATGCCATGACCCGGTCCCTTCGTCCTCGTCCCGTCGCACGCGTCCATCGCACGCGTCGTGTGGTGTGTGTGGTGCTTTTGGTGCGTTTGGCCTGTGTGGCCTATGTGGTGCCCGTCACAGTCGAAGCTAGTCCCGCACCCCCGTACCCGCAGGCGCTTTTTTCGAACATGCGCACCATTATCCCGATTCGGGACCTTGCAGCCCTTGGGTTGTCCACAGAAAGTTGTCCACAGGCTGTTAATAAGCTTATTGGGGTGCGAGGCTGCCCCCAGGGGGCCCCGGGAGCCGCTCCCGAGCCGCTCCCGAGCCACCCGAGCCACCCGAGCCCCCGTCAGGATCACGTCCGAGAGACCGTCAGGACCCACCCCGAGACCCCGTCAGAACCCGGCACCCGCAACCCACCGGAACCAGCCACCCGTCCCCCGCCGGAACCAGCCACCCGGCCGGTGCACCTCATTTGGAGTCGGCCGAATCGCGCGCCGATCACCCCTCGGTAAGCTGACGGCATGACAGGACAAGTACGCACCGTCGACGGCCGAGTGGCCGGTCGGCGCGGTCAGGCGACGCGGCAGAAGCTGCTCGACTGCCTCAGCGAGATGCTCAGCTCCTCGCCGTACCGGGACGTCAAGGTCATCGACGTGGCCCGGAAGGCGGGCACGTCCCCCGCGACCTTCTACCAGTACTTCCCGGACGTCGAAGGCGCCGTCCTGGAGCTGGCCGAGGAAATGGCCAACGAGGGCGCGTCGTTGACCGCGCTCGTCGAGGGCCGCTCCTGGGTCGGCAGGACCGGCGCCCAGACGGCCGAGGAGCTGGTCGAGGGATTCCTCGACTTCTGGCGCAAGAACGACGCCATCCTCCGCGTAGTCGACCTCGGCGCGGCCGAGGGGGACAAGCGGTTCTACAAGATCCGCATGAAGATCCTGAACTCGGTGACCAACTCCCTTACGGACGCGGTCAAGGACCTCCAGGCCAAGGGCAAGGTGGACAAGGACGTCAGCCCGGCCGCCATGGCGGGGTCCCTGGTGGCGATGCTGGCCGCGGTCGCCTCGCACCAGAAGGGCTTCCAGACCTGGGGCGTCAAGCAGGCCGAACTCAAGCCGAACCTGGCGCTGTTGGTGCACCTGGGCATCACCGGGAAGAAGCCCACGAAATAGCCGCGAAGCGGCACCTGACGGTACGAAACTGTACACACCGCACCGCACCCAGTCCTGTCACGCCGACGGCGGTCCCCCGTACGGACCGCCGTCGGCGTCCCTTTGCCCGGGACGCTCGCCGCCGCAGGGAACAGCACTCCCCTCAGCGCCTCCACAGCCGAGAGCAGCACTCCCCTCAGCGCCCCCGCCACTGGGAACAGCACCCCCCTCAGCGCCTCCGCAGCCGGAACAGCCGGATCTCCCGCTCGATCCGCGCCTGGTAGGCGGCGTACGGCGGCCAGAACCGCAGCGCCGCGCGCCAGGCCTCCGCGCGCGCCTCGCCGGTCAGCAGCTCCGCCCGCACCGGGACGTCCTCCCCGCGCCAACTCACCTCGGCGTCGGGGTTCTTGAGCAGGTTCCCGGTCCACG
Source organism: Streptomyces sp. NPDC001941 (assembly GCF_040296945.1). Taxonomy (NCBI): domain Bacteria; kingdom Bacillati; phylum Actinomycetota; class Actinomycetes; order Kitasatosporales; family Streptomycetaceae; genus Streptomyces; species Streptomyces sp. NPDC001941. Next base: position 21,438 of record NZ_JBEOYE010000089.1, on the reverse strand, counting down.
CCGGATGCCCCTCGCGCCCGAAGTTGGAGCCGACCAGCAGCCAGGTCCCGCCCTCCTCCGGCATGCACGCCAGCGGGGTGCGGCGCGGCTCCCCGGTCCGCGCGCCGCGCGCCGTGAGCACCACCCCGGGCAGCATCCGCGCGCTCAGCAGCACCTTCCCCCGGGTCAGCCGGTGCACCGCCCGGTCCATGGCGGGGATGAAGTGCGGGGCCACCCGCGCGAAGGCACGGGTGGAGGAGACCTTCTGGACGAGACGGGCACCAGGCGGCATCGGACGGACTCCAGACAAGAAGAGACGAGAAGAGAAGAGAAGAGGCAGGAAGAGGCAGGAAGAGGAAGGAAGAGGAAGGAAGAGGAAGGAAGAGGAAGGAAGAGGAAGGGGAACAGGACCACGGCCTCAGGCCGCCTCCTCCGGCGCCCCGAACAGCCCCGCCTCCCGCGCCGCGCGGGCGCGCAGCCGGTGGACGGGGCCGAAGAGGAGCTCGTCGGCGGTGGCCCGCTTGAAGTAGAGGTGCGCCTCGTGCTCCCAGGTGAAACCGATCCCGCCGTGCAGCTGGATGGCCTCTCCGGTGACCACCCGCAGCGCTTCGAGGGCCTGGGCCAGGGCGAGCGGCGCGGCGCCGGGGTCCCAGGCGCCGTAGTACGCGGCCGAGCGGGCGGCCTGGAGCCGGACGTAGAGGTCGGCGAGGCGGTGCTTGAGGGCCTGGAAGGAGCCGATCGGCCGGCCGAACTGCTCCCGGTCGCGCACGTGCTCCACCGTCCGGTCCAGGATGCGGGCGGCGGCGCCGACGGCCTCGGCGGCGAGCGCGGCGCAGGCGGTGCGCCCGGTGCCGGCCAGTGCCGCGCGCACCGCGGCGGGGTCGTCCGCGCCGAGCAAGTCGGCCGCTACGTCGCGCAGTTGGAGGCGACCGAGCGGCCGGGTCTGGTCGAGCGCGGTCTGCCGGGCGCGTACGAGGCCGGGGGCGTCGCCCCGTACCAGGAAGAGCAGCACGCGGCCGCGGGCGAAGCCGCCGGTGTGCGCGGCCACCACCAGCAGGCCCGCGCTGTGGCCGTCGAGGACCCGGTCCGCCTCGCCGTACAGCGTCCAGCCGCCGTCGCCCGGGCGGGCCTGCACCCCGCCGGAGCGCCCGCCGCCCGCCCAGCCGGGACCGTCGGGCCCGGCGTCGTCGTCCTCGCCGTCCTCGTCTCCGGTGAGCGCGAGGGCCCGCGCGAGGGCGTCGCCCGGGATGCCGAGTGCGCAGGTCAGCGAGCCGTCGGCGATGCGCGGCAGCAGCTCGCGGCGCTGCTGCGGGGTGCCGAGGCGGGCGAGGAGCGGGGCGGTGAGGAGCGAGGTGGCGAGCAGCGGGGAGGGCAGCAGGACGCGGCCGGTCTCCTCGCAGGCGAGGGCCAGCTCGGCGGTCCCGCAGCCGACGCCGCCGTACTCCTCGGGCAGGGCGAGGCCGGGCAGTCCGAGCTGTTCGGAGAGCCGGGCCCACAGGGCCGGGTCGTGCCCCGGGGGGCCGTCGACGGCGGCGCGGACCTCCTCGGGTCCGCAGCGCTTGGCGAGCAGTTCCCGCAGGGTGCGGCGGATCTCGTCCTGTTCCGCGGTGAAGGCGGCGTCCATGGGCTCCCCTCCAAAACTGACGGGCCGTCATGCTAGAGGGGGTCACCCCAGATGCACAGGGGTGCGGACCGGGAAGCGGGGATCACCCCGGACGCACGGGAGTGTGGACCGGGAAGCGGGGTGCGGGCCCGGAAGGCTGATCAGCCGAACACCCGCCCCCCCCCACACCTATCTGATACACCGTCAGATTCCGGTACCGTCGGGCCATGCCTACCTCACAGCGCAAGGTCGCCATCGTCGGCATATCCCTCTCGGACTGCGGCCGCGTCGACGAGGCCACCCCCTACGCCCTGCACGCCCAGGCCGCCCGCCGCGCCCTCGCGGACAGCGGCCTGGACCGCTCGGTGATCGACGGGCTCGCCTCGGCCGGACTCGGCACCCTCGCCCCGGTGGAGGTCGCCGAGTACCTGGGCCTGCGCCCCCGCTGGGTCGACTCCACCGCCGTCGGCGGCTCGACCTGGGAGGTGATGGCCGCGCACGCCGCCGACGCCATCGCCGCGGGCCACGCCAACGCCGTGCTCCTGGTGTACGGCTCGACGGCCCGGGCCGACATCAAGGCGGGCCGGCGCACCTCCAACCTCTCCTTCGGCGCGCGCGGGCCGCTGCAGTTCGAGGTCCCCTACGGACACACCCTGATCGCCAAGTACGCGATGGCCGCCCGCCGCCACATGCACGAGTACGGCACCACCCTGGAGCAGCTCGCCGAGGTCGCCGTGCAGGCCCGGGCGAACGCGGCGCTCAACCCCGAGGCGATGTTCCGCGAGCCGGTCACCGTGGACGAGGTGCTCTCGGGCCCGATGATCGCCGACCCGTTCACCAAGCTGCACTGCTGCATCCGCAGCGACGGCGGCTGCGCGGTGCTGCTGGCCGCCGAGGAGTACGTCCCCGACACCGCGCGGGACCCGGTCTGGATCCTCGGCACCGGCGAGCACGTCTCGCACACCACGATGTCGGAGTGGGAGGACTTCACCGTCTCCCCCGCCGCGGTCAGCGGGCGGCTCGCCTTCGAGCGGGCCGGGGTGCGCCCGCGGGACGTCGACCTCGCGGAGATCTACGACGCCTTCACGTACATGACCCTGGTGACCCTGGAGGACCTGGGCTTCTGCGCCAAGGGCGAGGGCGGCGCGTTCGTGGAGAAGGGGCGGCTGACCGTGGGGGGCGGCGGGCTGCCGGTGAACACCGACGGCGGCGGCCTCTCCGCCTGCCACCCCGGGATGCGCGGCCTGTTCCTGCTGGTGGAGGCCGTGCGGCAGCTGCGCGGGGAGGCGGTGGGGCGTCAGGTGCTGCGCGCCGACGGCAGCCTGCCCCGGCTGGCGGTGGCCTCGGGGACGGGCGGCTGGTTCTGCTCCTCGGGGACGGTGGTGCTGGGGCGGGACTGAGGAGCCGGGGCCACGGGGAGCCCCACCGGAGCCCCACCGTCACCCATCGACCCGTACCGGAACTCAGCACTCCAGAAGATCTATACAACCGTCATAGACAAGCGTTTAAGACGCCCGTATATTCGAGGTGTCGGAAGGCGGCGTCCACCCGGACGCCGCACCCGCCTCGACCCCTACGGGAGCCCACCATGAACGCGAGCACGAGCAGGGACGCGAGCACCAGCACGGACGCCGGCACCAGCACGGTCGGCAAGACGGTCCTGATCTCCGGCGCCTCCGTGGCGGGCCCCGCCCTCGCCCTCTGGCTGCACCGGTACGGCTTCGCCCCCACCGTCGTCGAGCGCGCTCCCGAACTGCGCCCCGGCGGCTACAAGGTGGACGTCCGCGGCGACGCCATCGAGGTCCTCGCCCGGATGGGCGTGCTCGACGAAGTGCGCGCCCACTCCACGGACATGGAGGGCGGTTCGTACGTCGACTCCGCCGGGCGCACCATCGGCGAACTGCCCGCCGAGATCTTCGGCGGACGCGTCGAGGGCGACGACGAGATCATGCGCGGCGACCTGGCGCGGATCCTGTACGAGCGCACCCGCGACGACGTCGAGTACCTCTTCGGCGACTCGATCGCGACCCTGGAGGACCTCGGGGACGACCCCGAGGACCCGGACGGCGTGCTGGTCACCTTCGACAGCGGGCTGCGCCGCCGCTTCGACCTGGTCGTCGGCGCGGACGGGATGCACTCCCACACCCGGCGCCTCGCCTTCGGCGATGAGTCGCGCTACAAGCGGTTCCTCGGCGCCTACATCTCGATCTTCACCGCCCCCAACCACCTGGGCCTGCGGCAGTGGGAGACCTACCACGCGCTGCCCGGCAAGCTGGTCTCCGTCTACAGCTCGGCCGGGCGGGACGACGCCAAGAACCTCTTCGTCTTCGCCGAGCCCGCCGAACTCCCCCTGCACCACCGGGACACCGCCGCGCAGAAGCGCCACCTGGCCGAGCGCTTCGCGGGCGACGGCTGGGAGCTGCCCCGGCTGCTCGCGCACGCCGGGGACGCCGAGGACTTCTACTTCGACTCCATCGCCCTGATCGAGATGGACCGCTGGTCGCGCGGCCGGGTCGTGCTGATCGGCGACGCCGCGCACTGCGCCTCGCCCGCCTCGGGGCAGGGCACCGGGCTCGCGCTGACCGGTGCCTACGTCCTGGCGGGTGAGCTCGCGGCGGCGGGCGGCGACCACCGGGTGGCGTTCACCCGCTACGAGGAGCTGATGCGGCCGGCCGTCACGCTGAACCAGAAGGTCGCCGAGGGCTTCGCCAAGGAGATGACGGTCGACCGCAAGTGGAAGATCGCGGCGCGGATGTTCATGGTGCGGACGCTGCCGCGCACCCCCTGGAAGAACCTGATCGCGAAGAAGATCCGCGAGCAGATCCAGCGGGCCGCCAACGCGGTCGAGCTGCGGGACTACACGGCGTACGCGCGGACCGACCGCACGACCGCGGTGACGGACACGGGCACGGGCACGGCCGCCGTTACCACCTCCACCCCCACCGCCCCCGCGGCCACCGTCGCGACCAGCCCGTCCGGACGCCCCGACCGGTCCGCCTTGGCCGCCGCCGCCCGATGAGGTGGGATGGGCCCATGGACGACTTCCACGCGGCCCTGCGCTCCCTGCGGGTCTGGGACACCGCACTGCCGGCCTTCGACCCCGCCACCGCGCCCGCCGCGCCGCTGCCGCTCTTCCACGAGTGGTTCACGGCCGCGGCGGGCGCGGGCGCGGTGGAGCCGCACACCGCACAGCTGGCCACGGTGGACGAGGACGGGCTGCCCGACGTGCGCACCCTGATGCTGCACGACGCCGACGGGCGGGGCTGGCGCTTCGCCTCGCACGCGGGCAGCGCCAAGGGCCGCCAGCTGGCCGCCCGGCCGGTGGCGGCGCTGCACTTCTACTGGCCGGTGCACGGGCGCCAGGTGCGGGTGCGCGGCCGGGTGACGGCCGGGACGCCCGAGGAGGCGTACGCCGACCTGCACGCCCGCTCCACCGGGGCGCTGGCCTCGGCGCTGGTCGGACGGCAGAGCGAAGTCCTGGGCTCGCTCGACGAGTTGGCGCGGGAGAGCGCCTCCGCCTGGGCCCGGGCCGAGAGCGAGCCGGGCGCGACGGCGGGGTCCTGGACCCTGTACGTACTGGAGCCCGACGAGGTGGAGTTCTTCCAGGGCGACGCCCGCCGCAGGCACGTACGACTGCGCTACCGGCGCCCGGGAGAGGGCGAACAGGGCTCCTGGGTCAGGGAGTTGCTGTGGCCGTGAACACCGGGACCGTCCAGCCGTCGTCGCCGGTGCGGAAGACCACCCGCAGCGCCATCCCGATCGCCAGCTCCCCGGGCGCCACGTCGACCACCTCGGTCATCATCCGGGGGCCCTCGGCGAGGTCGACGACGGCGGCCGTGTAGGGGGTGCGGCCGCCGAAGGGCGGCAGGTCGTTGCGGTGGACGACGGACCAGGTGTGCAGGACGGCCCGCCCGCTCGCCTGCTCCCAGCGCCCGTCCTCGCTCCAGCAGAACGGGCAGAACTCGCGCGGGTAGTGGTGCGCGCGGGCGCAGTCGCCGCAGCGGCGCAGCAGCAGCCTGCCCTCGGCGGCGGCGTCCCAGTAGGGCCGGGTGAAGGCGTCGGCCTCGGGGGTGGCGGCGGTGGGCCGGGCACCGGGCTCCCCGGGCCGCGGAGTGGGTACGGAGGCGGGGGCGGGGGTCATCCGAAGAGTCCGATCGCGTGGTCGAGGGACCAGGTCTGCCAGGACATGGCGAACAGCGCGACCAGCGAGATCAGCGCCATCATCGCGTTCTGCCCCTGCTCGGCCCAGTCGTGGATCATCAGGACGAGGTAGAGGAGGTTGAGCAGCAGCCCGCCGACGAGCGCGACCGGCGTGAGGAAGCCCGCCACCAGGCCGAGCCCCAGGGCGAGTTCGGCGTAGACGACGACGTACGCCATGGCCTTCGGGCGCGGCTTGACCACCGCGTCGAAGCCCCTGCGGACGACGGGCCAGCGGTGCTTGCCGGCGACGTCGGCGGCCCAGGCGATGCCCGTACCGCGCTCGAACCAGCCCTTCTTGTCCTTGTGGCGCCAGCTCTCCAGCCACCACAGGCCGAGGCCGATGCGCAGCACGGCGAGCCACTCCGCGCCGGTGAGCCAGATGGTGTGCACCGCGACCCCCTCCGGTCGACTCCGCTCAAATCTGACGGTACGTCAGTTCAGCGGATGAGGGCGGCCGTACGCAAGGGGTGCGTCGGAGGCGCGTGCGCGAGGCGGAGGCCTTCCGCACTCCGACCCGGGGGCCTTCCGCGCCCTCCGGCCCGGGGCCTTCCGCACTCCGTCCCGGCGGTCCTCCGCATCCTCCGGCCCCGGGGCGTGACCAGATCGCAACCGATTCCCTCCTTGACCGATACCCATCAAGTGAGCACGCCGTTACGCTCGGCGTTCATGGCTGACACCACCTCCGACGACCGTCCCGGCCACCCCGGCCACCCCGTGTACGTGGTCGGCGGCGGCCCCGGCGGGCTCGCCGTGGCCGCCGCGCTGCGCGCCCGCGGCGTCCGGGCCGTCGTCCTGGAGCGGTCCGACGCGGTCGGGGACTCCTGGCGCCGCCACTACGAGCGCCTGCGGCTGCACACCACCCGGCGCCTCTCCGGGCTGCCGGGGCTCGCCATGCCGCGCCGCTTCGGCCGCTGGGTCGCGCGCGCGGACGTGGTGCGCTACCTGGAGAAGTACGCGGAGTACCACGAGCTGGAGATCGTCACCGGGGTCGAGGTCTCCCGCATCGAACAGGCGGGCCCCGACTGGCTGTTGCACGCCACCGGGGGCCGCCGGCTGACGGGCCGCGCGGTGGTGGTGGCCACCGGCTACAACCACACCCCGCGGGTGCCGGACTGGCCGGGCCTCTCCTCGTACGCCGGAACCTTCCTGCACGCCTCCGCCTACCGCGAGCCCTCGCCCTACGCGGGCCGGGACGTCCTGGTCGTCGGGGTCGGCAACACCGGCGCGGAGATCGCCGTGGACCTGGCCGAGGGCGGCGCCGCGCGGGTCAGGCTCGCGGTGCGCACCGCCCCGCACGTCCTGCGCCGCTCCACGGCCGGCTGGCCCGCGCAGCGCACCGGCATCCTGGTGCGGCGGCTGCCGGTGGGCCTGGTGGACCGGGCCGGGCGCGTGGTGACCCGCCTCTCGGTCCCCGACCTCTCGGCCCAGGGCCTGCCCCGCCCCGACACCGGGCTGTACTCGCGGGTGCGCGAGGGCGCGATCCCGGTGCAGGACGTGGGGCTGATCGACGCGGTGAAGCGGGGGGCGGTGGAGCCGGTGGCGGCCGTGGAGTCCTTCGAGGACGGCAAGGTGGTCCTCGCGGACGGCGAGCGGATCGGCCCCGAGGTCGTGATCGCGGCGACCGGCTACGACCGGGGCCTGGAGGAACTGGTGGGCCACCTGGGGGTGCTGGACGAGCGGGGCCGCCCGCTGGCCCACGGGCGCCGCAGCCCGGCGGGGGCGCCGGGCCTGCACTTCACCGGCTACACCAACCCGATCAGCGGCAACCTGAGGGAACTGGCCCTGGACGCGCAACGGATCGCGCGGGCCCTGTCGCGCTGAGCGCGGCGCGTAGAACCGGTCGGAGACCCGGATTCCGTACGTACGTAACCCGTGCGCGGGTTCCGTACGTACGACAACGGGGCCCCGCTCCCCCCTGAGGGAGCCGGGCCCCGCCGGGTCCGTGCCGCGCGTCCGGTTACGCCCGGCCGCGCTTGCGGCGCGCCACGACGACCATCGCCCCGCCGGCCGCCAGGAGCGCGCCCGCCCCCGCCATCAGCGGCACCGCGTCGTCGCTGCCCGTGCTGGCCAGGCCGCCGCCGGTGGCGGCGCCCGTGGTGGAGCCGGAGCCGGTGGTGCCGGACGCCGAGGAGCCCGAGCCGGTGGTGGAGCCGCCGGTCGTGCCCGTGGTGCCGCCGGTCGAACCGGTCGCCCCGCCCGTGGAACCCGAGCCGCCCGTACTGCCCGTGGTCCCGCCGGACCCCGTCGTCGAGCCGCCCGTCGTCGACGTACCGCCGGCGTCCGCGCCGCCGCTGCCGCCGGGCGTGGCGTTCAGGACGATCTCCGCCACGTCGTTCTCGGGGTTCTTGTCCGGGCTGGGCTTCATGTGCGTGTCGATGGCCACCGCGCCCTCGGCGTCCGGCACCACCTTGTCCACGCGCAGCTTCAGCGGCCAGGTGACCGGGACGTCGGGGAGCACGCCGGGGCTGCCGACCAGGTACTGCGAGCAGCGCACCCGCTTGCCCTTGTCCTCCGTGGAGCAGTCCTCGCCCGTGCTCGTGGCGGTGGTGCCCGGCGGCAGCGTCACCACGACGTCGAAGAACGCGTCCGACGGGCCCGGCGGGACGAGGGTGCCGTCGCCGATCCAGCCCGGGCCCTTGTTGAGCACGGTCACGTCGAGCGCGACGGTCTCGCCCTCCTTGCCCGTCAGCCGGGCGCCGGCCACCGAGAGGTCGGCGGTGTTGGCGATCCGTACCGTCTGCAGCTCGATCGCGGCGTTCCCGGACGGCTTGCCCGCGCGCTTGACCAGGGTGACCGGCGCCCCGCTGCCCTTGGTCAGGGCGCGGCCCGCGCGGGCCTCCTCCAGGGCCTTGGCCGAGTAGGGCACGACCTTCCAGGAGAGGGCCTCGTCCATGGCGTACTTCTCGGTCGTCATGCCCAGCGGCCTGGACGTGCCGTAGAGCGCGCCCGGCGCCACGGTCCCGTCCAGCACGCAGACCGTGCGGTACAGCCCGCCGGCCTCCCGCTCGTCCGTCTCGTACTCGCAGCTGGAGCTCGACTGGACGCCCCGCAGCCCGTACGTGCTGTGCGCGACCAGGATCACGCCCGCCGCCGCGGTCCCGCCCTTGTTGCCCACCTGCGGAGACAGGCCGATCGGCGCCCCCGCCTTCGCCCCCGTGGCCGCGGCGAACCGTTCGAGGACCAGGTCCGCCCCGGCCCCCGCCCCGTCGGCCGCGTGCGCGGCACCGGTGGCGGCCGCGCCGACCAGCCCGGCCGCCGCGGCGAGCGCCGCGAGGCCCCGGGCCGTTGTCCTGAACTTGTTCATGCCGCTTCGATCCATGTGAAGCCAGACGACCCCGGGGGAAGAAGGGTTGTACGGGACATGAGGAACGCGCTCCAAGATCACCCAGCGGCTCCGGGGCCTCGCGCTCGGTGAGAACCCGCACCGCCCCGGGGGCCTCCGGGGAGGCCTTCGGGCGCTCCCGCGGGGCCTCCGGAAGGGCTCGTGGGGCCTCCGGAAGGGCTCGCGGAGGCACTCCCAGGGGCCCGTTGCCCCGGATTTGCCTGCACGACTGTTCCTGACGGAGCGTCAGCTAAGTAATCTGACTATGCGTCAGTTGAGTTGGCCGACGAGCGGGAGCGGGCAGAGCGATGCTTGGATCAACCCACGGCACCTTCACCAGCGACCTCCGCGCCCGAGTCGTGGCCTGCGGAGAACAGACCGCGGCGGCCGTCCACGGCGTCGCCGCGGCCGAGGGCGACCTGGACGTCAGCGGACGCCCCCTGTACGCCAACGTCCCCGACCTGGACCGGTTCTTCCGGCCCGAGTCCGTCGCCGTCGTCGGCGCGTCCGACGCCGAGGGACGGCCCAACACCGGCATCACGCGCCAGCTCATCGCCTGGGCCGAGCGGGTCGGCGCGCGGCTGCACCCCGTCCACCCCACCCGGGAGACGGTCTTCGGGCTGCCCTGCGTGCCCTCGGTCGGCGACCTCGCCGAACCGGTCGACCTCGCCGTCCTGCTGGTCGGCGACCCGCTCCCGGTCATCGAGCAACTCGCCGAGTCCAAGGTGAAGTTCGCGGTCGCCTTCGCCTCCGGGTTCGCCGAGACCGGCGAGCGGGGCGCCGCCGCGCAGCAGCGGCTGGCCGCCGCCGTGGAGCGCTCCGGGCTGAGGCTGCTGGGCCCCAACACCAACCTCAACGCCTTCGAGCGCTTCCGGGACGACCTGGAAGGACCGGCGATCGCCCTGATCACCCAGTCGGGACACCAGGGCAGGCCCGTCTTCACGATGCAGGAGCTGGGGGTGCGGCTCTCGCACTGGGCGCCCACCGGCAACGAGGCCGACCTGGAGACCGCGGACTTCATCTCGTACTTCTCCGAGCGGCCCGAGGTGGGGGCCATCGCCTGTTACGTCGAGGGGCTCAAGGACGGCCGGTCCTTCCTGCTGGCCGCCGACCGGGCCGCCCGGCGCGGCGTGCCGGTGGTCGCCGTGAAGGTCGGGCGCACCGAGGCGGGCTCGCGGATGGCGGCCTCCCACACGGGCAAGCTGACCGGCGCGGACCAGGTGGTGGACGCGGCGATGCGGCAGTTCGGGGTGATCCGGGTGGACGGCCTCGACCAGCTCCAGGACACCTCCGCCCTGCTGGCCAGGGCCCGCAGGCCGGTCGCGGAGGGGGTCGTCGTCTACTCGATCTCCGGCGGGACCGGCGCGCACTTCTCCGACCTGGCCACCGCGGCCGGCCTGACGCTGCCCGCGCTGGGCGAGGCCAAGCAGGCCGAGCTGCACCAGTGGATCCCGGAGTACCTCAACGTCGCCAACCCCGTCGACAACGGCGGCCACCCGGTCGGCGACTGGCGCGGCCGGAAGATCATCGACGCGATCCTGGCCGACCCGTCCGTCGGCGTGCTGATCTGCCCGATCACCGGCCCGTTCCCGCCGATGAGCGACAAGCTGGCGCAGGACCTGGTGGACGCGGCCGAGCACAGCGACAAGCTGGTGTGCGTGGTCTGGGGCTCCCCCGTGGGCACGGAGGCCGCCTACCGCGAGACGCTGCTCGGCTCGTCCCGGGTCGCCACCTTCCGCACCTTCGGCAACTGCATCGGCGCGGTGAAGGCCTACCTGGACCACCACCGCTTCACCACCGGCTACCGCTCCCCCTTCGACGAGGCGCCCCGCACCCCCTCGCCGTCCTTCCGCAAGGCGCAGGCCCTGATGCGCCCGGGCCGCCAGCTCAGCGAGCACGCGGCCAAGCAGCTGCTGCGCGCGTACGGGATACGGGTGCCGCGCGAGCAGCTGGTGACCAGCGCGGCGGCGGCCGTGCGGGCGGCGGGACTGGTGGGGTACCCGGTCGTGATGAAGGCCTCCGGCGCGCACATCGCGCACAAGACGGAGCTGGGCCTGGTGAAGGTGGGGCTCACCTCGGCCAGCCAAGTGCGGGACGCCTACCGCGAGTTGACGGACATCGCGAAGTACGAGGACGTGGACCTGGAGGGCGTCCTGGTCTGCCAGATGGTGGAGCGGGGCGTGGAGATGGTCGTCGGCGTCACCCACGACGAGCTGTTCGGCCCGACGGTGACGGTGGGCCTGGGCGGGGTCCTGGTGGAGGTGCTGCGGGACGCGGCGGTACGGGTGCCGCCGTTCGGCGAGGACCAGGCGCGGGCCATGCTCGGCGAACTGCGCGGCCGGGCCCTGCTCGACGGGGTGCGCGGCGGGCCGCCGGTGGACGTGGACGCGCTGGTCGAGGTGGTGCTCAGGGTGCAGCGGATGGCCCTGGAACTCGACGGCGAGCTGAGCGAGCTGGACATCAACCCGCTGATGGTGCTGCCGCGCGGCCAGGGAGCGGTGGCGCTGGACGCGCTGGCCGTGTGCCGCTAGCCCGCGCCTTCGAAGTCGTGCCTGCCGTACCTGCCGTACCTGCGAAGGAGGCCACTGTGACGACCGAGGACGTACTGCACCGCACCGAGGGCGGGGTCTCCTGGATCACGCTCAACCGCCCGGAGGCGATGAACGCCGTCACCTGGGACCAGCGGGAGCGGGTGATCGCCCTGCTCGGGGAGGCCTCGGCCGACCCCGGCGTACGGGCGGTGGTGCTCACGGCCACCGGCAAGGGATTCTGCGCGGGCGCCGACCTGCGGGGCACCCCGTCCACCGGCCGCGAGCGCGTCCCGGGCGACGTGGCACGCACCATCCGGCTCGGCGCCCAGCGGCTGATCGCGGCGGTACTGGACTGCGAGAAGCCGGTGATCGCGGCGGTGAACGGCACGGCGGCCGGGATCGGGGCGCACCTGGCGTTCGCCTGCGACCTGGTGCTCGCGGCCGAGGAGGCCCGGTTCATCGAGGTGTTCGTGCGCCGGGGCCTGGTCCCCGACGGCGGCGGGGCGTACCTGCTCCCGCGCCTGGTGGGCCCGCAGCGGGCGAAGGAGCTGATGTTCTTCGGGGACGCGCTGGGGGCGGCGGAGGCGGCGGGGATGGGCCTGGTGAACCGGGTGGTCCCGGCGGCGGAGCTGGAGAAGACGGCGCGGGAGTGGTCGGAGCGGCTGGCGCAGGGCCCGACGCGGGCGCTCGCGCTGACCAAGCAGCTGGTGAACGCGTCCCTGGACGGCGACCGCGCGACGGCCTTCGCGGCGGAGGCGGCGGCGCAGGAGGTCAACATGACGACGCGGGACGCGAACGAGGGGGTGGCGAGCTTCGTGGAGCGCAGGACCCCGGTGTACCGCGGCCTGTAAGCAGCCGACTGCCTTGCGGGCCTTCCAATCTGACGGCTCGTCACTTTCAATGGGAGATGTGATGGGACACGCTGGAATGGCGGCCACCGCCGTCCGCTACCTGCGCGCCGCGGGCGCGCCGACCACCGTCGCGCGACCGGTGGAGAGCCTGCCGCGCCCCGACCTGAGGGCGGTACGGGACGACGAGCGCCTACCGCTCGACCCGGCCGAGTTCCGCCGGGTCCTGGGCCACTTCGCGAGCGGGGTCACCATCGTGACGGCCCGCGACGAGGCGGGCCCGGCGGGCTTCGCCTGCCAGTCCTTCGCCTCGCTCTCCCTGGACCCGCCGCTTGTCGCCTTCATGGTGGCGCGCACGTCGACGACGTGGCCGCGGATCGCCCGGGCCGGCTCCTTCTGCGTCAACGTACTCTCCGCCGAGCAGGGCGAGTTGTGCCGGGGCTTCGCGGTGAGCGGGGCGGACAAGTTCGCGGGCGTGACCCACGACGAGGCCCCGTCGACGGGCTCCCCGCGCCTGGCGGGGGCGGCGGCCTGGATCGACTGCGTGATCCAGACGGTGCACACGGGCGGGGACCACCTGATCGTGGTGGGACGGGTGGAGGCGCTGGACGCGGGGGCGGAGGCGGAGCCGTTGCTGTTCCATCGGGGGCGGTTCGGGGGGTTCACCCAGCGGTGAGCCGCCGCCGGTACTCGTCGAAGGGGACGGCGCGCTCCAGGGCGGTGCGCCGCCACTCCCGGTACGGGCCGAGGTCGCCCTCGTACGTCTCGCGGTCGATCTGGGTCCCGTCCGGACGGTAGTTGAGGTGGACGAGACGGGCGTCGTCGAACATCCACCAGTCCTGCCCGGACAGCGGCAGCCCGAAGTCGTCCCCGGTCACGTCGAGGACGCGGATGTCCTCCCCGGCGACGAGGTTGCCGGGGATGCCCCAGGCGAACTGGTAGCGCTGGTAGTCGGTGAGCGGCCGCCGCACGACGCGCACCCGCCCGATGCGCTTGCCGGCCGCGAGGTGCCCGCGGACCCGGGCGTGCCAGCGGGCGTTGTGATCGGCGGGCTTGTCGTCCCCCCGCAGGAACCGGGCGAAGCTCTCGCGCTCACCGGGCATGGTGTAGGTGGGCTGGGCCTCGAAGCGCCAGGCGTCGCGCGCGAAGGAGTCGAAGCAGGCCTTCCAGGCGTCACCGTCGAGGATCATGGGTCGCTCCCTCCGTTGCGGCAGCGTCGTTGACGCCGCCCTCGTGGACCATCCGCAGCGCCTCCGCGACCGCCTCGACGTGATCGGCCCGCAGGACGCCCAGGTGCACCAGGGGCACGCCCTGCCGGTGCACGTGGGCCCGTACGCCCCTGACATCGTCCTCGGACAACCCGATCTCCACCAGGGCGCCCTGGAGCGCCCTGCAGGCGCTGTCGGCGCGCGCCCAGGCGTCGCGCCAGGTCCGCATCTCCATCAGTGCCCCCGGTGGTCGCGGATCTCGGCGGACAGCGCGAACCGCTCACGATCGGTCGAGGCCGCCGCACGCTGCTCCATGAGCGCGGCGCAGACGGCGCAGCCGGGTGCCGGGCGGGCTTCGTAGAGCCATGGTTCGATGGGGAGTTCCACCGGAGATTCCTGCCTGGCCTGCTGGGTGCTCATACGCGGCCCACCTTCCGAAGTCGCTTCGGAGCGATGGTGCCCCGCGTTCGGGCTGCGTGATGAATCCATGCACGACATGGACTAAAGATCACGCGCGGGCTTTCGCCGCCCATTCCCCGAGCACTTCCCGGGCGGCTTCGCCGAACAGGGCGCACTGCTCGTACTCACGGAACAGATCCAGATAGGTGTGCACGTCCCTGGCATCGCGGAACACCATCACTCCAGCGGTCAGTTCCACCGTCGCTATGCGCTGGTCGTACACGGTGAAGGTGTCCAGTGGATTTCCAGGCATGCGGTGGTCCAGCGGAATGACTCCCAGCCGCACACCCGGCACGTGGGTCAGTGAGGCCAGGTGGTCGATCTGCACGCCCATCTGAGACGGCTCGAGAAACGGATTCCTCACCGCTTGTTCGGTGAGGATGAACGTGAACCGCTTCTCCGGGTCGTACAACACCCTCTGCCGGTCGATCTTCCTCGCGATGACCGCGGAATGGTCTCCGGGGACGTGCGCCAGGCTCTTCCTGATGTATTCGGGCGTCGAGAGCAACCCGGTGACCATGGAGAGCAGGAAGAAACGGAATTCGGTCGTCGTCGCCTCAAGTCCCGCCAGTTCGGCCTGCTTCTTGTCCAGGCCGCGTCGACGCATGCCCCGGATGTCCTGCCACTGCGTGTTCGCCACCCTCGCGAGGGCGAGCACTTCGGCGACGAGTCGTTCGGGCGCGTCCACTGCCTTCAGGTACTGCTCGACGTCGACGAGCGTCGGGCGGGTGCGACCGTTCTCGATCCGGCTCACCTTGGACTGCGAGACGTTCATGCGCCTCGCCACGCGCTCGCCGGAGAGCGCGGAGCGCCGACGCAGTTCGCGGAGCGTGGCGGCCAGTTCGGACCCTGACCGCCCGAGCTCCTCGGGGTCGAACGTCACCGATGCTTGTACTCCCCGAAGGGGACCGACTCGGCGACGGCGATTCGCTGGTACTCGACGAACGGGGCCGGGTCGCCCTCGTACAACTGCCGGTTGATCTGCCTGCCGTCGGCCTCGTAGTTCATGAGGACGACTGTAGAGCGATCGAACATCCAGAAGTCCTGGACGTCAGGAAGCGGGTTCCCGCGCTCCGTCACGTCGAGGATCCGGATGTCCTCGCCCGCCGGGGCCTGGTGCTGGTAGTACCGCTCGAACTCGAACCGCAGGTAGTCGGAGAGCGGTCTCGTGACGATGTGTACGCGTCCCACCCGGCGTGTGCCCACCATGCGCGTCCACTCGTCGTCGTACGGGCCGGGGAATCGGGCGCCCGTCTTGAACGCCGCGTACTCGTCCGCCTCCTGCGCCACGAGGTACTGGGGCAGCGTCTCAAGCCGCCACGCCTCGCTCTGGAAGCCCTCGAACTGGGCAGCCCAGGTCTCACCATCCAAGAGCACGTACGGCCTCCCTCAGCACACTCTCGGGAATCTCCACGACCCCTTCCCCGGCAGCCGGAACGAACGCCTCGTACGTGTCACCCTGCACGACGATCGATCCCGTCGCGGTGCGGTACACGTTGGGGCAGTCGCCCTGGCCGCAGGGCCCGCCGTTGCCATTGCCCGTGAGCCGTTGAAGTTCCTCACGCGACATGCTGAACCCCCTTGCACTTGGGGCGTTTTGCCCCTGGTCGAGATGACCGTACGACGCCCACGCCGGTGTCGCTATGCAGAGACGCGACTATGCGCGTATCGGACTAAAGATCAAGGAGAGGAGCGACCCTCGGTCCGCCTCACGCACCCCCGTACCGCCCCCACCACTCCCCGAACGGCACCGCCGCCCCCAACGCCGCGTCCCTCGCCCGCACCCACTCCGCCGCGTCGCCCCGCTCCCGCGCCCCCGTGAACGCCCCGCCCTCCCCGTACTCCATCGACACCACCCGGGACTCGTCGAACATCCAGAAGTCCGGGACCCCCGCCACCGGGTTCGGGCCGTCCGTGACGTCCAGGACGAAGAACTCCTCCCCCGCCTCCTGGTTCTTCGCGTAGCCCCATCCCAGCTCGAACCGCAGGTAGTCCGTGAGCGGGCGGGTCAGGACGTGGACGCGGTACACGCGGCGGCCCGACTCCACGTGGGCGCGGACTTCGTCCGCCCAGCTCTGGTTGTAGTCCGCCGGGCGCGGCTCCCCCGCCAGGAACGCCCGGATCATCGCCGGGTCCGACGAGCCGCTGTAGTCGTCGAGGGTTTCGAGGCGGAACGCCTCCCGCCCGAAGGTCTCGAAGAGCCCGTCGAAGTCTGCCGGTGAGATCGTCACGTCGTGCGCGCCTTTCGCGAGAGCGGTCCCCGGCCGATGGTCCCGGGCGTCCAGCGCCGGGTGCAAGCCCACCCCTAGGCCACCGCCCCCGCCTCCTTCGCCCCCCGCCGCCGGATCACCAGGGCCATCAGGGCCGCCGCCGCGCACAGGGCGCCCGAGGCGTACCAGACCACGTCGTACGAGCCGAAGACGTCCCGCGCCACGCCGCCCGCGAAGGCCACCACCGCCGCGCCCACCTGGTGCGAGGCCAGGACCCAGCCGAAGACGATCGCGCTGTCCTCGCCGTACTGCTCGCGGCAGAGCGCGATCGTCGGCGGGACCGTCGCCACCCAGTCCAGGCCGTAGAAGACGATGAAGAACACCATCGGCGGGTGCACGTTCGGGGCCAGCAGCATCGGCAGGAACAGCAGCGAGACACCGCGCAGGGCGTAGTAGACGGCGAGCAGGCGGCGGGGCTCGAAGCGGTCGGTGAACCAGCCCGAGGCGATCGTGCCGACCACGTCGAAGACGCCGATCACCGCCAGTAGCGACGCCGCCGCCGTCACGGGCATGCCGTGGTCGTGCGCGGCCGGCACGAAGTGGGTCTTGACCAGGCCGTTCGTCGACGCGCCGCAGATCGCGAAGGTGCCGGCCAGCAGCCAGAAGGGGCCCGTGCGCGCCGCCCGGAACAGCACGGTCAGCGCCCGGCGGGCCGCGCCCGGGAGCGGGGCCGGCTTCGGGGCCGGCTCGGTCGCCCCGTACGGCGCCAGGCCCACGTCCGCCGGGTGGTCGCGCAGCAGCAGCCAGACGAACGGGACCACCGCGAGCGCCGACAGCGCCACCGTCACCGCCGCCGGGCGCCAGCCGTGGTGCTCCACCAGCCAGGAGAGCAGCGGCAGGAAGACCAGCTGGCCGGAGGCGCCGGCCGCGGTGAGGATGCCCGTGACCAGGCCCCGGCGCGCCACGAACCAGCGGTTGGTCACCGTCGCCGCGAAGGCCAGCGCCATCGAGCCGCTGCCCAGGCCGACCAACACCCCCCAGAACATGACCAGTTGCCAGGCCGCCGTCATCCAGACCGTGAGGACGGAGCCGGTGGCGATGACGGTGAGGGCGACGGCCACCACCTTGCGGATGCCGAAGCGGTCCATCAGGGCGGCGGCGAAGGGGGCCGTGAGGCCGTAGAGCGCCAGGTTCACCGAGACCGCGAAGCCGATCGTGCCGCGCGACCAGGCGAACTCGTCGTGCAGCGGCTCGATCAGCAGTCCGGGCAGCGAGGCGAAGGCCGCGGCGCCGATGATCGTCACGAACGTGACCGCGGCGACGGACCACGCCCGGTGGAAGCGGGGAGCGGGAGGGGACGGCAGCGGCGGCCGTACGCGGTCTTCGTTCGTTGTCTGTGTCACGTCAATGAGCATCCCGGGGACGGCATCCGGCAGCCATTGGCCCGAATGACAGCTTTCGATAGGATCGGGCCATGCCTTCGGAGAGCTCGGGCCTGCCCCACCGCGTCGTCGTCCTCGCCCTGCCCGGCCTGCTCCCCTTCGAGCTCGGCATCCCGCACCGCATCTTCGGCCGCGCCTTCGCCCCGGAGGCGGCGGAAGGGGGCGAAAGGCGCGCCCTGTACGAGACCGTGACCTGCGGGCTGCGCCCCGGAGCCGTGCGCACCGACGCCGACTTCGACATCCACGTCGCGCACGGCGCCGAGGCCCTCGCCACCGCCGACACCGTGGTCGTGCCCGCCTCCTACGAGCTGGGCCCGGTGTACGAGCGCGGAGAGCTCACCCCGGAGCTGGCCGGGGCGCTCGGGCACCTGCGGCCGGGCACCCGGCTCGTCTCCATCTGCACCGGGGCGTACGTGCTCGCCGCCGCCGGCCTCCTCGACGGGCGCCCGGCCACCACGCACTGGTCCTCCGCCGGGCACTTCCAGCGGCTCTTCCCCGCGGTCCGGGTCGACCCGGACGTGCTGTTCATCGACGACGGGGACGTGCTCACCTCGGCGGGCGTGGCCGCGGGCGTCGACCTGTGCCTGCACATCGTGCGCCGCGACCACGGCACGACGGTCGCCAACGACGTGGCCCGCCGCACCGTCGTACCGCCCCACCGGGACGGCGGGCAGGCCCAGTTCATCCAGCGCCCGGTGCCGGAGCCGCAGTCCTCGACCACGCTGCGGGCCCGCGCGTGGGCGCTGGCCCACCTGCACGAGCCGGTGCAGCTGCGGGACCTGGCCGAGCAGGAGGCGATGAGCGTACGGACCTTCACGCGCCGCTTCCGCGAGGAGGCCGGGGTCAGCCCCGGGCAGTGGCTGACCAGCCAACGCGTGGAGCGGGCCCGGCAGTTGCTGGAGGACACCGACCTGTCGGTGGACCAGGTCGCCGCCCGCGCCGGGTTCGGCACGGCCCAGTCGATGCGCCAG
The DNA here is from genome assembly GCF_040296945.1 of Streptomyces sp. NPDC001941. Taxonomy (NCBI): domain Bacteria; kingdom Bacillati; phylum Actinomycetota; class Actinomycetes; order Kitasatosporales; family Streptomycetaceae; genus Streptomyces; species Streptomyces sp. NPDC001941. Next base: position 2,665 of record NZ_JBEOYE010000089.1, on the reverse strand, counting down.
CACCTCCAGGCGGCGCTGGGCGTCGCCCCGACCGCCTACCGCCGCACCTTCAGGACCGGGCGGGGAGCGGGACCCCGGGCGACCTGACCCGGCCCGGACCGGACCGAGGCGTGGTCCGGCCCGGCCGGCCGGGGTCCCCGTGGCGTCAGAACGTGAGCACCGCCCGCGCCACCTTCCCCGCCTCCGCGTCCCGCACCGCCCGCTCGAAGTCCTCCACCGGGTAGGTGGCCGTCACCAGTTCGTCCAGCAGCAGCCGCCCCTGCCGGTACAGGTCCGCGTACAGCCGGATGTCGTGCTGCGGGCGCGAACTGCCGTACCGGCAGCCGAGGATGGACTTGTCCAGGAACATCGCGGCCGGTACGAAGCTCGCCTCCGCGGTCGCCGCCGGCATCCCCAGGATGACCGCCTGGCCGCCCCGGTCGAGCAGCTCCACGGCCTCGCGCACCAGGCCCGTGTGGCCCACGCACTCGAAGACGTGGTCGGCCCCGGTCGGCAGGATCTCCCGCACGCCCGCGGTGGAGCCCAGGAAGTGGGTGGCCCCGAACTGCCGGGCCACCGCCTCCTTCGCCGGGTTGGCGTCCACCGCGACGATCGTCAACGCGCCCGCAAGCCGGGCCCCTTGGAGGACGTTCAGCCCGATCCCGCCGGTGCCGATGACCACCACGGTGTCGCCCCGGTCCACCTTCGCCCGGTTCAGCACCGCGCCCACCCCGGTGAGCACCCCGCAGCCGATGAGGGCGGCGGAGGCGAACGGGATCCCCTGCGGGATCTTCACCGCCTGCACGGCCTTGACGATCGTCCGCTCGGCGAAGGCCGAGTTGGACGCGAACTGGTACACCGGACCCGAAGGCCGCGAGAACGGCTGCCCCGGACGGCCGATCGCCTTGCGGCACATCGTCGGCCGCCCCCGGTCGCAGTCCGCGCACGCCCCGCAGCTGGCCAGCGTGGACAGCGAGACGTGGTCGCCGGGCGCCACGTGGGTGACGCCCTCGCCGACCGCCTCCACCACCCCGGCGCCCTCGTGGCCCAGCACCACCGGCGGCGGGAAGGGGATCGTGCCGTCGATCACGGACAGGTCGCTGTGGCAGAGCCCGGCGGCCCTGATCCCCACCAGGACCTCCCCGGGCCCCGGGTCGCGTATCTCCAGGTCGTCCACGACGGCCGCCTGCTTGCCGTCGAACAGCACACCCCTCATCGAGGCTCCCTCGGTAGGCCGAGCACCCGCTCGGCGATGATGTTGCGCTGGATCTCGTCCGAGCCGCCGTAGATGGTGTCCGCGCGGCTGAAGAGGAACTTGCGTTGCAGTGAGTCGAGTTCGTACGGGTCCTCGGGCGTCCAGTCGACGGGACCGGTGAGCGCCTCCGGGCCGCGCACCCGCATCGCCAGCTCGCCCAGGCGCTGGTGCCAGCGGCCCCAGAGCAGCTTGGCGACGCTGGGGGCGCCCGGGTCGCGGGTGCCCTCGGCGCCGCCGAGGGTGCGCAGGGCGTTCCAGCGCATCACGCGCAGCTCGGCCCACTGGCGTACGAGCGCGTCCTTCAGGACCGGGTCGGCGATCGCGCCGCTCTCCACGGCCAGCCGCACGACCTCGGCCAACTCGGCCTGGAAGCCGACCTGTTGCGCGAGCGTGGACACCCCGCGCTCGAAGGCGAGCAGCCCCATGGCGACGCGCCAGCCCTCGCCCTCGCCCCCCACGAGGTCCGCCGCGGCGGCGGTGGCCCCGTCGAAGAACACCTCGTTGAACTCGCTCGTCCCCGACATCTGCCGGATCGGCCGCACCTCGATGCGGCCCGGCTGGTCCATCGGGACCAGCAGGAACGAGAGCCCGTGGTGGCGGCGCGAGCCCGGGTCGGTGCGGGCCAGCACGAAGCACCAGTCGGCCTCCAGCGCGAGGGACGTCCAGATCTTCTGGCCGGTGATGCGGTACGCGTCCCCGTCGCGCACCGCGGCCGTACGCAGCCCCGCCAGGTCCGAGCCGGCGCCCGGCTCGCTGTAGCCCTGGCACCACAGCTGCTCGCCCCGGGCGACGGGCGGCAGGAAGCGGGCGCGCTGCTCCTCGGTGCCGTGGGCGATCAAGGTGGGGGCCAGGAGGTTCTCGCCGATGTGGCCGCTGCGGGGCGGGGCGCCGGAGCGGGCGTACTCCTCGGCCCAGACGACCTGCTGGGTGAGGGTGGCGCGGCGGTTGCCGTACCCGTCGGCGTCCCAGCCGAGCCCGATCCACCCCGCCGCCCCGAGCTCGCGCTCCCAGGCGCGGGGGGTGCGGGTGGGGGGGCCGGGGGTGTGGGTGTGGAGCCAGGTGCGGGCTTCCTCGCGGAAGGTGTGGTCCTGGGGGGAGTAGGCGAAGTCCACGGGAACCTCCGGGTGAGTGTGCGCTGCGGGGCGCCGTGCCCCCATGCCCCCGGCCCCTCCGGACCCGGGTCCTTCCGGGGGCCGGCGCTTCCGGGCCCGCCCCGCGTTCCCGTCCCCTTCCACAGCCGGGCGCCCCCGTCTCTCCAGCCCCTCCGGAGCCGGTCAACCCCATGTATCCAGCCCCTCCGGCGTTTGAGGAGCGGGGTCTGGGGCGGAGCCCCAGGAACCTTCGCCTACAACCGCCGGAGGCTTTCGGGAAGGGGTGGGGTGGGGGTCCGCGCAGGGGCCCCGGCCCACCAGGACCCCCACGCCCACCGGG
>NZ_JBEOYE010000088.1:0-37514 GCF_040296945.1 Streptomyces sp. NPDC001941 | reverse complement strand
GCCGCCGCCGCTCGGCCTAGCCGGCCCGGACACCAACAGCGCGCGGCAAGGCTGGCGCCCGACCCGTCCGCACCACCACCCCGCAGCACCTGAGGCGGCCGTCCCATCACGGGGCGGCCCCTCTAGGCTGGCAGCCCCTCCGCTCGGTCCACTTCGCTCGGCCCATGGAGCAGCGTGTCGCCCGCCTTCGTTCACCAGGTCACCAAGTACGACCCCGCCGACCGTGACGAGCACGGTTCCTACACCGGGGCCGAGGACACGGTCAGTGACCACGGGCCGGTCGAGGCGGCGTACCTGGCGGCGGTCGCCGCCTTCGCGCGGGAGTGTGGCATCGACCGGTTGGAGATCCGGGATCCCGAGGTCACCTGCCCCTTCTCCTTCGGTGGAGAGCCTCCGGTGGAGGGGCACGGTCTCGCCGGGCTCTTCCCGCCCGACCTGACCGGCTACCACGACGGAGCCGAGGTCTCCCTGCCGGTGGATCTGGAACTGGTGCGCGCCATGCTCCGTGACAACGGTGCCTGGTGCCGGCTGGAAGCGGGGGACCGCTTCGCCGTGCACGTGGGCCAGGACCAGTACCTGTACGTGAGCAGCGACCGGCCCTGCCCGCACGCCGTGGCCCGCACGCGGGAACTCGGCCTCTTCGCGGAACCGATGACGATGTCGCCCTACGACAGGGAGCTTGACGAACCAGAGGTGACGGAGGCCGCGGATGCGACCTTCTGGGCCCGTGTTCGTACGATGCTGACCGCCCGCCGGACAGCACTGCTGCAGGAGATCCACGTCCACAACGCCGCGCGCTGGCACCGCCTGACGGAGCAAGACCTCGACGTCGTACGCGGCGGCCTGGGCCCGCGCGCTCTGCTGATCGTCTGGCCCGACCTGAACCCCGACGTCGAAGCAGTCCTCGCCGCGCTGCCCGACGACGAATCGGTGGAGTTCGTCTGGGAGGCACAGGACGGGGCGATCACCCACACGATCGTCGACGACAGCCATCGCCAAGAGCTCTCCGCCTTCGTGGCCGACGCGAGGGCGGCGTGCGCCCTGCCCCTGGGCTACGACGACCACCAGCCCTTGTTCCGCGCCGCCCTTCCGGACAGCGATGGCGTACTGCGCGCCCGATGGTGAGCCGACTCGCAGTGTGGTCAGGGCCGTCGGGGAGCCGGGTGCGGTCCGCATCCGGGCCCCCAAAAGGGCCGAGAGGGCCCCGCCCCACCCCCGTGGGAGCCGGGCGCGACCGGGTCTAGGAGGTCAGCGCGGGCGCCTGCGGCGCCGCGGGCAGCACCTCGGACAGGAGCTTGGCCACCGCGATGACGGTGCGGTCGGCGAGGTACGGGCCGATGATCTGGATCGACAGCGGCAGGCCGTCCGCGGTGCGCCCGGTGGGCATGACGACGGCGGGCAGGCCGACGGGGGAGGCGAGGTTGAGCCAGCTGGTCTGCTCGAAGTACCCGCGCTTCGCGCCGTCCACGGTGATGTACCGCTCGTTGCTCGGCACCGCGGTCTGGTCGAGGACGGCAGCCGTCGGCGCGGCCGGGGTGATGAGCACGTCGTGGGCGGCGAAGTAGGCGGCCCACGCCTGGCGGAGCTTCTGCCGGTCCTCGTCGGCGCGTGCCCAGTCGCGGTGCCGCATGGTCCGGGACTTCAGGAAGTGCGCGGCCGGGCTTCCCGGGTCGACGGACTCGGCGGCCTTCACCTCCCCGGCGAACGCCTCGTCGCTGGTCGTCGCCGCCGAGGTGGCGTACATCAGGCGCTCGAAGAGGAGGTTGCTCTGGGCGAAGTCCACCGGGCGGGTGGCGTCGTCCAGCGCGGCGCCCGCCGTGCGGACGGCGTGGGCGACCTGGCCAAGGAGGGTGCGGGTGGCGGCGTCGACCCGGCAGAAGTCGTCGTCCGCCCACAGGCCCACGCGGTACTGGCCGAGCCGGGTCTTCGCCGGGGCGGGCAGGCTGACGCTCCAGGCGGTGCTGTCGGCCGGGGACGGCGCGGCGATCACGTCCAGGAGGACGTCGAGGTCCTCGGCGGTGCGGGCGATCGGGCCGAGGCTGAGCATGTCCGAGCTGCTGAGCCAGCCGGGCGGGCGCGGGATGTGACCGCGCGTGGGCACGACGGGCATCGTCCCGCGGGAGGTGCGCAGGGCGTAGACGCCGCAGTAGGCGGCGGGCAGGCGCAGGGAGCCGGCGAGATCGGAGCCGACCTCCAGGCTGGAGAGGCCGGTCGCCACCGCCGCGGAGGGGCCGCCGGAGGATCCCCCGGCGGTGCGGTCGGCGGCGTACGGGTTCTTCGTCGTGCCGAACAGCGGGTTGCTGGTCTGGATGTCCTGGCACATCGTCGGCACGTTCGTCTTGCCGACGATGACCGCGCCGGCGGCCCGCAGCAGGGCGACGAGGTCCGCGTCCGTGGCGGGGACGTGGTCGGCGAGGTCGGGGGAGCCGCTGGTGGTGCGCAGGCCCTTGGTCTCCAGCGCGTCCTTCACGGTGAGGGGTAGCCCGTGCAGCGGGCCGAGGACGGTGCCGGTGCGGGCCCGGTGCCGGTCGGCCGCGTCGGCGGCGGCCCGTGCGGCGGCGACGTCGGTGGTGACGACGGCGTTCACGGCCGGGTTGGCCTTGGCGTGGTGCTCCAGGAGCTGGTCCAGGAGAGCGCGGGCGGAGATGTGGCCCTTGCGCAGGGCCTTGAGCTGCTCGTGCGCCGGGGCGAGGTGCAGGGTGCGGGTGTTGGTGCGGGTCACGGTCTTTCCTTCAGCAGCGGTGGCGGCGGTGGCAGCAGCGGCCGGTCGGGGCAGGCCGATGGCGGTGGCCACGGCCGCGGTCGAGGCGATCAGGAGGCGGCGGGAGATCACGTACGGGCTCCGGAGGAGGTGCTGGAAGCCGATGGGGCCGGCGGGCGCTCCTGCGGGGGCGGGGTGAAGGAGGCGGCGACGCGCAGGAGGTGCCGCTGCTCGGCACGTACGGTCGCGAGGTCGAGGGCGGCGTCCGCGTACTCGGCCGGCTCGGCGACGGCCCTCCTGCCCTGGCGGTGCAGGACGAGCGCCTGGGCGATCTGGTCCGCGGTGACGGCGGCGGCCAGGTGCGCGGCCTGCTTCTTCGTCGCCGCGTGCCGGGCCTCGGAGGCGGAGCGGACGTCGGCGGCGAGGAAGGGGCGGAGCATCTGCATGCCGTCCCGTATCTCCATGCGGCGCCGGATCAGCGGGTAGCGGATGCTCTGGCGCCGCCGCCAGGACGTGCGCGGGTCGACGGGCTCCTCCAGCGCGAGGGAGGGATCCGCCTCGGTGAGGGCCTGCCAGAGCGGGGTCAGCCGGGCGTAGGCGTAGTGGTCGCGCAGCGAGGCGTACGCGGCCGCGCAGCGCGAGGCGATGACCGGCAGGAAGTAGCCGAACTGGGTGAGGGTGGCGCCGATGTCGCCGCAGGCCCACGCCAGGTCGTTGAGGTGCGCGACGCTGAAGCCCACCTCGGCGCCGATGATCGCGGCGATGCGGATGCCGCTGTAGACGAGGGTGATGGCCGCGCCGACCGCGACGAGGCGCAGGCCCAGGGCGATCGAGCGGGTCGCGGCGGTGCGCGAGTACCGCCAGCAGGACCACGCGAGGTAGATCTCGGCGGCCGAGTACGTCCCGAAGTACAGCAGGACGTACGCCTGGTAGGCGGGGTCGTGCGCGTAGTAGTTCGCGAAGTCCGTGGGCCGCTGGGACGCGGGCGTGAGCAGCATGAACAGCAGGGCCATGCCCGCGATCACAGCCGCTGCGGCGACCAGGAGGACCGTCGCGCGGCGCCGGGCCTGCTCCCGCCGCTTGGACCAGTGGGCGATGACCACGCCCTGGAGGGCGAGGACCAGGACCACCAGGCCCTGGGCGATGGGCACCACGATGTTCGGCACGCCGAGGGCCTTGTCGACGCGTATCCACACCCAGGTGATGGAGACGGCGAAGGACGCCGCGGACGCCAGGAAGGAGGCGGTGAGCGCGAGCAGGGCGGGATCGCGCCGGTCCCGGGCGGTGTTGCCCGCGAGGTCGCGTACGAGGATGAGGAATCCCGTGCCCGCGATGATCAGGCACAGGGGGTGGAGGACGTCTTTCACCGGGTCGGGCCTCGCAGGAGCGTGCGGGATATGGGGTCGTCGTGGTCCGGCGCCGTGCGGCCGGAGTTGACGTGCGCCAGGAGCAGGCTGCCGACCGTCTCGGCCTCGGCCTCGTCCGGATCGGCGTACCGGGTCCGGCCGACGAGCATCTTGATCAGGTCGGGCGTCATGTCGGGGAGGATCCCGCCGAGCGTGCCGACGCCGCTGAGCAGGCCGTCGTCCACCTTGTGGTGCCGGCGCAGGATGTGGCCGAACTCGTGGGCGATGATGCCGTCGGCGTGGGCCCGGCTGGCGGTGCGGTCGTAGAAGATGTTGCTGGTGGTCGCAGTGGCGTACCAGAGTCCGCAGAGGTGTTCCGTCTCGCTCATGCCGGGCAGGTCGCCCAGGTCGGCGGGAACGAGCTGGATCGAGCGGCCGGTGAACTCCTCGATGACGGGGACCAGGTCGCGGATGTTCGACGCGGGCGGCAGGTCGAGGTCGTCGAGGAACGCCCGTACGCGCTCGTGCGTGCGTGCCTGCTCGGCTCGGCGCTCGGCGTGGGTGGGGTCGAGCGCAGGCGTAGATGCGTGGCGGTTGCGCTTCCACATCTCGGCTCCATTGCGGGTGGGGGGACGGAACTGGGATCGGAACCAGCGTCAGGCGGGCGGCGTGTCGTCGGGGGCCGGGGGCAGGCCCTCCAACTCGCGGGCCGCCTCGACGAGTCTGAGGACGGCGGCCTGGCTCTGCTCGGACAGCCCCACGGAACGCATCGCGATGTTGCGCACGCCCGCCTCGTTCAGCTGGTGGACGAAGGCGAACTGCCGTGAGAAGCGCTCGGTGGTCGCGTCGTCGACGAAGTAGCTGGAGGGGACCCCGAAGAACCTGGCCAGGAGCTGCACGACGCGGACGGTGGGGTTGCTCACCTCGTCCTTGCGCAGCTTGTAGATGTACGCGGACGTCAGCGAGCCCTCGCCGTAGCCGGAGATGGTCTTGGCGACGTAGGCGTGCGAGAACTCTCCCGTGCGCGAGTTGGTCCTGTCGGGATCGCCGTCCCGGGGCGGCCGGAGGTTGTCGAACAGGTAGTTGAGCTTGTCGGCGAACGTGGCACCGGGGCCGGGCGCGGGAACGGGAGTTGCCGCGTCTTCGGCGCCGTCGGCGTTCCGATGGGGCATCGAGTGGCTGCTCTCGGGGTCAGGGAGGCGGGATGGCGGTTCAACAATAGTTGACTCCGATCGCAACGTGCGAGGGGGTCGGGTTACTTGAGTGAACTATTGTTGACGTCCCATGGCAAGCCCGCCCGGCCCGACCCCGCCCGACCCGATCGAGGGCGCCCAACTGCTTGTGTCGCGCGGGCGGTACGAGATTCGGGGTCGATGTCTGCGCCAGGGCCGGCCGCCCGGCGTGACGCTCCCCGGCGAAGGCCGCCGCGTCGGGCAGGGGACGCGGACCATGCCCGGTCCGGACGGCCACGGCCTCGGAATCCAGGCATGAGGAAGCGGCCTGGTACCGACGGGGGATGCAGTACCAGGCCGCTGGACCGACCTTACTACTTGGCGGTCGACGAGCGCGCCTCCGGGGTCGATGTCGTTGTGCCCGGACGCACTCTGTCGGACCGCCGGCCGGCGTCATACGGTGTTTTTCGCGGAGATCGCGGCCGGAGGAGACGGGGGAGAGGGGACGGGGTTGGACACGCCACAACGGGTCATTCGGCGCAACTGGGTCTTCTGGCAGTTGCTGATCTGCCTGGCCGGCGTGGCCGGTCTGCTCTTCGTCTACGCCATCGTCCAGCAGAACCTGGCGGCGACGGACCCCGGTGCCGGACCGGTCCGGCTCCTCGACATCCAGAGCGCGACCGCCGCACTCCTGGCCACCAGTGGTGCGCTGCTCGCCCGGGCGCAGTACGCCACCGCGACGCGCCCGATGATCGGGTTCGACGGACGAGTGGTCCGCGTGTCGACGGACACCGACGAGTTGGTCTGGGGCTGCCAGATCCGCAATGGCGCGCAGGACGCGGCGACCATCTGGGACGTCACGTACTGCGTGCGGTTCCTCGGGGACGACGGGTCCGCTGCCGAGTCATGGCTCGACCACGAGGCGCTGTCGGAGGAGCTGAAGCGCGTCGGGCTGCGCAAGGACATCGACTACGTGATCAAGCTGTGGACGCGCGGGGCACCGCTGGCCGGTCAGGAACGCGCCCTGCTGGGCTGGTTCGGCCCGCACGCACTCAGCGTGATCGACGTGCTCGGCGCACGCGTCCAGGTACTGGACCGCGTCGGCGACCTGCACGAACGCTCGAACAACCTGCTCAAGGCGGCGGTACGCGAACCACGGCGGGCCACTTCGGACTGGTGACGAACCGGTGACGACCGCTGCCGGGTCGCGGAGCGGTCGGTGGGTGGGGCCGACGCGTAGCATCGATGTCGCGTCGGCCCCACCCGTCGTACGTACCTGGTTGTCAGTACTTGGTGTACTTCACCCAGTCGTAGCGGGCGGTCAGCGGGGTGCCGGGGTAGCTGAAGGGGCCGAGCCAGCCGTCGACCCCGGTGCCGGGCCACAGGTTGGCCATGATGCGCATGGGGTGGGTGGGGAGCGCACCGCGCGAGCCGTTCTCCTGGTGGACCAGCTTGCCGTCCACGAACCAGTTGATGGTGCCCCCGTTCCACCACTCGATGGCGTAGTCGTGGTACCCGGTGGACGCGTCGAACCCGAGGTTGATGACGGTCTCGTGTCCGCCCACGCCGTTGGTGAAGTAGTTGGTCTGCATCTGCGTGGTGTTCTTGCCGAGGATCTCGACGTCGATCTCGTCCCAGGGCTGACCGTCGCTGGGGCCGGTGTAGGTGAAGAACCCGGTCACGGTGCCCGAGCGCTTCACCGCCTGGAGGCGGGCCTCGAAGCGCCCGTAGGAGTACAGGTCGTTGGAGCGGTACTCGCCGGAGGCGTAGGGCTTGCCCGAGCAGCCGCCCGGGCACGTCGCGGTGTCGAGGTTCTGACCCATGACGCCGCCGTTGAACCAGACGTGGTCGGCGCGCCAGCCGGTGTTGAACATGCCACCGTTGCTCCAGCCGTCGGCCTTGTGCCAGCGCCCCGTGTCGAAGCCGTCGAAGTTGTCGACGAAGCTGCCGCCGATCGCGGCGTTGGCGGAGGGACTGGCCAGCGGGTTGAAGGCCAGCGCGACGGCGGCGAGGGGAGCGAGCAGCCAGCGACGGCCGCGGTGGCGGCGACGTGTCGGACGGGATTGCATTTCGGCCTCCTTGGGGGGATGGGGGCGTGGATGTGGCACGCGGCATCCGGACGCACGACGCGGCCGTGGAGGGCAGGGGCCGACCACCGGAGAGGTCGGGACCCGGTGCCGTGGTGGCGGTCGTGGGCAGGAGCCGTGCCGTGGAACCCGGACGTGGCAGGCGCGGTGTCCCTCGGCGCCACGGACGTGCGGGGGCGGGCGCCTGTCGTTCCGGAAGGTGCGCGGTTGGGGATGCGCACCGGCGTACCAGGGCCTATCGGGGAAGAGAAACTGGAACCGCTCCCAGAAAGTAGCAGCGCGCCTTCCGGTCGACAAGGGACGGGATGAAGCGCACCGGAAATCCGCTGTTCACGTGGGCGTGACGTGTGCCTTCACCGTCCCGTGTGTTCGCTCACGATGCGTTCAACCACGTGAGTCACCATGGGATTTGAGGTAAGAGGCCACTGCGGCGCGCGGAGGTCGTGCGCCCGGCCGGAAGGTGTTCTCCGCACTGTCGCCGACTATTGACACGTCCGTAACGGGCGCCCCACCATGAGGGCGCGCAACAGCGCATCAGTAGGCCAAAAATTGGAAGCGCTCCCAGGCCGAGGTGGGCCTCACCGGCTCGACGTCCGCGCGGTGGCCCCCTCACCGGTCGCAGCACCCGACCCAAGTGCGCTCACCCCCCCGTACCCCGACCACGTTCGCGTGGCCCCGACCGCACCGGCGGATCGCCCCGTCCGCACCAAGGAGACCTCGTCCCATGAGCAGAGTGAGAAGGTCGCTCGTCCCCGTCGCCTGCGCAGTCCTCGCCTCCGGCGGACTGGCCGGCGGAGCGGCCGCCGCCGCGCCCGGCGCCCCGGCCGCCGACCACACGCTCCCCAGGAACACCCGCTTCTACGTCGACCCCGAGGCCGGTGCCGCACGGCAGGCGGCCGCCGACCTCAAGGCCGGCAAGCTCGACGACGCCCTGCGGATGGCCAAGCTGGCCACCTGGCCGCAGGCGATCTGGCTCGACTACGGGACACCGGACGAGATCAAGAAGGTCGTCCAGAAGACGATGTCGGCGGCCCGGGTCACCCGTACCGTGCCCGTCTTCGTGCTCTACAACGTCACCGGCCGCGACTGCAGCTTCTACTCGGCCGGTGGCGCGGACAGCCCCGAGGAGTACCGGGCCTGGGTCCAGGGCGTCGCGGACGGCATCGGTGGCGCACGCGCCGCGGTCGTCGTCGAGCCCGACGGGCTCGCGCTCCTGCCCAAGGAGTGCCCGGAGGGCGACGCGGACGGCACGCGGACCGAGGAGCGGTACGCCAACATCCGTACCGCCGTCGACATCATGACTGCCAGGCCCAGGACGTCCGTGTACCTCGACGGCGGCAGCAGCAACTGGCAGCCGGTCGGCGAGCTGGCGGGACGCCTGATCAAGGCCGACCTCGCCAAGACCCAGGGCTACGCCCTGAACGTCTCCAACTACCAGCCGACCGACCAGCTCAACCGGTACGCCACCTGGGTCTCCACGTGCGTCTGGTACGCCACCGAGGGCCCGGCCGAGGCGCGCGGCAAGACGGACAGGTGCGCCAGCCAGTACTACTCGCCGGCCGCGCCCAACGACGGACAGCCCGGGAACGCGGTGGACTTCTACGACACGTCCACCTGGAAGTGGGTGGACGCCTGGTTCGACCAGGTCGTGGGCCGGCCACCGGTCAAGGACCTGTCGCACTACGTCCTGGACAACAGCCGCAACGGCCTCGGCGCGTGGATCCCTCCGGCGGGCAAGTACACCGACGCCGAGCCCTGGTGCAACGCGCCGGGGCGGGGCATCGGCGTCCGGCCCACCGCCGACACGGGACAGCCGCTGGCCGACGCGTACCTGTACGTGAAGACCATCGGGGAGTCGGACGGCACCTGCCACCGGGGTACGCCCGGTCCCATCGACCCGGAGTACGGGATCGAGGACCCCCGCGCGGGCGCCTGGTGGCCGGACTTCGCACACACCCTGGCGAGGAACGCGAAGCCCGCGCTGACGTTCAACACCGGCCGGTAGCAACGCACTTCGCCCGGCCTACCTGTTTCGCCCGGCCGTCCCGCTCCGGACGGCCGGGCGAGCAGTAGGGAGGGTCTCCCCGCCCCGCGGGCCCGGCGAGGGCCGTGGTGTCACCAGTCGTGGACGCTGCCGTCCTTGAGCCGGTTGACCGGCAGGTACGCCGGCTCGTAGGGGTGCGCCGCCGCCAGGCCCTCGTCCAGCTCCACGCCCAGACCGGGTTCGTCGCCCGGGTGCAGGTGGCCGTCCGCGAAGGCGTAGGCGTGCGGGAACACCTCCTCGGTGAGCGGAGTGTGGCCGGCGTACTCCTGGATCCCGAAGTTGTGCGCCGCCAGGTCCAGGTGGAGGGCCGCCGCCGTCCCCACGGGCGAGATGTCCTCGGGCCCGTGCGGGGCGCCCTTGACCTGGTACTGGGCCGCGAAGTCGAAGAGCTTCCGCAGCGGTGTGACACCGCCGAAGTGGGTGACCGAGGAGCGGACGTAGTCGATCAGCTGCTCGGTGATCAACGCCTGGTAGTCGTGGAGGGTGTTGAAGACCTCGCCGATGGCCAGCGGTGTCGTCGAGTGCCGGCGGACGAGCCTGAGCCCTTCCTGGTTCTCGGCGGGCGTGCAGTCCTCCAGCCAGTAGGGCCGGTACGCCTCCAGGTCCCTGGCGAGGCGGGCGGCCTGGTTGGGCGTGAGGCGGTGGTGCGCGTCGTGCAGCAGCGGAAGTTCGGGGCCGAACTCCGCCCGTACCGCCTCGAAGACGCCGGGTATGTGCCGCAGGTAGGCGTCGGTGTCCCAGTTCTCCACCAACGGCAGCGCCCGCTGGTGGAGGACCGGGGCGCCGACGCCGTCCGTGACGTGCACTCCGTAGACGGATTCCAGCCCGGGGACACCGGACTGGATCCGCACGGCCGGATAGCCTTCGGCGAGCCGTGCGCGTACGGAGTCGAGGAGTTCGGGCAGGTCCCTGCCGTTGGCGTGGCCGTAGGTGCGCAGCCGCTCGCGGCTCGGGCCGCCGAGCAACTGGTACAGCGGCAGACCGGCGACCTTGGCCTTGATGTCCCACAGCGCGGTGTCGACGGCGGCGATCGCCGCCATCGTCACCGGCCCGCGCCGCCAGTAGGCACCGCGGTAGAGGTACTGCCAGGTGTCCTCGACGCGGTGCGGGTCGCGGCCGATGAGGAGCGGCACGACGTGCTCCTCCAGGTAGCCGACGACGGCCAGCTCCCGTCCGTTGAGCGTGGCGTCGCCGAGTCCGGTCACCCCCTCGTCGGTCGTCAGCTTGAGCGTGACGAAGTTGCGTCCGGGGCTGGTGACGACGACCTTCGCGTCGACGATCTTCATGGGTACGGGTCCTCCTGGACTGGATGTGTGGGTGCGGGTGCGGGAGTGCGTGCGCCCGAGACCCTCGCCATCCCGTCTTCCCGGCCGCTGCGGCGCGCGACCCCGTGAGCCCGCTCGTCCGTCAGGCCGAGCCGCGCCGCACGAGCGAGGTCGCCGTGATGACGGCCGCCTGGGCCCGTGCGGCGGTGGATCCGTGTGGGCGCAGCTTGCGCACGAGCAGTCTGGCCATCGTGCGTCCCATGCCCTCGATGTCCTGCCGGACGGTGGTGAGTGGCGGGTCGGTGCGCTCGGACACCGGGGCGAGGTCGTCGAAACCGACGACCGAGACGTCCCCCGGCACGGTCCGCCCCCGCTCGTGCAGGGCACGCAGGGCTCCCTTGGCCATGAGGTCACTGGCGACGAAGACGGCGTCCAAGTCCGGCTGGAGGTCGAGGAGTTCGGCCATGGCGCGTTCGCCGCTGTCTTCGGTGAAGTCGCCCTGCACGACGAGCGAGGGATCGCCGTCGAACAGTACGTCGCGGTAGCCGTCCAGCCGGTCGGTCCCCGCCGCCAGCCCCAGGGGGCCGGCGATGTGCCCGATCCGCTGTCGCCCCCGGGAGACGAGGTACTGCACGGCTTGGCGCGCCCCGCCGCGGTTGTCCGCGTCGACGTAGGACAGCGCGGCCTCGCCGGGGATCGGCGTCCAGTGCGGGCGTCCACCGTAGACGGTCGGCAGTTCGAGGCGTCGGACGATGTCGGGCAGGGGGTCGTCGCGGTGCACGGAGAAGGCGAGCGCCCCGTCGACGTGGCCGCCGGCCAGGTAGCGCTCGATGCGTTCGTGGTCGCGGGCCTCCTCGGCGAGGAGCAGCACCAGTTGGAGGTCGTGGGCGACCAACTCCTTGCTGATGCCGCGGATCTGGAGCCCGAAGTAGGGGTCGGAGAAGATGCGTCCCTCCGGTTCGGCGATGATCACCGCGACGTTCCCGGTGCGCCTGGTCACCAAGGTGCGCGCCGCGCGGTTGGGGACGTACCCCAGCTCCTCGATGGCCGTCTCCACCCGGGTCATGACCTGTCGGCGCACACCGGTCCCGCCGTTGACGACCCGGGAGACCGTCGAGCGGGAGACCCCGGCGCGGGCGGCGACCACGTCCAGCGTCGGGCGGGTGATCGAGGGCGATTCGGGCACGACGCTCCTTGTGGGGAAGGCGAGGGTGAGGGCGGCCGGGTGGGAGCCGTGGCCGGACGGCGGCGGTGCGGCGGCGTGCGCGTGCGCCGGTCTGTGAGGAGCGGCTCGTCACGTCCGGTGAGGTTTCTGATAGCGCTTCCAAAGATTGGCTGCGCAAGCTGATCTCTGTCAAGGCACTTGGTGGCGTACGAGCTCCCGGCCGGCGCGTTGTACTGGGTGTGCCGGCTGCACGCGAACGCCCAAGTCCACTGGGCGTAAGGGAATTCAGGCGGCCGCGCCGCGCTCCGGTGGCAGGAACGGGAACCCTTGACAAAGGGTGAACCCCGCTCCATCTTCTTGGAAGCGCTCCCAATTCCTGACCAGTCGCAGTCGCAGTCGCAGACGCCATCGCAGTCGGCGTCCTCGTCGTAACCGCCGTCGTAGCCGCGGCCACAAGACGCGCGTCGGTCCTCTCTCATCCCTGTTGGAGAAGCACCACCATGAGCATCGAACTCCAGCCGCCCGGTGCGCGGCGACCCGCCCCCCCCCCCCAGCCCCTGCCCGACCCGAGGATCCCCGGTCTGACCGCGGACTTCGTCTGGGGCACCGCCACCTCGGCGTACCAGATCGAGGGTGCGGTGGACGCGGACGGGCGCACCCCGTCGATCTGGGACACCTTCAGCCACACGCCCGGCGCGATCGACAACGACGACCACGGCGACGTGGCGTGCGACCACTACCACCGGATGCCCGACGACGTGGCACTGCTCGCCGGCCTCGGCCTGGACGCGTACCGCTTCTCGCTGTCCTGGCCGCGCGTCCAGCCGGGGGGTTCGGGACCGGCGAACGCCAAGGGACTGGACTTCTACGACCGCCTGGTCGACGAGCTGCTGGCGCGGGGCATCACCCCCTGGGCCACGCTCTACCACTGGGACCTCCCGCAGGAGCTGGAGGACCGGGGCGGCTGGCCCGCGCGGGACACCGCCCTGCGCTTCGCCGACTACGCCGAGATCGCGGCCGCGCGCCTCGGTGACCGGGTGCGGCACTGGATCACCCTCAACGAACCCTTCTGCTCGGCGATGCTGGGCTACCACGTCGGCTGCCACGCGCCGGGACGCCAGGACTTCCAGGCCGCCGTCCGCGCCGTGCACCACCTGCACCTGGCCCACGGACTGGCCGTCCAGCGCATCCGGTCGGTGGCGCCCGCGTCCGCGCAGGTCGGCATCACCCTCAACCCGGCCCAGGTGTACGCGGCGTCCGAGGACCCCGCCGACAGGGCCGCCGCGCGCAGTGCGGACGGCATGGGCGCCCGCATCTACCTCGACCCGGTGCTGCGCGGAGAGTATCCGCGGGACGTGGTCGAGGAGCTGGCCCGTCATGGGGTCACCCTGCCCGTCGAGCCGGACGACCTGGCCGACATCGCGCAGCCCCTGGACTTCCTCGGGGTCAACTACTACTTCAGTGACGTCGTCGCGGCCGGCGAGGAGCCGGAGCGCACCCGGCGGGTGCCCCAGCCCGACCGCCCGGTGACCGCGATGCCCTGGGAGGTCTTCCCGCAGGGCATGACCGACCTGCTCACCCGGATCAGTCGCGACTACCCCGGCATCCCGCTGTACGTCACCGAGAACGGCGCGGCCTTCGACGACGGAGCCTGCGATGCCGACGAGGGCGGCCGCGTCCAGGACCACCACCGCACCGCCTACCTGGCCGACCACCTCGCCGCGGTGGGCCGGGCCCGCGAGGCCGGGGCGGACGTGCGCGGGTTCTTCGCCTGGTCGCTGATGGACAACTTCGAGTGGGCGTACGGGTACGACAAGCGCTTCGGGATCGTCCACGTCGACTACCGGACCCAGCGCCGCACCCCGAAGCAGAGCGCCCTGTGGCTGCGTGACGCCGCGTCCGTGAACCGAGGGAAGTAACCGCGCGAAGTAACCGCGCGAAGTAACCGCGCGAGGTAACCGCAGCCCTCCGCCTGCGGCGCGGCCGTCCACAGGTTGAAGGCGCGGGCGACTCCCGGCCCTGGACGGACCCGGTAGTTCTGCGACACATGAACGTCTTCCACATTGCGGAGTCGTTACGTCTTCGAGTCTTGACGATGGGACTCCCGGGCGGAAGGCTCTGCCCGAGTCGTGTGGGAGCGCTTCCACTTTTTCCATGACGAAGTCTGAGGAGGCTTCCCATGCCCATCCCACGAGCCGCCAGAACCACCCTGATACGCCTGGGCGCCGTGGCGCTGGCCGGTGTACTGCTGAGCGCCTGCGGATCCGGGGCGACCGGCGCGCAGGACAGCGGCGGCAAGGTCACGCTGACCGTCGACCTGTTCGGCACCTTCGGCTTCAAGGAGGCCGGCCTCTACCAGGAGTACGAGAAGCTCCACCCGGGCGTCACCATCAAGCAGTCCGACACCCAGGAGGAGCGCAACTACTGGAAGGCGCTGCAGACCCGGCTCGCCGGAGGAGGCGGCCTCGCCGACGTGCAGGCCGTCGAGATCGGTCGCATCGCCTCGGTGGCACAGCGGCAGAGCGACAAGTTCGAGGACCTCAACCAGTACGGCGCCGGCAAGCTCAAGGCGAACTTCACCGACGCCAAGTGGGGGGCCGCGACCACCCAGCACGGCCAGGTCATGGGCCTGGGCACGGACACCGGGCCCGGCGCCGTCTGCTACCGGACGGACCTGCTGAAGCAGGCCGGACTGCCGACCGACCGCGAGAAGCTCGCCCAGGAGTGGTCCACCTGGGAGGGCTACCTGAAGCTGGGCGAGAAGTACATGAAGAACGCCCCGGCGAAGAGCGCCTGGATCGACAGCGTCCGCAGCGTCTACACCAACGTCGCGGGCCAGTACGAGGAGCGCTACTACAACGCCTCGGGCAAGCTCGTCTACGAGGACAGCCCGGCCGTGAAGGAGGCCTGGAACCTCTCCGTGCGCGCCGAGAAGGCGGGCCTGAGCGCGAAGCTGGCCCAGTGGACGCCGTCGTGGAACCAGGCCTTCGCCGCCGGCTCCTTCGCCACGCTGCCCTGCCCCGCCTGGATGCTCGGCTACATCAAGGGCCAGGCCGGTGACGCGGGCAAGGGCAAGTGGGACGTGGCGAAGATGCCCGGCCGCGCGGGCAACTGGGGCGGGGCGTACCTGTCCATCCCCAAGGCTGCCAAGCACAAGAAGGAGGCGTACCAGCTCATCGAGTGGCTGACCGCCCCCGAGCAGCAGGCCAAGCTCTTCACCAAGATCGGCAACTTCCCCTCCAGCGTGCCCGCCATCGCCAAGGTCGCGGACACCAAGGACCCCTACTTCTCGAACGCTCCGATCGGCAAGATCTTCGGCGACGCCGCCAAGGAGGCACCGGTCCAGGTCCTCGGCGTCAACGACCAGGACATCCAGGAGCAGTTCGCCGCCGCGCTGTTCGAGGTGGAGAAGAAGGGCACCGCGCCGGAGACGGCCTGGAAGCACGCCGAGAAGGGCATCCAGAACGCCATCGGCTGACCGGTGCGGGGCCGGTCCGGACCCGCACCGGAACGGCCCCGCCCCCTGTCACCGCCCCTCCAGGTCCGCCCCCGTACAGCCGGGGACGCCCAAGAAGTCCGTACCGCCGCGCGACGAAGCCCCGTACTGCCGCGGCCCTACGGCCGACGTCCCCCACCGCCTGACTCACCTCGCACCGCACCGCACCCCGCCCACCCCGCACCCGCCCGACCGCCTCCGACCCACCCGAAGGGCCGCCCCGTGACCCTGACCGCACCCGCGCCCCCCGCCGCACCGGCGCGCACCCGGAACCCCTCGCCGGGACGCCGGGCCTGGCGCGCGCTGTCGCCGTACGGCTACGTCGCCCCGTTCTTCGCGCTGTTCGCCGCCTTCGGCCTCTTCCCGCTGATCTACACCGCGTTCATCTCCCTGTACCGCATCGAACTGCAGACACCCGGCGACATGCAGTGGCGCGGCCTGGGCAACTACACCGCGATCTTCGCGGACCCGTTCTTCTGGACCGCGCTGCGCAACACCTTCACCCTCGGCGTGCTCTCCACCGTCCCCCAGCTGATGATCGCCCTGGGCATCGCCCACCTGCTCAACTACAAGCTGCGCGGACGCACGTTCTTCCGCACGATGATGCTGATGCCGTACGCGACCTCGGTCGCCGCCGCGACGCTGGTCTTCGCCCAGCTCTTCGGCCACGACTTCGGACTCGTCAACTACGTCCTCGGCCTCTTCGGCATCGCCCCGGTGGACTGGCAGACGGGCACCCTCGCCTCGCAGACCGCCATCTCCTGCATCGTCGTATGGCGCTGGACCGGCTACAACGCGCTGATCTTCCTCGCGGGCATGCAGTCCATACCGGGCGAACTGTACGAGGCCGCCGAGATGGACGGCGCCTCACGGTGGCGGCAGTTCCTGCACGTCACCCTGCCCGGGCTGCGCCCCACGATCGTCTTCTCGGTGATCATGTCCACCATCGGCGCCACCCAACTGTTCGGCGAGCCACTGCTGTTCGAGGGCAACCCCGGAGGCGGCATCTCGCACCAGTACCAGACGCTCGGCCTCTACATGTACGAGCAGGGCTGGTCCTTCTTCCACCTGGGACGGGCGGCCGCCATCGCCTGGGTGATGTTCCTGCTCATCCTGGTGCTCGTCGGCCTCAACGCCCTCCTCGCGCGCCGCCGTCTTGCCAAGGAGGCCGGCCGATGACCACGTTCGCCGATCCCAAGACCGTGCACGTCGCCGAGCGGCCGGCCACGGCCCGGCCCCGTCCGTACCGACGCGGGAGGGGAGCCGGAGGCACCCTGCGCCCGGGACGCCTCGCGTACGCCTTCCTGACCCTGGCGGTACTGGTCTCCGCCTTCCCCTTCTACTACACGATCGTGGCGGCCAGCCGCTCCAACGCGGACATCGCGAAGGTCCCGCCGACCCTGCTGCCCGGACCCAACCTCGTACGCAACGTCCAACTCGCCCTCGAACAGGCTGACATCGGCAAGGCGCTGCTCAACTCCCTGATCGTGTCCACCTCCATCACCGTCGGCACCGTCCTGTGCTCCACCCTCGCCGGCTTCGCCTTCGCCAAGCTGCGCTTCAAGGGCCGCAACACGCTGCTCGCCTTCACCGTCGGCACCATGATGATCCCGCCCCAGCTCGGCGTGATCCCGCTGTTCATGGTCATCGCGAAGCTCGAGTGGGCCAACCAGCTCCAGGCGGTCATCCTGCCCAGCCTCGTCTCCGCCTTCGGGGTGTTCTTCATGCGCCAGTTCATCGCCCAGTCACTGCCCGACGAACTCATCGAAGCCGCGCGCGTGGACGGGGCCTCCACGTCCCGGATCTTCTGGACGATCGTCGTGCCCATCGCCCGCCCCGCCATGGCCGTCCTGGGGCTCCTCACGTTCATGACCGCCTGGAACGACTTCTTCTGGCCGATCATCGCGCTGTCCTCGCAGGAACCCACGGTCCAGGTGGCCCTGCGCCAGCTGGGCGGCGGTTACGTCCAGGACCAGTCGGTCGTCATGGCGGGCACCCTCCTCGGCACCCTGCCCGTCCTGCTCGTCTTCGGGCTCCTGGGGCGACAGATCGTCGGCGGCATCATGCAGGGAGCCGTCAAGGGCTGAGCGACCCGGGACGCACCGTCCCCGTGATCGCCCACGAGCCGTGGTGCGCGGGCAGCCGACCGGTGTCCACTCCCCGCTCCGGCCGCCTCCCGGCGTCCGACGGTCGACGCCCGCGCACCACATACCCGTCCGCCTCCCTGCCCGGCCCGTCAGGTGCTGGCGCGCTCCACCAGCCGGGTCGGCAGGATCAGCGGGCTGCGCTCATGACCCGCGATCAGGCCGACGAGCATCCGGGCCATCTCGCGCCCGAGATCGCGGATCGGCTGGTGGACCGTGGTCAGGGCGGGCTCGGCGAACCGCGCGACGGCGAGGTCGTCGAACCCGACCACGGCCACGTCCCCGGGCACCGAGCGGCCCGCCGCGCGCAACGCGCGCAACGCGCCCGCCGCCATGTTGTCGTTGGCGGCGAACACCCCGTCCAGGTCCGGGTGCGCCTTCAGCAGGCGCTCCATGGCGGCCGCGCCCGCGGCGTCGGAGAAGTCCCCCTCCGCCGGAGGGCGCGGCGTCAGCCCCGCGAGCAGCATGGCCTCCCGGTAGCCGCGGTGCCGGGACTCGCCCACCTCGGTGTCGAGCGGACCGCAGATCGTGACGACCCGGGTGCGACCGCGCGCGAGCAGGTGATCGGTCGCCTCCCGCGCGCCGCCGACGTTGTTGATGTCGACGTACCAGCGCGGCTCGAAGTCCGTGGGCCGCCCGCCGAACACGACCGGCAGTTGCGTCTCGTCGGCCAGCCGGGCCAGCGGATCGCCCTCGTGCAGCGCCATCAGCATGACCCCGTCCACGGCGCGGGACCGCACGAGCTGCTCCACCCGCTCCCGGCCGCGCGCGGTGGCGGCCAGGCACAGCATCATGTGCAGGTCGGCCTCCTCCAGGGCGCTGGACACCCCGACGATGACCTGGGCGAAGAACGGATCCGCCAGGACCTCCGGGTCGTCCCGCGAGATGACCAGCGCGGCCGCGCCCGCCTGCCGCGTCGCCAGCGCCCGCGCCTTGGGGTTGGGCACGTACCCGAGCTTCCTGATGGCCCGCTCGACCGCCTCGCGCTTGGCCCGGCTGACGTGCGGGGCATCGTTGATCACCCGGGAGGCCACCGATCGCGAAACACCGGCTTCCACGGCCACCTCGTCGAGCGTGGCGTGCCGGTGCGGCAGTTCCTGAGTCATGGGCGGCCTTTCCTCGCTGCGGTCCCTTTTTGGAAGCCCTTCCATTGTGACCTGTGCCCGCCCCCGGCGTGGAAGCGCGACCCCACTCCCACGGCCGAGACAGGCGGGCGCCCACCGGGGCCGCCTCCTGACGAACGGGTCCGTCCGACCGGAGACGATTTTGGGCGATAGCACGCAGACGGCGGCCTCCGAGCCCTACGCTGATCCGGTCCTGCCCTCTGAGGGGGAGGGGAGGACGGGGCGGCGAAGGGGTGCGGGGGATGGCGACGCAGTTACGGATCACGATCACGCAGATACACACGGACGGCGACCGGCCCCGGGTGGGGCGCGACCCCGCCGGGTGGACGGACGAGTTCGCCGACTGGCTGCGGAAGGACCCGCGCACGCGCCACGGAGCGACGGTCAGCAAGGAACGTACCGCGCCTGCCGCAGGCACCATGTCCGGCGGCCTGGTCGACCACATCAACGCGGTCGCCACCGTCGGGTCGTTCGCCGCGGCCGCGGTCGCGCTGTACCGAGACTTCCGCCGCTCGCTGCCCCGCGGCACGCAGCACGACCCCCACATGATCGTCGAGTACGGCGGCGCTCGCGTACTGATCCGGGAAGGCACCCCGGAGGACGCGGCCCGCCTGCTGCGCGCCCTGGAACGCGAAGACGAGGGCGGGACCCAGGACGACCCGGGCGCTCCTCGGCCGGACGCACCGTCGGCCCGGGACGGGGCACGTGACACTGCCTGACCCCAACGGCAGCCGCGCCGTGCTGATCGGCATCCACGCCTACCAGCACCTGGAACCGCTGCCCGGCATCGCCAAGGGGCTCACCCACCTCGCCCGCCTCCTGCGGGCTCCGGACGTCGGGGGCCTGCCGGACCACCACGTCACGACCCTCGGCCCCGAGGCGGACGCGGACCAGATCCTCCGGGCCGTCCGCGACGCGGGCAGGCAGGCCACGGACACGTTCCTGGTCTACTTCGGCGGACACGGCCTGCGCGACCGGGACGGCAGCCTGTACCTGGCACTGACCGACGCCGAGGAGGGGGAACACCCGGAGATCGGAACGCTTCCCTACGCGGACCTCCGCCGGGTGATGAACAGGGCGACCCTGGGCACGCGCCGGCGGATGGTGCTCCTGGACTGCTGCTACAGCGGCATCGCCACCGAGATGGGCGGCCCGGCCCCGGTGCTGGACCGCCCGCACCTGGCGCGGATGCTGGACGAGGACGAGTGGCAGCGCAGCGGTACGGGCCCGGGCGAGGCGGAGCTGCCGGACACCACGCCGTCCGGGCCGGATCCGTACGGGACCGGTGACCTCGACGACCTCGGCAAGTGCGTGTTCGTCTCGGCGTCGGCGACCGAGCGCTCGTACGCGCCGGCCGGCGGCGTCCCACACTTCACCAGCGCGATCGTGGACGTGCTGGACCACGGCATCGCCGGGGCCGGACCGACCCTGAGCGTGCGCCGCGTCTGGCGCGCGGTGGAGAGCCGGCAGATGAGGCGGGAGGAGAGCCTGCGGGTGCTCCCGCACCTGTCGGCCAACGACCGTGCCGCCGCGCTCCCTTGGGTACGTAACCGGGCAGACGCGGCTCCGGCAACGCACCCCGCAGCTCCCACGGGACACACACCGAAGGCGTCCCCCGCGCCGCGAGCCGCTCCGGCCGAGGAAGCACTCGCGCCGGAGCCTGCCGGACCGGTTGTCCGCCTCTCGGCACCGAGCTTCCCCAGGCTCCGCCGCCACAAGCCCAGCGCCGAGTCCAAGGCGTTTCGCAAGGACATGAACAGGAGGACGCGCGAACTCGACCGGCTCCTCGCGGGCAAGCCGCTCCTCACGCCCGCGCTGCTGGCCCGTCGCGGCTTCGTACTGGCAGCGGGTCCCGTCCTGTTCAGCGGAATCGGCTTCCTCGTCTGGATGTCCCTGCCCGACGGCGATGTGAGTACGCGGGGTGGGTCAGCGAGTCCGTCCGCATCCGCATCCGCGTCGGCCTCCCCCTCACGTGCCGTGACCTGGTTGGCCGCGAGCAACAGCGCGTGGACAGCGCTCCTGGGACCCGGGGCCGCCAATTCGGCAGCCGTCATGAAACAGCAGCCCTGCACGACGCACTCCCTGTCGGGAACGGTGAGGGCTGCGCGCAACAGCTACGACCCGGATGAACTCCCCATCATTGAAGTCCGTTTGACGAGCAAGAGCCCCTGTAGGGCCGATGTCTCTCCGGACGAGACCGCCCTCGCGCTGAACGTGGAGAGCGCCAGCGCGCAGCAGAGCGGTTTCATCCCCAACCCCTGCGCCCCCGCTGCACACCAAGCCAGTTGGATCGCGGTCTCGCCCGACACCCCGGCCGTCGTGACGTACCGCTGGAACCGCGAACCACGCCACCCGTGCACCAGCAGGGAGAAGGCGAAGCCGGGAACCTACCTCGTCACCGTGGGCGGCAAAGCGCTCGCTGCGCCGGCCCGGACCAGCTTCGTGCTCTCCGGGGACACCGAGGGACTGTAGGAGCGACAGGAGCGTGAAGCGGGGCCTGACACACAAGGCATGAGTCCTTCAGATCAGCCGACTCCGTCGTAGCGGTCCAGATGCCACCAACCGGCCGATCACAGAGGTTCCACGCACAGGATCATGCTGGTACCCACCGCCACCGTCTGGCTCTCCTTCTTCGCCGCCCAGCCCGGAACGGCCTTCGCGCACGCGAACGGGTCGAGCGAGTACGGCAGGCGGGCGAGGACGGTGACGTATTCGCCGTCGCCCGCACCGTCCCCCCACAAGGCCGTCCTCACCGTCATCAACCCGCAGGGCACGGTGGCCCATCCCGCGTAGCCGTAGGCGTTGCTGCTGTCCGTCTTCGAGAATTCCCCCCTGACGCAGTCCCCGCCCTCCACGGCCATGAGGTCCCCCTCGAACAGGGAGCTGTCCGCGGCGATCACGACACCGACCAGGAACACGACGAACGCCAGGGCGACGCCGTACAGGATGTTCCTGCGCCGCCGCCGCACCGACGGGGTCGGTACGAAGGCCGTGGGCGTGCCGATCCCGGCGACGACAGCCCCGTTCCTCACCACCTCCCCGGACTGTCGGTAGAGGTTGTACAGCGTGCCCGTGACAGGTGAGGACACGGCGAGGTGGCCGCGGCTCGAATCGACTTCGAGCAGGCGCTCGCCTTGTTCCACCGTGTCGCCGACCTGCTTGAGCCAGCGGACGACGGTGGTCTTCCGCATCCCGCCCGTCTCTCCCGGCACCCAGGGCAGGCGGATCTGGGTGTACCCCCTCGTCGTGCGGCCGGCGCGGCCCTCCACGGGGGGAAGCGCACGGGACGGAGTGGCCGGAGCCAACGGCGCCTGTCCCACGACCGGCGGCGCCGTGGCGGTCGACAGCTCCGAGGCCGCGAGGACCCGTTCGGTGACCATCGCGGTGACGTCGGGCGGGAGCCAGCTCCCCTGTGGGCCGCCCTGGGCGGCGCACAGTTCCAGCACCTCGGCCACCCCTGGCCGGTCTTTGGGCTCTTTGGCGAAGCAGGCCCTGAGCAGGGAGGCGAGAGCCGTGGGCAGGCCGGACAGGTCGGGCTCGCCGTGCACGACCCGGTAGATCACCGCCTCCGTGGGCCCGTCGCCGAACGGGCCGTGCCCCGTGGCGGCGTAGGCGAGGACGGCGGCCAGGGAGAAAACGTCGCTCGCCGCCTCCACCTCGCTGCCCCGGATCTGTTCGGGTGACATAAACGGAGGCGTCCCCATCACCACGCTCCCGGTCAGGTGCGCGTGTGAGGCGTCCAGCGCGCGGGCGATGCCGAAGTCGATGACCCGCGGGCCGTCCGTGGCGAGGATGACGTTCCCGGGCTTGAGGTCACGGTGGACGACACCACGCGCGTGGATGGCGGCCAGGCCCTCGGCAAGTCCGGCGCCGAGGACGGCGACACTCGGGGCGGGCATGGGGCCGTGGCGCGCGACGGCGTCGCGGAGGGTGGGACCGGGGATGTAGGCGGTGACCATCCACGGCGGGTCCGCCTGCGGGTCGGCGTCCACCACGTGGGCGGTGTAGAAGCCGCCGATCCGCCGCGCCGCCTCCACCTCACGTGCGAACCGCTGCCGGAACATCGCGTCCTCCGCCAGCTCCGGCCGTACCACCTTCACCGCGACAGTCAGCCCGCCGGGCGAGCGGCCGAGGAACACCTGTCCCATCCCGCCGCCGCCCAGCCGCCCCAGGAGGCGGTACGGCCCGGCCTCACGTGGATCTGTCGCGGACAGCGGTTTCATAGGATCCCCCCAGGACCGGCCGACAATGCCTCCGCATGATCTCATCAACTCCGTCTGGCTGGACGCGAAATGAAGCTGGGCCTGACAGCCCGCCGACGGGCTGGCGGGGCCGATGCCGTCAGGCAGCGCGGCCGAGAGCCGAGAAGCGGGAGCGTCGTCGGTCTGCGGCGGACACGGAATCCGTGTGGCCCCGAACCTGCTCCCGTACCGCCGGAGGAGGCCGGTACCGCGTGCACGACCGGCGGCGCGCCGGGGCGGAACTCGAAGTCGTCGAAGAAGCGTATGCAGTTGTGGCTGGTCAGCGGATGCCAAGAACGTAGGGCCGTGGCCCGTGCGGCCTCGACGAGTGCCGGCGGCAGTGAGCGCACATGCCGGTGCTCCCAGTGGGCTTCGGCGGTCACGTTCGCCCACGAGGCGTCCACCGACCAATCGACGCGTTCCATGCACCGAGTCTGGGACCTCGGCCACGAGTGGCGGAAGGCAGCAGTCAGCCTTGCTGCCCGGGCGCCGCTGTTCGGGCAGGTGGCCCAGGGTGACCGCCCGCCGGCCGACACGTCGTGACAGCCGGCGGGGACGGCAGCATCCGGGCGCGGCCGATGGATTCGGCGGGAGTCGCTCCCCGCTGCACAAGAGCGATCGAGGCAGCGGGCGGATCAGCCGCGGGTCTGGGTGTCGATCCACTGCTCGAAGGTCAGTACCTGGTCGGCGGGCGGGGCCGTGATCTTGGGGACCGCGCCGAAGTCCGAGTACTCCTCGTTGAGCACGTCCTTCTTGCCCTTGGAGTCCGTGGTCGTCTCGTGGGACTTCAGCACCAGGCCGTCCTTGCCGACCCACATGTCGATGACCGCGGACTTCCGGTGGTTGCGCTTGGCGAGGAGGGTGTACCGCTCACGGGCCTCCTTGGTGAACGCGGTGCCCTTGTACGCGGACAGGGCCGCGAAGTCGACGGTGCCCCGGTAGTGGTCGGCCTTGCGGCCCCCCACCGTCTCCTCTGCCACCCAGCGGGTGTTCTCCGTCGCGGCGAGCGCGCCCCCGAACTCGTCGATGTATCCGGCGGCGCGCGCGGCTCCACCGCCTTCCCCGCCCTCTCCGCCCGACATCGAGTACCAGGACTTGCCGGGCACCTGCGCGGACGCGACGTACATCGTGCCGCCCACCGACAGGAACCGGATCAGGCCGTCAGGAGTGTCGGCCGACTTCTTGGTGGCCGAGGTCATGGACGAGGCGGCGGGGGTGCGCTGGTACAGCATGTCCGAGCGGCTCGTACCGTTCTCACCGGTCTGCACGGTCTTGTACGAGGCCTGCGCACCGGTCTTCTCGACCGCCTTGCGCAGCACACCTGCCGGGTCGGTCCGCCGCGCGTCCGTCGCCCCGGAGGTGTCGCCGCCCGCCTTGCCGTCCGAACCCTTCGAGTCCTGGCACCCCACCATGGCCATCGCGAGGGCCGCCGCCAGGGCAACCGTGACGACGTCCCGTCTCACTACACGCACTTGTTCTCTCGGTCTCTTTCTGGTGCCGGTGCAGCCCTACGCCGGAGGGCGAGGCGTACGCACGAGCGAATCACCGAGATCGTACCCAGTGTGCTGATTGCCTTGAACGCCCACCCTGTCCGGTTCCATCCGGATGTGGACGGCGGGGCCCGCACGCTTGATGGGCAGGTATCGCGCCGGTCCTCACCGCACAGTGCCCGGCCACCGCAGGTCGAGAGTCGCCTGGCCGGGCAGTGTGGGCGAGGGTACGACGATGACGTCGGCGAACACGTCATAGGCGCGGGTGTCCGTGACCGCTTCGTCGCCGCAGACGAAGGCCCGGAGGAACCATCCCGGCCCGTCCCACCCGAGGACACGTATCTCGTAGACGTCGCCCGACGGCTCCCCCGAAGGCGGTGAGAAGCGACCGCTCCCGCTGGCTCATGTGTGCGAGTCTGGCCTGGTCCTTCTTCAACGCCGTTCCCGCTGAGTGCAGTTGACGGGACGCGCTTCGCCTTGTGTCGCTCCTGGGGCCGAGACGGAGTGGTGGAGGTTGGTCGGAGGTGCAGGGCGCAACGTGTCGATGGGTAGAGTCGGGCAGCAATGTCCGTAGAAGCGAAGGGTGTTCCTGTGGCCGATGAGCCTATGACCAGCGAGGCCGGTACCCGCAGCGCCGCAGGGGTGCCTGGGCCTGGGAGTGCTCCGATCCACAGCCGGTATGCCGAGCAGTTCACCACCGACCTGGCCTCCAACCAGGCCCGCCAGCGCGAGCTCACGACCGAGCTCGAGCGACTGCGGGCCGATGAGGCGTGGCTGCGTACCGCGCTGGCAAGCTTGCCTGGGGCCGAGGCAGAGTCGCCGGCACAGGGCGCGGTGGGCGAGGAGCAGGCTCCGGTGGAGGCGCTGCCGCGGCAGACGCGTGGGACGGGCTCCCGCAAGGCGGCCACGGCTACGAAGCCCGCGGCGAAGAAGCCGAAGAAGACGGCCCTGCCCGCCAAGCGTGGGGCGAAGGCTGTCAAGCCGACGAAGGTTGCCCCCGCGGCCGAGGCGGTGCCGGGGAAGACGGCGAAGAAGGCGGCGAGCAAGGCCGTTCCGGCGCTGGGCGAGTCAGTGCTGGCGGTGCTCCGCACGACGGCGAGCGAGCCGCGCACCGCACGGGAGGTGTTCCAGGACCTCGGCGCGGGCGAGCCGGGACGGACCACGTCCGAGCAGAGCGTGCGCAACACCCTCGAAGCGCTGGTGAAGAAGGGCCAGGCCGAGCGCTCGACCCAGGGCCGGTCGGTGCTCTACACCGCACCCGCGCAGGCCACGGCACCCGCCGGCAAGCTTGCCGAGGGGAAGCTCACCGAGGCTGCCGAAACGCAGCCCGCCGCCCTGTGACGGCATCGGAGGACGATCCCGGCAGCCAGGGGGCGTGGTCTCCGTGCGCGATGTCAAAGCACGGCTGGACCGACTGATGCGGGAAGGCGCCGTACTCGACAGCTGAGCTTGGCGCGCGCCGCGCCCGCGTGAGGCAGGTTCATTCCCGTCGCGCGAGCGCGGCGCGTTGTCACCCCCGGTCCGCGCAGGATCCAGGATCAGCGACAACGGAAAACGACGAGGAGAGACATGCGCACCCTTGGGTTCTACCTCTTCTTGCTCCCGTTCCTGCTGGTAGGGCTGGCGCTCACGTTCGACGTCAAAGGCTTCCGGACCTGGTATGCGCAAAGGCCAGGCGACAGCGCGGAGTTCGGCAAGACGTTCCAGCCCCTCGTCCGCGTCGTCGGCATCGTCTTCCTCGGGATTCCCCTGTACATCATGATCGACTACACGGCCCGGCTCATCTGGTGATCCCCTCCCTGGCGGCCTGAATCTCTGCCCGAAAGGCGCCTCGCCACCCGCGCGGGCGTACTGGCTGTTCACCCCCAGACGGCGGGCGGCTGTTCCTGACGGCCGCCCGTGTGCGGGGTGGGCATGTGATGGCGGGCTCCGGTGGGCAGGGCGTCCACGCAGGTGGGGGAGCAGGCGTTGACCAGGAGGGGCAGTACGTCGGTGGCGACGCGCAGCGAGATCCACGCCTGGTGCAGTCCGCGTTCTGCGAGGGGCTGGTCGCAGACACTGCAGGTGCCCAGTGAAGTGGGTCCCCAGCGCCCGGGATCGAGACGTTCGAGGTCCGGGCCGAGGTCCGCGACGCGAGGTTGGACGGGACGTAGGCGCGGGAAGGGCGGCCGCAGCCTGTAATTGCCGAACAGCGCGCGCGTACTGACCGTGCTGCGCCGTAGGTTGGGGCAGCGGGTGATCTCGTACGGGAACCAGTGCAGCCGGTAGGAGGTGTAGGGGGTGAACTCCTCCAGGCTGGTCATGGCCCCGATCTCGGGTGGTATCCGGACCAGGTTGCTGCCGTACAGGTCCAGGCGCCTGACGCGGGTGAGCCGGGCGATGGTGGTCGGCAGGGTGATGACCTGCCGGCGTTCCCGGGCGCTGAGTTCGCGCAGCGGCTCGAACTCCTCGCGCCCGTCCGCCGCCGCTTCGTCCACCAGGTGCAGCAGTCGCTGCCAGCCGGGTGCGGTGGTGTCCTGCAGTTCGCGGTGGAACCCGACCCTGGCCCGCGGGTGGTGGCCGTACTGGGAGAAGCAGGAGCACACGTCCCGGTAGGACCCTGGACCGCCCGGGTCCGGGTCGGCCTGACCTTCCCACGGGTTCCCGGAGGGTCTCGGTGCTGCCTCGTCTGTCATGACGCCACGATAGGAAGCCGTCCCCGCGCCCAGCCAGCGGGTTTTCCGCACTCGACTCGCGCGCCGGCCCAGGCCACGGGACGGACGCCGGGGCGCGGTGAACACCGTCCAGGCGTCGGGTGGTTCGGAGCGGGTCATGCACTGCGCTCCGAGGCTCAGCGTGCGGACGCGGGCAGTGGCCAGGTGAAGACCAGACGGCTGTGGGGCTTGTCGATGACGTAGCCCGGTGGCAGGTCCTGGTCGGCAGTGCCGTGGGGGTGGACGGGCCAGGGCCGGTTCGATGTGCGCGTCGTTGTCGTCGGTGCGTACGTGGCGGTCCCAGAGCCGGACCGTGCGGGCAAGGGTGTCGGTGAGCTCGGCGCGCTGCTCGCCGAAGGCGTGGACGTACCACTCCCACCGCCTGTCCTCGCGCCGTTCGCCGTCACGCACCTTGACGCACCGGAGGTAGGCGAGGGACGTGCCGAGCAGCGTCGCGGGCGCGTCGTGGCCCTGGGGGATGTCCACGACGCTGCTTTCCGGGTCGCGATGGGCCGTCACCCGGCAGTACCCGGGCACCGTCGTCGCGGCGAACAGGTGCAGTGACCCGAAGTACTCGTCCGTCCCCATGGTGACGCCGGTGGCGACGTCCTGACGCGGCCCCCTCATCGCGTCCTCCAGGCCGTCGGTGGGCCGAGCGTGTCCGTGCTCGAACCGCAGGGAGATCGCGCCGTCCAGGAGCGGGACGACGGGGATGTCGTGGGCCTGGTGGCCTCGGTCGCGTACGAAACCGCAGTGGGTGAACCCACGCGCGTGCAGTGCCTCGCCCCGCCGTTCCAGCGTGATCGCCCGGGTATGGCCACCGACCTCCAGCGGCAGCACGAGCCGTGCGCCCTCGGCCAGTTGGCTGCGCCAGGCCGGGGCTACGTCGTAGCAGTTGTACGTGACCACGATCCCGTCGAACCCGCCCCGGGGAACGAGGGGGCCGGGCGCACCGAGGGCGGCGTCGCCCTGGACGAGGGTCACTGTAGGTTCTGCAAGCTCGCGAGCATCCGCAGTCCACCTGCCTGGGGCGTTGCCCGCGGTGAGCACTCTTGGCTACGAGGCCCGCTGCCTGATCATGAGCCATATCCTCTGCGAGTACAGTCGGCGAGGTTGCGGTGGGTAACGCTGTCCTGCGTACGAAGGCACACGGAGTTCCTCCAGCGTGGCGGCCAGCGGGCCGCGTGTGTCGTGCCATGTGAAATTCTCGGGCTGTGCTTGAGGCGGGCAGGATTGTGGCCGACTGGGCTCACCAACTGGTCGGAGCTCCGCTCGTATGGCCTTCGTGCAGTGTCCTGAAGGTCAGGGGCTGCCAGAGGATGCGGCAAGTACGTCGGCGACGAGTTCGTCGGGTGACCGCGATGCGTCAAGGCACATGCCGTGCTCGTCGGGTTGCAGTGGTTCCAGTGCCGCGAATTGTGACCCGGCGAGGGTCTCGGGAAAGTAGTGGCCCTTTCGGGCGGACAGGCGGCGCCGCACTTCAGCCTCGTTGACGACCAGGTGGACGAACCAGACGGGGGGATCCGTGTCCCGGCGCAGGATGTCGCGATAGGCACGCTTCAGGGCCGAGCAGGCGATCACCGTCCTCGCCGGGCGGCGCAGGATTTCCCTGTTCACTCGCTGCAGCCACGGCGCGCGGTCGGCGTCGTCGAGCGCGATGCCGCGCGTCATCTTCCTGACCGACTCCGGGGCGTGAAAGATGTCGGCATCGACGAACTCGGCGTTCATGGCTGCGGAAAGCCGGCGTGCCAGCGTGGTTTTGCCCGCCCCGCCGACGCCCATCACGACAATGGCCATCCGAGTCCTTCCCCAGCCCCTGGTTTGCGTCCGCCGATGGGCAGCCTGCTTCCCGGACCCTTCGCCGATCCGGCCGAAGGAGCCTATACGATCACCCAATCAGCGCAGGTGACGTCGGAGGGTGACAGTGAGTCAGGTTCCCGGGGGCCGAGTATCGGTGTCTGCTCCACTGATCGGGCCGTACTTCGGCACCTACGCCGCGGACGAGGTCGCCTGGCTGCTCAAGGACCTCTCCCCTCTCGACCTTGCTCCCCGTACCCCCGTGGCCGAAGCCGACTTCTTCGCCTCCCTGCCGGCCGAGTACCAGCCCGATGACGCCTACCGGGCACTGTTCGACACGGTGCTGCGGGAGAATTCCGCACGCTGTGCGCTGGCCGTCGCGGTCCTGACAGAACTGGTCCTCAGCCAGCGCGGCCATGGCGCCGTCCTGGTCTCCATAGCCCGCGCCGGAACCCCGGTCGGCATTCTCATGCGCCGCTGGGCTGCACTCGCCCACGGTCTGACGCTGCCCCATTACGCGATCTCGGTCATCCGCGGCCCCGGTGTCGACACCAGCGCACTTGATTACCTCGCCCGCCACCACGACCCGGCCGACGTGGTGTTCGTCGACGGCTGGACGGGCAAGGGCGCGATAGCCCAGGAACTGACGGCGTCCCTCAGCCGCTACCGGGACACGACAGGCCGCACGTTCAACGACGACCTCGCCGTGCTCGCCGACCCGGGCTCCTGCGTCTCGACCTACGGCACCCGCGACGATTTCCTGCTGCCCTCCGCCTGCCTGAACTCCACGGTCACCGGGCTCATCTCACGGACCGTGCACAGCGAGACAGTGACTGCGCCTGGGGACTTCCACGGGGCGAAGTTCTATCGCGAACTGGTTGCCGACGACGTCTCCCAGCACCTCCTCGACACCGTGAGCGGGTTCTTTGCTGCCGTGTCCTCACAGGTGCCCTCCGCGCTCGCGTCCGTCCGGGGGGCTGACCGCACACCGACCTGGGTGGGCCGGGACTGTGCTGCGAAGATCGGGGCGCAGTACGGCATCGCGGACTTGAACGGTGTCAAGCCGGGGGTCGGTGAAACCACACGCGTGCTGTTGCGGCGCCCGACATGGAGGGTTCTGATCCGCGACGCGAAGGACCCCGCACACCGGCATGTCCGCCTGCTCGCCGCCGCCCGCGCGGTCCCTGTCGAGGAAGTACCCGAACTCGCCTATGCGTGCGTGGGCCTGCTGAAGACGGAGATCGGATGAGCAGCATTGGCGGACAGGCGCTGGTCGTCATCGGCCCGCACAAGGTGGTCCTGGAGGAACGGTGCGCTGGCGCCCCGGGGCCGGACGAGGTGCTCATCGAGCCGCACTTCGTCGGGCTGTGCGGCACGGACCTGGAGATCGTCAAAGGTCAACTGGACCCGGCCTACGTCCGCTATCCCGTGGTCCTGGGACACGAATGGTCCGGCCGCGTCCTGGAGGCCGGAACACAGGTGCCGGGCCTGAACCCCGGAGACCCGGTAGTCGTCGAGGGCATCCGGCCGTGCCGGCTGTGCCCGGCCTGCCGCAGTGGACACACCAACCTGTGCGACGACTTCGAACAACTGGGCTTCACCCTGCAAGGTGCCGCCTCACCCGCGATCACCGCGCCCTGGCACCTCGTGCACCGGCTCTCCCCGGACGTCCCGCTCGCCGCGGGCGCACTGGTCGAGCCCGGCGCGGTGGCCCTGCGCGGACTGAACGAGATCGACATCCAACCCGGCGCGAACGTGCTGGTAGTAGGAGACGGGACACTCGCGCTGCTCGCCGCACACCTGATCCGCCTGTGGTCACCAGCGTCAGTGACCATGGCGGGACTGCGCCCCGCACAGGCACAACTCGCCCACACCATGGGCGTCGACCACTTCACGGTAGATGCCCCTGCGGCCCGGGCGTACGACATCGTCGTCGAGGCAGCAGGAAGCACCGCGGCCGTCACGGCCGCCCTGCGATCAGCATGCCGCGGCGGGCAGGTGCTGCTCTTCGGCATCGCCGGCCACGGGCACACCCTCGACCTTCGCGTCGACGACGTCGTCAACAACGACCTGAGGATCCGGGGCAGCTTCAGCTACACGACCGCCGCCTGGGCTCAGACGGTACGCCTCCTCAACGCCGGTACCTTCCGGCCGATGCCGGTGATCACCCACCGCGTCCGGCTCGAGCAGTTCGCGTATGCCTTCCGGCTGCTTGCCGAACCATCGGAAGGCCCCCGGGGGAAGATCCTCATCGACAGGCATGGCAACTGAGCGTAACCACTGCTCATGGTCACGCGGAAATACTCGATCGCTGCTCATGATCACGCGGAAGTGCTCACGGGGGAGCCACGCCGCAGACACCGAACTGGTCGCCTTTCCCCTGGCGTCGCGGCGGGTGACGACGGCCCGGTCCCCGCCGTCGTGCGCCGCCGCCAGTCCGGCCTCGGGGGCGAAGCGGTGGCGCGGCACCGCACGCAGCGCCGCCTGGACGCGTACGGAGGGCGCCCAGCCGCCCTCGATGACGGTACGGGCCATGGCGTCCCGCAGCCGGGCCGCCTCGGCCGGTTACCCGGGCACCGGCGGCTGCCCGACCGCCAGAGGGTAGGCCGTCACGGGAGGCAGGCCGGGGATGATGCCGGACCAGACGCACGCGAGCGCGTGCGCGGCGGGCGTGAAGACCGGTCCGGCGCAAGCCAGGGCGTGCAGGTCGTACCACTCCCACCGTCCGAACAACTGAGGCTCCCCGTTCGCGAGGACGCCGGTCCAGGCGGTGATCCGCACCACCGCCGTGATCCGCGGGACGCCGTGGCAGGCGTCGAGGAGCAACGAGAGTACGTGCGCGTCCTCCGGCCCGGCCACCAGCCCGGTCTCCTCGACGAGTTCCCGCACGGCCGCCCGGGCGAAGTCCTCGCCCGGCTCGTTCTTGCCGCCCGGGAGCTCCAGCATCCCGTGACGTGACCTGCCCAGCAGGACCCGGCCCGAAGCATCGGCGACGACGGCGAGCGCACCGGACAGCGCGCGGCCGGCCGTCGGCCCCTTCTCCACCGCGACGGCGTCCGCGTGGCACGGCCCGCGCAGGATCAGGACCGCCAGCCCGTCGGCGTCGTGCCGTTCCGTCGTCTCCCAGCCGCTGCGGACGAGGGCGATCTCGTCCTCGTCCAGGGCGATCCCGCGCCGCTCTTCGGGCGTGTTCCCGGCGGTCGGGGTGATGATGACGAGGGCACCGTCCGACCGCAGTCGCTCGCCCAGGCCGTGCAGTACGCGGGCCCGGTCGTGCAGGAACGCGTACACCAGCCGCTATCGGGTAGGAGGGCCGGTTTCCCCGGCCCTCCCCCCACACCACCGGACATGCGGACCCGCATCCGGCGGTTCGTTCAGCTGATCTCAAGCGGGTTGGCGGCGGGACCATGAGTCCTTGAAGGACTTGTAGCCCTGGCCATTCCAGTAGGCGTTGTTCATGGCGATTTCCAGGGGTTTCAGGTGGGAGGCCCTCCAGTACCGCTTGCGCTGCACTGCAACGCTTCGCTCCTGGTCCGTGAACTCGTAACCGAGCTTCTGGAGCATGGAGTTCTTGCGCTGACTGGTCTTCCACTGCACCCACTGGACCTGCCGTAGCCTGCGGCGGACCCAGTGATCGATCTCCGCGAACACCCGCGAGGTGTCGGACAGACCGAAATAGGCCACCCAGCCGACCGAGAACCGGTTCAGCTTGTCCAGTCTGTGAGCCATCGAGACTCCCCATGTCCGGGAGGTGATCCGCCGGACGGTGTCCTTGAGCCGTTTCACGGCTTTCCGGTCCACCCGGATCTTCACCTGCCCTTTGGTGAGGTAGTACCCGAAGCCCAGCAGGGACGCCTTGAACGCGGGCGTCACCTTGGACTTCTCCCGGTTCACTCTCAGCCTCAGCCGGCGCTCGATGAACGTGGCGACCGAGGCAAGGGTACGGCGGGCCGCTCGTTCGGACCGAACGAAGATCATGACATCGTCCGCGTACCTCACGAACCGGTGCTCGCGCTTGAAGAGTTCCCGGTCAAGGTCGTCCAACATGATGTTGGAGAGCAACGGTGAGAGAGGGGAGCCCTGCGGCGTCCCCTCATCCGAAGCAACGACCGCCCCGTCAGCCAGAATTCCGGCTTCCAGGTACCGGCGAATCAACTTCAGGACCTTCTTGTCCTCCACCCTGCGAGCCACTCGCGCCATCAGCGCATCATGATTCACACGGTCGAAGAACTTATCGAGGTCCAGGTCCACGACCCAGCGGTTCCCGTCCTGAACTGCACGGCGACCAACCCTTACGGCCTGGTGTGCCGAGCGTCCCGGCCGAAAACCGAACGACGCCCCGGAGAAATGAGGGTCGAATACGGGCACGAGGACCTGCGCAATAGCTTGTTGGATCAATCGATCCAACACCCGGGGAACACCTAGCATCCGCTCCCCGCCGTTCGGCTTGGGGATGGTCACCCGACGGACAGGAGCGGGCCTATATGTCCCCGCGTCGAGCTCGGCCCACACCTTGGGCCAGTTCTGGGCGATCCACGGTCTCAGTTCCTCCGTGATCATCCCGTCAACACCGGGAGCACCCCGGTTAGCTTCAACGCGCTTGAGCGCCGCGAGAAGGTTCTCCTTCGAGAACACTGCTTCCCATAGAGGCACGGCCTCGCGGTGATTGTCGTCCTGGTGACGCGCCGTCTGGTCACTGCGCTCCACGGGCACTTCGGCCGTATGCACCGGCCTCATCACCTGAGGATCTGCCAAGGCAGGCTTGCAGCGGTCATCGTGGCCGAATCGAGCAGACACCCTTCTTCCAATCCACTAAACGTTCGGTCCTTCCCGAGCCCTTGTCGGCCTACTGCCTACCCATCTCGGTACTATGACCTCTGCTGACTTCTGCCCGGCAAATCACAGGGATTACTCCCACTGATCGTCACGATCGCGGCCGTCGCACCGTTACAGGTGACACCCGGACAGACCTCCCCGAATAAGAACGGCAACTTTCCCCGGATCCCCGCCGCATATACTCTGCGCCCTTCTTGGTGAGAGCGGGCTTCGGTGCAGTCAGCCACCTTGCCCAGAACGCCTAGCCTCAGATGCGGTTCTTGTACATCGGTACCCGGTTTCGCCTTCGGCTTCCTTCAGACCCCACCTCGCGATGACGCCCTTGCCGTTCGGCTAACGAGTTAGTCTCACCTCTCCTCGCCGGGACTTTCACCCTTTAGCTGCCGCCCATGTCGGGCGTACTGACATCCTCCCCCTCCTATAGGAGGGGGATTCCCGTCTGACTGCCGGTGGCGTGCGGCTGGGCCTTCGGGTGGGTTCCCCGTTCAACGGGCCGTGCCTGGCGTGGGATTGCCACTCCAGGGCTGACCGGCCCTCCAGGGGCGTTTAGCCTCTCCGCCTGCCCGGCGGCGAGGATTACACGCGACGCGTTGAGGTCACGATCATGCTCTGTACCGCAGCTCCCGCACCGCCAGGTGCGCACGTGCAGCGGCTTCTTGCCGTCCACGGCCCAGCACACGTGACAGGTCTGGGACGACGGCAGCCACCGCGACACCGTCCCGACGTACCGCCCATACCGTGCGGCCTTCTCCTGCAGGACCCGCCGGAACATACCCCACGCCGCATCGTGCACAGACTTCGCCAGACGGGTGCGCGCGAGGCCGGACACCGCCAGGTCTTCGAGATAGACAGCTTGATTGTCGCGGATCAGTCTCGAAGCACTCTGGTGGCACCAGTCCTTGCGCGCGTCAGCAACCCGAGCATGGGCGCGGGCGACCCTGATACGGGCCTTGGCCCGGTTCTTCGACCCCTTCGCCTTCCGGCTGAGAGTCTGCTGAGCCCTGCGGAGCCTGCGTTCGGCGCGGCGCAGGAAACGCGGGTTGTCGATCACATGTCCGTCCGACAGCACGGCGTAGTGCGTCAGTCCGAGATCGAGGCCGACCTCGGCATCCGTGGCGGGCAGTGCCTCGGGCTCGGCCTCAACGACGAACGAGGCGAAGTACCGGCCCGAGGGGTCCTTGACCACCGTCACGGACGACGGGGCAGAAGGAAGTGGCCTCGACCAGCGGACCCGGACGTCGCCGATCTTCGCAAGGTTCAGTCGGCCGTCGACCCGAAGCCGGAACCCGTTCTTCGAGAAGCGGACCGCCTGCCGGTTGTCCTTCTTCGACTTGAACACCGGCAGGCCCATACGCCGACCTTGGCGCCTACCGGCCACCGACGCGAAGAAGTTCGCGTAGGCCGTATCGAGATCGCGCAGGGAGGACTGCAAGGCGTCCACCGACACCTCCGCGAGCCACGCCCGCTCCGGAGTGCGCTTCGCATCGGTGATCACCCGCTTCGCCAGAGCACCCGACGAGATCCGCGACTTGTCCGCCTTGTACGCGGCCTTCCTTGCCGCAAGCGCATCGTTGTAGACCACGCGGGCGCAGCCGAACGTCCGTGCCAGCGCGATGCGCTGACCCGGCGAGGGCTCGATCCGGAAGGAGTACCGCAGATGCATGTGCCCAACGTACCGGCCGTCACTGACAACGCCGCTCCGCCCGAGGGGCGAACCGGCTTTCCCTGCCCTGCTTAGCAGGAGCTTCGTTTCCTCCCCCGGCTCAAGCCGGGGGTATCCACGAAGGAATCCCGATGACGAGCAGCACGGCCGACGCGTTTGAATGGCCGCGCGGGGCGGGCGGCGCGGACTCCGCCGCGCTGGAGCAGTGGCTCGCCGGGCACGGCTGGGAAGTTGACCCGACGGTGTTCATGGCCGGTGCCCGCGGCGCGGCGGTGCAGGTCCGCTGTGTCGATGCGGACTGGCAGGAGGGTGAGCCGGGGCTGTTGATCCTGCCGGGCGAGACCGTCGAGTACGACGGAGCGCTCATGCGCATCGCCGTACGACCGGCCTCGTAGACGCACCGGCACGCTCCGGTGCCCCTCAACCTGACGATCGAGGGGCACCGGAGGCAGCGACATCACATGGACGCTGTTCGGGCGCGCCTCCACCAAGGCGGAAGGTGATGGCGTCGCAAGTGAGGCGGACGGCCTGGGGCCACCCGCCAGCTCACGCACCCGCCGGCAGGGTGATGGATACGGCCGGAGCTGCCTGACACCGCCGCACCCGCGTCGAGCGACATGCCACGGTTGGACCCGAAGCCCCCGACGCCCGCGCAACTGCGCACCAAGACGGCGCGTCCGTACAGGCAGAGACGAACGAGAGCATGGGGGTTTCGTGCAGTCACGGGAATGGGGAGCGGAGCCGGCTGATGAGCGAGAGCCCGCGCTGGTGGCCGCTGACGACCGGGCCTGGTCGGGGCGGGACAACTACCGGCTGTTCGGCCTGAACATGCTCTTCGGTCACGCCGGTCTGGCGCTGACCGTCCTGGGCCTGCTCGCCGTTTACGCCTGGCAAAGCCATACCTGGGCACTCGGTCTGGGCACAGCAGTCCTCGCCTTCCTGGCCTGCGCCCTGGCCTATGAGGTGAACCTGGGGCACCGAGGCCACCAGGCGGCGCGGCGTGCCTACGTCGACACCTTCGGCCGGATCTTCGCGTTCATCCTGAACTGATCGAACGCCCGCAGGGGGGTTTCGGGCCGGGCTTCGCGAAGGTCTGGCCCGCGGGCTCGTTACGTGCCGCCGGACAGCTGAGAGGGGAGACGGTCCGACTCCCCGGCGAGGACGGCACCGAGGTCTCGCAGAGGTTCACTGGGTCCCTGTACCGGGCTCGATACCGTCAGGGGAGTGCCGGCGGTCGCGCGCGCTCGGAAGATCGCCAGGGCCTTGCCGAGGTCCCCGGGGCCGCACGCGGCGTGGAAGGTCCTTTCGGCCGCCCAAGCCCAGACCCATCGCGATCACGCCCGATGGTACGGGCCCCGGTAGTGCCCCAACCAGGGGGTTTGCCTCTGTGGGGGCGTGTCACAGGCGTGTCCCGAAGCAGTGAGGGATGTAGTCGTGGCCTGGGCGCGGACTCTAGCGTCTGGTCATGGATCACAGACCGAAAGCCGTGCCCGTAGCGTTCTCCTCCCCAGGCCAGACCGCTGTCCTGGTGATCTTCGGGATGTTCACCGCGCTGCTCGGTGTCATCTGCCTTGCGGACCCCGGGTCGGGACCGTTCGGCAAGGTTCTCTTCTCGCTCACCATCGCGGTGGGTCTGTTCTTCGTATTCCGTGGCGTGCGCTGGGGAGTTCGGGTGAGTTCGCAGGGGATCACCGAGCGCGCCATGGGCCGCACGCGCACCCACGCCTGGTGTGACATCAGACGCGTCGAGTTGGGCCGCTCTTCTGGGGCCGTCACTGTCAGCGTCGCACGGCTGGAGTTCACCGACGGCCGTGAAGCATCACTGGACGGCAGCGCCGAGTACGGGACGGCGGCTGCCCGGCAGAAGATCGTCGCCCTGCAGTACCACCACGTCCAGCACATCCGCTCCTGCACCGCGTGCACGGCGCGTGAGGCGGAGACCGACGTCTCGACGCAGGCATGAGCTTGCCGTTCAGTCTGCGGTATCGACCGGAGCAGGTTCCGTCGCGGGGACGAGGGCGACGTGAGCGGTCCATGACCCGGGATCCTGCGCAGGATCCCAGCGCACCTCAACGTCGCTGTCGTGGAAGGTGCGCGCGATCTCCGTCACCACCCGAGTCGCGGCAGCTTGCGCATCTCCCGGTTCGAGGATGAGCGGCACATCAAGACGTCCGCACAGCATGCCGCCCTCCACGGTGAGGACGCTGTAGCGCCAGCCCTGCGGTGTCGCCAGCAGGACGATCCCCTTCG
>NZ_JBEOYE010000087.1:38186-38541 GCF_040296945.1 Streptomyces sp. NPDC001941 | reverse complement strand
CGGAGCTCTGACCTGCGGTTCTTTATGTTTATGGATTTCTGAACTCGTGGCCGCGGCCCCGGCGGCCGGCGGCCGCCGGGGCCGCTTGTGGGGCGTCCCTGGGAACGTACGTACAGGTCAGAACATGAATGCGGAGCCCTACGGGCACGCCCTTCCAAGACCCGGTCGGCTGCGCCTCCCACACAGACGCGCTCTGTGAAGATCCGTCAGGTGTCCGACCCCGATCAGAGGTTCGGGTCTGAGCGTGGCGCGCCCCGCCCCGGGGGGCGGGCGCCACCCCCCGACGGCGCCCGCGCGGGGGGCGACAGGAGCGTGGGGGGGCGGGTGGTGGTGGTGGGCGGGGGGGGTGGGGTGG
>NZ_JBEOYE010000087.1:0-38176 GCF_040296945.1 Streptomyces sp. NPDC001941 | reverse complement strand
TGAATACCCGCCTGGTGTCCCACCCCGATCTGTGGTTGGGGTCTGCGCGGGCCCCCCCCCCCCCGCGGCGCGCCACGCATCCCCTGTCCGGCGCCGGCGAGCGGGCCTACTGACGCTTGAGGGAGCGGATCTGGTAGTTGCCCTGGAGGTTGCCGTTGCCGTTACTCGGGGTGGAGCCGACCCGGTCGCCGTAGTTGGTGCCCTTGTAGTACTGGACCTTGTAGCCCATGAGGTTCCGCACGGACAGTACGTTGTTCCCCGAGTTCCTGATGAAGCCGCAGGTGTCAACGGTGTTGGCCACCGGGGGGATGAACTCACAGACCTCCCCCGTACCGTCCCAGCCAGAGTAGATGCAGAACTTCCCATTGCTGCAGGCGTACCCCTGAGCGGAGGCACCCCCGTCAGTGGCGGCGACCGCGGGCGCGGTCAGGGCGGAGAGAGCCATGAGCGAGGCGGCAACGAGCGGAATAGCGCGGCGCATACGTGTTCCCTTCGTGATCGTGAATCAGGAGTGGAGCCGAGCCAGGGCAAGCACGCTCACCCGCGTGTCACCGATGGCCCCAGATGTCCTGGCGAACGGCATCAGCAGATGAAGAGGCCTGCCTGACGGCTGATACGCACGCGTCGGCCCGGGAGCCGACGCCGACTGGAACACCCGAGCCACATCGTGAGGAAGGCGCCCATTGTCCCCAAGCCCCGCAACAGAAAGGCCAGGTCACAACATCAAACTGCGCGGACAACACCAATTGGCCGCGGACAACCGACACCAGGGAACGGGGCGAGTTTGCCGTCACCACCGCCGCCCGCCAGCCGGCCCACGAGGAAACGACGATGCGCGAGCTGATCGACGGCGGCTCGCTCGACGTCCGCGACCGCATCCACACCCTGACCGTCTACGCCCTCGCGCTCCTGCTCGACACCTTCACGAGCACAGGTCCGCGGCCGCGAGTTCAGAAATCCTGAACCAGAAAGAACCGCAGGTCAGCGCTCCGAATAGTGCCCTGGCCCAGCAATCAGGCGGGTGGCTCCGAAGCGTCGCCGCAGGTCAAGGGTGATTACCGAGAGCTACTCGCCACCTGGCGGCAGCTATACGAGAAGTGGGCCTACGCGCGGCGCTTGGACGCGCAGGCTGCCGCGTCCCTGAGTGGCCGTGTGCGGCCTCCGGGCGCTTCCAGGCACTTCCGGTGCCGGAGCGGAGATCGGCGCTCCAGGGACATGTCACGCCCCTTCTCGGGCCTGTTGTGAAGATCCCCAGGCTGCTCGTACCTCAGAAGTTGCTCAACCCCCCACGACGCACTCGCCGGCCGGGGCAGGATGAGCCATGACCCTCGTCCAGTGGGTGCCCTTCGCCACCGCCTGCGCCACGCTCCTCGCCGCGGGCCTCGCCGGTCTGGTCGCCTACAGAGCCGCCCGCCGTACCGCACGGACCACCTGGCGGGCCAAGACCGCCGAATGGCAGTACGAGTCTGTGATCACCTTCTACGACGTGGTCACGCAGCTGGCCGACCATCCCGAGGGCCCCCGTGGGGAAGGCCCCGGCAGCGAGGCTGAGGAGGTGGCAGCAGCGTGGCAGCGGCTGGACTTGACCGGCCCAGGCCACCTGGCCCAAGCAGGGCTCAAGCTACGCAACTGCGCGCTGAAGATGGCGAGACTCAAGAATCTCGCAGAGGAATGGCACCGGCTCAAGGAGCAGGCAGACGACTGCCACCGCCATCACCTTCGCCTGCTGGAAACACCGCCCGTGGTGTCCGTAGCCGGCGACTTCGAACGCGCCAAGACGCTGTGCGAGTCGAGCGCGGCGATGACCGAGAAGCTGCACGCAACCCTCTACGCCGGGAAACGGGTGGTCGAAAGCGCCGAGTGGGAAAGCCTGCTTGACGCAGTCGACCGCTACGAGCGCCACCGCTTCCCCCAGTACCCGTGGGAGTACGTCTCTCCGGCCGAGGAAGCGCTGCCAAGGAACATCACCCGTTCAAGCATCGAAACACTCCGCAACAAGGGCCAGAGTCCCTTCATCACTGAACGGGTGAAGACGGCGACATGTGATGCCCTTTTCGAGGAGCTAGCGCGCTTCAAGGACACAGTCCGTAGCTGGCTCGACGGCGAGAAGACCTCCTGAGCCCCGGGCCTCACGATTGACCCGGCTAGCGAGCCTGGCGCTCCGCCGCCGCGTGCCACCAACCCGGCGGCGACGGACCCGTGACGGCCGCGCTCGGCTGGTCCGGGTGGAGCCCCAG
This sequence comes from Streptomyces sp. NPDC001941, assembly GCF_040296945.1. Lineage (NCBI taxonomy): Bacteria > Bacillati > Actinomycetota > Actinomycetes > Kitasatosporales > Streptomycetaceae > Streptomyces > Streptomyces sp. NPDC001941. The sequence goes on along the minus strand of NZ_JBEOYE010000087.1, from coordinate 35,939 downwards.
GCGGCGCAGCGCCTCCGCGTCCACGCGCACCCCGAACCAGCCGTGCCAGTGGCCGTCAGCGCCTACCCCGCACGCCAGGTCCACCCGGATGTCGTCCTCGCTCAAGGGCATCCAGTCGATGCCCCGGTCCCGCAGTCAACCCCGCAGTACCGCCATCGGGTGCGGGCGGCCCGGCAGGTTCTCGTAGGACGCGATGGTGATCCATTCGGCGTTCGGTGTCTCCATGTCCGCCATCATGCCGGGCCGCCGCTCCGGTCTCACCCGCATTTCGCGCGTAGGGAGGCCCGGGCCCGGCCTCCCCCAACCCCCTGTCCCAGGCTCTTCTATGGTCTTCCCCATGACCATCGACACGGGGACCCCCACCTCGCTCTTCGCCACCCTCCAAGCCGACGCCCTCACCAGCCCCGACCAGCTCCGCGAGCTCTACCCCCAGCCGAACCCGCACGCCCTCCGCAAGGAGACGGACCATCTCACCGAGCAGGGGCGCGCGTTGATCGGTTGCTCCTCGCTCGTGTTCATCGGCAGTGCCGACTCCGAGGGCCGCGCCGACGTGACCCCGCGGGGCGGTCCGCCCGGGTTCGTCGCCGTGCTCGACGAGCGCACCCTGGTCATCCCCGACGCCACCGGCAACAAGCGCCTCGACACCCTGCACAACGTGCTGGAGACCGGACGGCTCGGGCTCGTCTTCCTCATCCCCGGTCGCCCCACCACCCTGCGCGTCAACGGCCGCGCCTGCGTCTCCGCGCGTCCCGAACTGCTCGCCCGGCTCACCCCCGTCGGCAAGCCGCCGGTCACCGCGCTGGTGGTGCAGGTCGAGCAGGTCTATCCGCACTGCCCCAAGTCGCTGATGCGCGCCGGCGCCTGGGAGCCGGAGCAGTGGGTGGCCGCCGACGCCCAGCCCAGCAGCGCCGAGGTGACCCTGGCCCAGCTCGACCTGCCCGGTCTCACCGTCGAGCAAGTCGAGGAGGCCGAGCGCGAGTCGCTGCGGCTGCGTTACCAGTGAGCCGGACGCAGGAGGGCCGTCACCAGGTGACCGGCAGCGCGTGCACCCCGTAGAAGCCCATGTCCTCGCCCCTGGGGACCTGGGACGCGGGGACCGCCAGTCGTAGCGTCGGGAAGCGGGCGAAGAGCGCCGGGAACGCGATCTTCATCTCCGTACGGGCCAGGTGCTGGCCGATGCACTGGTGCGGGCCGTGGCCGAACGCCAGGTGCCCGGAGACGGGGCGCGTGACGTCCAGGGCGTTCGGGTCATCGAAGCGCGACGGGTCGCGGTTCGCGGTCGACAGGGAGACCGTGACCGACTCCCCCGCCCGCACCACCTGGCCCAGCAGCTCCACGTCCTCCAACGGGCAGCGCGGTACGCCGAAGTGAAAGATCGTCAGGTAGCGCAGGAGTTCCTCCACCGCGCCCGGCGCCAGCGAGGGGTCGGCCGTGAGGCGCGCCAGCTGGTCCGGGTGCGAAAGGAGCGCGAACACCCCCAGGCCTAGCGAACCCGCCGTCGTCTCGTGCCCCGCCGACAGCAGCAGCGCCCCCGCCCCGGCGACTTCGGCGATCGACAGGTCGTCCCCGCGCGCCAGTTCGCTGAGCAGGTCCTCCCCCGGGTCCCGTCGGCGGTGTCCGGCCAGCTCCGTCAGGAAGGCGTCCAGCTCGCTCATGGCCGTCGCGGCCTGTTCGGCCGTCGCGCCGAGTTCGAAGAGCGTCGCGCTGTTGCGCTGGAACTCGGCGCGTTCGGAGTAGGGCACGCCGAGGAGTTCGCAGATCACCAGGGAGGGGACCGGGAGCGCGAACTGCTCGACCAGGTCGACCGGTTCGGCGCCCGTTCCCAGCTCGGCCATCGCGTCCAGGCGCTCCGCCACGATCTCCTCGACGCGCGGTGTCAGGGCGCGGGTCCTCCGTACCGTGAACCACCCCATCAGGCGCCTGCGCAGCCGCGTGTGCTGCGGCGCGTCCATGTCCACCAGCCAGCCCGGCAGCGCCGGGCTCCCGTAGAACGGGTCGGTGCCCGGGCGCGCCACCGGCACCCGCTTCAGCTCCGAGCGGGCGCTGAACCGGGCGTCGGCGAGGACCTGGCGGGCCAGCTCGTGGCCGGTGACCAGCCAGCCGATGTGTCCGTCGGGGTACCGCAGGCGGGTCAGCGGGCCCCGCTCGTGCGCCGCCGTCAGACCGGGCGGCGGGTCGAAGGGGTGGAGCGGGTCGCGTGCGGTGGGGTGCGGGGGCGCCTCGGCCGCCGGGCACGCGTGGGTACGGTCCGTCACTTCGGGGCTCCTTCGTTCCCGGGCCTGCTCGTCCCGTATCTCCGTGAGGGCCCTGTTCCCGGGTGCGCGCACTCCCGCAGGAACCTCGTCAGCCTGCGTACGCCCTCGTCGATGCGGTCCGGGTCCAGGTAGCTGCACGACAGCCTCAGGGTGTGGGTGCCCCCGCCGCCCACGTGGAAGGGGGCCATCGGGGTCCACAGCACCCCGTACTCCGACGCGGCCGCCTCAAGCAGCGCCTCGTCCGCCGGGACCGGCAGGCGTACGAGGACGAAGAAGCCGCCGTCCGGGTGGTTCCAGCCCACCCCCTCGGGCACTCCCCCGGCGCCCTCGCGGTCCAGGGCTTCGAGGAGGTGGGTGAGGTTGCGGCGGTAGAGCGCCGCACGCGTGCGGATCGGTTCGGCCAGGGAGCCGCCGTGTTCGAGGAGCATGCCCGCGATCAACGCCTGTGAGAGGGGTGGGGTGTTGACTGTCACGGCCGTCTTCAGGCGTGCGAGTTCGCCGGCCAGCGTCACCTCGCCCGAGCCGTGACCCGTTCCCACGCGCTGGTCGGCGACCGCGTACCCGACCCGTGCCCCCGGGAAGCACACCTTGGCGAACGTCCCGATGTGCACGACCCGTCGTTCCGTGTCCAGCGCCTTGAGCGCGGGCAGTTCGGTGCCGGGGGCGGCCGTGAATCCGTACGCGTTGTCCTCGATGACGAGGAAGTCCTCCTGCTCGGCGAGGGACAACAGGGCTTGTCGACGGGCGAGTTGCATGCGCGAGCCGCTGGGGTTGGCGTAGTCGGGGGCGACGTAGCACGCACGGATGCGGCCGCCCGTGCGGCGGGCCGCCCTGCATGCCTCGGCGAGCGCCGCGACGTCCAGGCCGTCGTGGTCCTCGGGGACGGGGACGACCTCGGCGCCCAGGAACGCCGCGGCGCTCGTGATGCCCACGAAGCAGGGGTCCGCCACGGCCAGCAGGTCCCCGGGGTCCGCGAGCAGGGCCCGCAGCGTCAGGAGCATCGCCTCCTGCGCCCCGACCGTGATCACCAGGTCGTCCGGTGCGGCGTCGATGCCCTGGTCGCGGCGCAGCGCCTCGGCCACGACCTCGTTGACCAGGCCCTGCGCCGGTCCGTACTCGTACAGCAGCCGGGTCGCCGACTCGCGGGTGCGGCCGGGTGCGGCGGCCGCGTGGTCGAGGAAGCGGTCCAGGTAGCGTGCGGTGTCGAGGTCGGCGTACGGCGCCGGGTGGGGTGCGCCCGGTGCGAAGGAGACCGCGTCGGGGTGACGGCCCATCACCTCGTTGAGGAAGCCGATGGATTCGAGGACCGGGTCGCCGAGCGAGGCGTGCAGGGCGGCCCGGGAGAGGCTAGCTCGTGCGGCCGTGCTCATCGCGCCGCCTCCCCGGCCGGGAGCCCTGGCGCGGTCGCCGCGCGTCCCGAACGGGCCCAGTGGCGCTCGGCCTTGTCCAGGACGTCGGGGCTGTACGTGCGCCGGGCCTGGACCACCGCGAACCGGGCCAGGTAGCCGCGCAGCAGCTCGACGGGCTCCTCGGCGAGGGTCAGCATGGCGCGGTTCGCCGCCACCGCCGGTCCTGCCAGGTCCCGCACCGCACGCTCCGCCGCCTCGTCGAGGCCCTCGGCCGGGACCACCTCGTCGACCAGGAGCTCGGCCGCGGGCTCGTCGGTGCGGATGCGGCGGCCGGACAGGATGATCTGCCGGGCGAGCCGGGCCCCGGTCAGCCGGGTGAGGCGCAGGTTGCCGAGACCGGGGACGATGCCCTCGTCCGCGGCGGGCAGGCTGAGGAACGCCCCTTCCTCGGCGATGACGTGGTCCAGGACCAGGAGCAGCTGCATCCCGCCGCCGATGGCGAAGGAGTCGACGACGCCCACCCAGGGCTTGGTCACCGCGCCGTCCGGGTCGTGCCCGCGGCCGGTCCCCCGGTCCTCCCCGTCGGCGCCGAGCAGGCCGCGCGCCAGCTTGTTCACGTACCCCAGTTCGCGGCCGAGCAGGAAGTCGACGAACGAGATCGAACCCGCCCTCAGCTCCTTGAGGTTGATGCCCGCGCTGAAGACGCGCCGTCCCGCGTGGCGCGGGTGGTCGACGGTGCCGCCGCGCAGGACGCCGACGCGCACCCGGTCGTCGAGCAGCACGACGTCGACGGCGGTCTCCAGGTCGGCGATCAGCCGGTCGTCCTCGGCGTTGAGGCAGTGCGCGTTGCGGAAGGTGACGTGCGCCGCCTCGCCGCGCCGCTCCAGGAGTACGGCGTCCAGCTCCAGCCGGTCGTTCGCGCGGAACTCCGCCAGGCGGGCCGCCGATCCGGGGGCGGGCCGCAGCATCGACTCGATGAGGTGCGTCCCGGCGGACGGCGACCGCAGCAGGGCGCCGAAGAAGATGCCCTGGTCGATCTCGCGTCCCTCCTTGTGCGCCTGTACGCGGGTGCGCTCCTCGGCCAGCTGCGCCGCGTCCGGCACCAGGCCCGGGAAGCGGGTGGCGGCCCCGGCGGCGAGTTCGGCGATCCGGGGGCGCCGGGTGCGGCCCGCGGTCAGGGCGTCGTAGACGGCGTCGGCGTGCCGGTCGAGGAAGGTCTGGCGGGCGGCCCGGCAGCCTTCGTGGAGCACGGTCGCGCGGCGGGCCTCGGCTTCCGTGCGGTCGGGGACCGTAGGCAGCCGGGCGAGGAGCCGCTCGGCCTCGGCCGCGTGCCGGGCCAGGGCTTCGGCGTCGATGGCCAGGTCGCCGGTGGGGGGCGCTGCGGGGGTGGTGCCGTGGCCGGCAGGGGTGGGAGCGTCCCCAGGGCCGGAGCCGGATCCGCGGGTGGCGCCGGCGTCCGGCCCGTGGCCGCGTTCCTCTTCCGTGCGCCCGCTCACCCCGCCCTCCCGGCCTCGGCTGCGGTCAGGCGGCGCAGTTCGCGGTCGCACGCCGCCAGGTGCGCGCCGAGCGCGTCGTCGTACTCCAGGCTCTGCGCCTCCAGCAACAGCTGCCTGCGGACGGCGAGTTCGGTGTCCGAGATGCGGCCCATGAGGACGCTCGCCGTGTGCAGGGCCTCCTCGGTGTCGGCGGCCACCTGGTCGATCAGGCCCAGCTCGCGGGCGCAGGCGGCGTCGACGTCGTCGCCCCAGAGCACGATCTGCCGGGCGCGGGCCGCGCCGAGTTGCTGCGAGAGCCGGTACACCGCCATGCCGGGCCAGAAGTGGCCGTCGTTCACCGGGGCCAGCAGGCGCAGGTCGGGGGCGCCGATGCGGTAGTCGGCGACGAGCAGCAGATCCAGGGCGGGGCCGCCGCAGGCGCCGTCGGCCACGGCGATGCTCAGGGCGGGCAGGCGTTCCAGTCTCCGTACGGCCCGTTCCCACCGGTTGATCTGCTGGATGTCGACGGCGCCGGGCCAGGAGCGCGCGGCGGCGGGGGCCCGCGGCAGGCGGACCACGACCACGGCGGGCTCCGTACGCCGCTCGGCCCGGTCGCACGCCTCGGTGACGGCTGCGGTGAGTTCGGGCAGCGGCCGGCCGGCGTCCAGGGCCAGCGTGATGTCGAGGCCGCCGGGCGGGGCCGTGACGGCGCCCGGGCCCTCCGCCGTACCGGGCACGTGCCTGACCGGAGCGCCCTCACCGGCCGTGGCCGCCTGCTTGTCTGTCCGCACCGCGGTTCCTTTCCTCGTGCCGTATGCGCCGCTCGAAGTGCTGTTCTGGCTGATCACCGGGCCGTCGGCGGCGCTCGCCGTGCCGTGGGCGGCGCTCGCGGCGGCTTCTTCAGCGCCCCGCCCGGTGCCGCCCCGCCCGGTGCGCGTCACCACCGTGCGAGCGCCATCTCGATCGTCGACCCCGGCCCCATCGTCATCAGGACCCCCACGTCACCCGGCCGGGCCGTGCCCTCGGCCGCCAGGCGCTGGTAGGAGAAGAGGAACGAGCCGCTGGACAGGTTTCCGTGGTCGCGCAGGACGCCGGTGGTGTGCCGTACGTCGTGCCGGGACAGGCCCAGGTTGACGCGTACCGAGTCGACGACCTTCTTGCCGCCGGAGTGCACCACCCAGTGGGCGATGTCGGACGGGAGCAGACCGGTGCCGCGCAGCAGGCGCTCCAGGGCGCCGGGCGCGTGCGCGCCGACGACGTACGGGATCTGCGGGTCGAGCCAGAAGCTGAACTTGCCCTGGGCGTCGTCCCAGTCGTAGCGCATGGCGTCGACGGCCTCGGGGATGATCCGGCTGGAGAAGCGCAGCAGGGCCGGCTCGGGCGGCCTCGCCTCGCCGCCCTCCCTGGCCTCCGCGGTGGTGACGGCGACGGCCGCCGCGCCGTCGCCGAAGAGGCTGTTGACGACCGCGGAGCGCATCGTGCCGTCGAGGACGTACGCGGCGGAGCAGACCTCGACGCAGACGAGCAGGGCGAGTTCGCCGGGGTGGGCGCGGGCCCAGCCGTCGACGGCGTTCAGGGCGTTGAGGCCCGCGTTGCAGCCCATGCCGACGACGTCGAGCCGGGAGCAGGAGACGTCGATCCCCAGTTCCTTGATGAGCAGGGCCGAGAAGCCGGGGGTGAGGAAGCCGGTGGAGGTGACGCAGCACAGGTAGCGGACGTCGGCGAGGTCGGCGTCGGTGTCCTTGAGGCAGTTCTCGACGGCGCGGCGGCCGAGTTCGATGCCCTGCCGGGTGTGCTTGCGCAGCAAGTCGCCCTGGGATTCGACGGCTTGGGACCCATCGGGTGCGCGTTCCGGGAGCGTGAGTCCCCGGCGTTCGATCGCGCTGTTGAGGAAGACCGAGCGGACGCGGGGGTCCGTGACGTCCAGCAGGTCGAGGAGTTCGCGCTGGGTGTACGTGGTGTCGGGCACGGCGGTGCCGACGCCCGCGAGCCGGGGTGCGACGCCGGGGGCGGTCATCCGAGGTAGTCCTCCGGGCCGCCTTCGCGCACGGTGTCGAGCGTGAAGCAGTGGAAGCCGCCGCCGAACAGCCGCCGGTGGCGGTGGCGTACGGGGACGACGGTGAAGCGGTACTTCTCCAGGGTGCGCATCAGCTCGGGGCAGGCCTCGTTGACGAGGACGGTTTCGGGCCCGGCGGACAGCACGTTGAGGTCGATGAACGGGCTGGTCAGGACCAGGTCCTCGTCCTCGTACCGGGGGAAGTTGTCGCTCTCGGGCGTGGGAGCGACGATCCGGTCCCAGCTCCGCAGCGCCTCGGGCAGCTTGTCGGCGACCGCCTCGGAGCGCACGAGCAGGGTGCCGGGGCGCAGGGCGAGGACCATGCTGTCGATGTGGCTGTCGCTGAGCTTGTGGACGCGGTGGACGCGGAAGCGGCCCGCCACGTGGCGCTCCAGCCAGTCGCAGGCCAGCGCGTGGTGCGCGGTGGACACGTTGACCACCAAGTCGCGGCCCAGGCGCAGGACTTGGGCGCCGTCGAACATCATCTCGATGCCGACGTCGTACGGCGACGGGCTCGGCTCCCCGATCGGCTCGGTGGGCCCGCCGACCGTGCTCTCCCTGGCGTAGGCGAGGTCGAAGGACGCGTCGGTCATCAGGGGCCGGGGCATCACCGTCCACCGGGCGCCGCGCTCGAAGTAGCGCTGGAAGACCGGGGTGAGGAACTGCGTCTCGAAGTAGCGGGAGCGGATCATGGGCGGGGTCTCGATGATCTCGTCGCCCAGGATCAGGGTGTTGTCGCGTATGTTCAGCGGCGGGACGACGGACGCGGACCAGGCCGGGGTGCGCACCTCGCTGGTGGCCGCGTCGAGGTCCAGCGGCCGGTGGACGGTGACCCCGAGGCCGGCCAGGGCGGCGGCGATGCCGTCGAGGTCCTCGACCAGCTCGTCGACGTACCGCTGCTTGATGGGGACGCGTCCGCGCCGCCCGCTCCCGTCGTCGGGCTCGCCGCCGACCGTGAGGCGCGGGTAGTACCACTCGGAGCGGCTGGCGTTGTCGCCGGCGATGTTGTCGTGGAAGAAGAGGTCGAAGGACAACTCGCGTTCGTGCGAGGTGTAGTTGGCCGCCGATCCGACGACGACCTCCTTGAGGGTGGACCATTCGTCGAAGCTGTTCAGCATCATCGCGTGCTCCATGGATCGCCTCGGGCATGCCACTGCCCCGCTCGGCTCTGACCGATCCCCGGGACGGGGCCGTCGCGTCCTCCACCCTCGGTCGCCGGTCGATCAAGGGCAAGGGGCCCTTTTCGCGGTCACCGCTTTTCGGTCTTCTGCGGGACGGAGCGTCCGCAAGGTGACACGCGCACACCGGATTCCGGGCGCGCCGGGGCATCCTGGCTGGTCAGCCCGGCCGGGCGGCGGGTAGCCGGAGGTGTGCGGGAGGCTTGGCAGGAGCAATCCCGCAGGGGCCGGATGTGTCCGGATCCTTGCATCCTCCACTCACCCTAGTGTGACGTGGGCCACACGGCAGGTCCGGGTGGTGCGGGATGTGCTTCGATCGGCATCGGCGCACCTCCTCGGCCCGAACTCGCGGTCGGCGTACGGTCCATGACCGTTCTCCGGGCGTTCACCGTGGTCCTCGCGGAGCCGTGAGAGCGTTTTCAGCCGGACCGGGGCACTTCCCGGCCCGGATTCCCTCGATCCCATCTTCCCGTGTGCACCCGCAACGGTGCGCGCGCAACGACCATGACGACGAGGTGGACGAACAGACATGCCCCGGCTCCTGATCGGCAACGGCCCGAGCGAAGACCTGGTGGGAGACTGGAACAAGCCCCTGATGGGGTGGTGGGCCCAGCGCCTGTTCTGGTTCCTGCGCGACGGTGACGTCCTGGTGCTGCCCGAGGCCCCGGACGAGGAGTTCCTCGCGTACGCGACCGAGTTGCTCGGTGTCGACGCCGCGAGCCTGCGCTTCGTCGTACGACCGGCCCGGCAGCGCCCCGGGAACTGGCTGCTCGACCCCGACCTCACCGAGCGCACCCGGCAGGCCCTGGACGGCGCCGCCCCGACCGAGGTGTTCGCGCTGTGCCCCAACGAGGCGGTCGTCGAGCTCGCCGACTCCCTCGGCGCGCGCTCGGCGGTCCCCGGCCACGCCTTCCTCGGCCAGGGGGGCGACCGCATCGCCGACAGCAAGGCGGTCTTCCGCATGGTCGCGGCGGGCGCCGGGGTGCCGCTGCCCCGGGGCGGCGTGAGCGCCAACCCGGAGAGCGCGTACCGCCTGGTCACCCGGCTCCTCGACGCGGGCCGCGCGGTGATCCTGAAGAAGGAATTCGCCCAGGCGGGCAGCGGCAACGAGGTGCTCACCCTGACCGAGGGCATCAAGGTCAACGGCGCTGCCCGCACGGTCGTGCTGCCCGACGCCCGCGAGTCGGTGCGCGTGTACCTCAACGAGCGCTGGGAGTGGCTCACCGAGGGCCGTCTGCACCAAGTCGTCGTCGAGGAGTACCACCCGGGCAGCCAGGCGGTGTTCGCCGAGTTCTGGGTCGGGGACGAGGGCGTGGAGCTGGGCGGCCAGGGAGAGTTGGTGGCCGAGCCGGTCGCCGACCACTCCTTCCTGCCGGCCCCCGGGCTGACCCCGGAGCAGGAGGACGCGCTGATGTCGGGCGGGCGCCGACTGGCCGAGGTGGTGCGGGAGATGGGCTACCGGGGGGTGCTCAGCGCGGACGCCATCGTGGTGCGGACCGACGACGGCGCCTCCGAGGTCGTGTTCACCGAGTACAACGGCGTGGTGACCGGCTCCACCCACGTCTACCAGCTCGGCAAGCGGCTGGCCGGCGTGGACTACGCCGAGGACCGCCTGCTCGCGGAGTACGTCTCCTGGCCGGTCGCGTCGTTCGCCGAGGCCCGCAAATACGTGGAGACCGAGGGCCTGGGCTACGACCGGAAGAGCCGGACCGGGGTCGTCCTGCTGAACTCCTGGCGGGACAAGAACGACGGGGTGGTCCCGTTCTGCCTGATCGCGGAGGACATCGGGGCGGTGGAGCGGCTGAAGGCGCGGCTCATGCCATAGGGATGTGCGTAGGGGTACGGGGGTTGGCCCGGCGGTGAGGACCGCCGGGCCAACCCCCGTACCGCGTGCCTTGCGGGAACGGCGCGCCGCCCGCTGCGTCACGGGTTACCGCGCCACGGGCCGCTCCGTCACGGCGCCACGGCCCGCCGGACGCAGTCGCGCAGCAGGGCGCGGCGCTGCTCGTGGACCTCGGCCGCTTCCTCGGCGGTGGCCGCGTAGACGTTGCTCACCGGTGACCAGGCCATGGACATCGCGATGACCAGGGCCATCAGGTCGAAGGGGTCACCCTCCCTGAGGCGCCCGGCGGCCTGGGCCGCGGCGATGGCGCTGAGCTTGTGGTCGTCGTAGCGGTCGTGCTCGGCGGTGAGGTGCCCGCTCGGGCGCCGCTCCAGGCGCGCCCAGGTGGCGAGGCGGATCAGATCGGGGCGGGCGAGGTACTCGTCGTACAGGCGCACGGCCCAGTCGGCGAGGTCGTCGGCGTCGATGGGCGCGACGTTGGTGATGCGCTCCAGCGAGGCGAAGAAGATCGCGTCGAAGAGCTGGTCCTTGTTGCCGAAGTAGCCGTAGAGCTGCGCCTTGTTCGTACGGGCAGTGGCGATGATCCGCTCGATGCGGGCCCCGGCGATGCCGTACTGGGCGAACTCCTGCGTCGCGGCGTCGACGATCCGCTGGTAGGTCGCGGCGCCGCGGGCGCTCGATGGCTGGTCAGGCATGGTTTCACAGTAACAGACAAACCAGTCTGTTTGCAGATCCGGGCGGAGCGGCCTAGCCTGGGCGGCCAAATAGACCGAACAGTCTGTCTGAGGAGACGACCATGCGGACCACCACCGGCTGGCAGGCCGACCCCGCGACGCGCGTGCTGCGCCGCACCACGCTCCAGCGGCGCGACCTGCGCCCCGACGACATCGCGGTACGGGTCGACTACTGCGGCGTCTGCCACAGCGACCTGCACGCGCTCGACGCGCACCAGGGCGACCGGGACGGGACCCTGGTGCCCGGCCACGAGTTCACCGGCACCGTCACCGAGGTCGGAAGCGCGGTCACCGGCTTCGCCCCCGGCGACCCCGTGGCCGTCGGCAACATCGTGGACTCGTGCGGCACCTGCCCCATGTGCCGGGCGGACCAGGAGAACTTCTGCCACGACTTCCCGACCCTCACCTACGGCGGGCGCGACCGCGACGACGGAACCCCGACGCTGGGCGCCTACTCCCGCGAGTACGTCGTACGCGAGGACTTCGCCCACCACCTGCCCCAGGGCCTCGACCCCGCCGCGGCGGCTCCGCTGCTGTGCGCCGGCGTCACCGTCTGGGAACCCCTGCGCGCGCTGGGCGTCGGCCCGCACAGCACGGTCGCCGTGGCCGGACTCGGCGGCCTCGGCCACCTCGCCGTGAAGTTCGCGGTCGCGCTCGGCGCCGCCACCACCGTGGTCAGCCGCACCCCGGACAAGGCCGAGGAGGCGCGCGCCCTGGGCGCGGAGGCGCTGGTCGTCTCCACGGACGCCACCGCGATGGCGGCTGTACGGGACCACTTCGACGTCGTGATCGACACCATCTCCGCGCCCCACGACCTGTCCCCGTACCTGCGCACCGTCGCCCTGGACGGCACGCTCAGCCACCTCGGCCACCTCGGCCCGGTCACCGTCGACACCACGGACCTGCTCATCGGCCGCAAGAAGCTGAGCTCCGCGGGGAGCGGCGGGCGCCGCTCCACCGCCGCGATGCTGCGCTTCTGCGCCGAGCACGACATCACCGCGGACATCGAACTCCTGCCGTCGGCCGAGGTGAACACGGCCCGGGACCGCCTGGAGCGCAACGACGTCCGGTACCGCTTCGTCCTCGACATGGCGGACCTGGACGTGGTCGATCACGATGCGGCCGAGCCCGCCTGAGGTGGTGATCACGATGCGGCCGAGCTCGCCTGAGTGGGGGCGCGTGCGCCGGGGCAGGGGCGGCCCGGTGCCGGGGGCAAGATGGCCCGATGAGCTTCAACGTCCATGCCCGCCGGGTCCGCGACGAGCGCCTGACCGTGGCCCGGCGCGGGTCGGCGCTCGGCAGCGCCATCGTGCTGTACTGCCCCTTCGGGTACGGGTCCACCCGTGACTTCCTGGGCCTCGGCGGTGACATCCGCCGTGATCCCCGGGCCATGGTGGCGGCCCTCGAGCTGCTGGAGCGCAGCCGGGACGCCCGTACCGCCGAGCGGGCCGCGTTCGCGCGGCGCCGGGCCCGGGAGAAGCGCACGGTCCACCGCCGTACGCCCACGGCAACCGACCGGGCGTGGCTCACCGCGCCCCGGTGGGCCGGGCCCGACCAGCACCACGCGCACCGGGCGATGGTGCTGCGCTGGTCGTGCCTGCCCGTGCCCACGGCCGAGGAGCTGCGACGCGACGGTTTGACCGACCTCGAACGGGAGGTCACCGCGCAGGTCGACGCCTACCTGGCCGCCGGCCGGCCCCATCCGGAGGCCGCCGCGGTCCTGGGCGCACTGCTTCCCCGGTTGCGGGCGGCCGGGCTGCGGACGCGGGGCGCGGATCGCGCGAGCCGCCTGACCGTGCGTGCCGATCAGCTGCGGATGATGGCCGAGCTCGTCCACTGGGACCGCGGCGGCACGCCCGAACTGTGATCGTCGCGGCCGTCCCCGTCAGGGTGCCGGCGTGCGGGTGCGGAGGTTCCTGCGGAGGATCTTGCCCGAGGGTGACTTGGGGATCTCGTCGAGGAACTCCACGAGACGCACCTTCTTGTACGGTGCGACCCGCGCCGCGACGTACGTGCTGACCTCGTCGGACGTCAGGCCCGGGTGCGTCGGCGCGCGGACCACGAACGCCTTCGGGACCTCCTCGCCCCCGTGCCGCACGCCGATGACCGCCGCGTCGGCGATCCCCTCGTGGGTCAGGAGCAGCGCCTCCAGTTCGGCCGGGGCCACCTGGTGGCCCCGGTACTTGATCAGCTCCTTGAGGCGGTCCACCACGTGGAAGACCCCCTGCTCGTCCACCGTCACCACGTCCCCCGTGCGCAGGAAGCCGTCGGTGTCGACGGTCGCGGCGGTGGCCCGGGGGTTGCCGAGGTAGCCGCGCATCACGTTCGGGCCCCGGCACCACAGCTCGCCGCGCCCTCCGGGGGCCGCGTCCTCGCCGGTGACCGGGTCCACCACGCGGGCCTCCATGTTCGGCATGAGCACCCCGATGGACCCGCGGTCCAGGTCCGTGCGGTCCGCGGGGATGCCGTGCGTGGTGGGGCTGGACTCGGTCAGCCCGTAACCCTGGACGACGGTCGCGTCGAGCCGTTTCGCGAGGGCCCGCGCGACCGCGGAGTCCAGGGGCGCGGCGGCGCTCGTGACGAGTTGGACGCTGCTCAGGTCGTACGTGTCCACCAGCAGGCTCTCGATCAGGTGCAGGGCGACCGGCGGCGCGATGTAGAGGTGGTCGACGCGGTGCCGCTCGATCGCGGCGAGGAACGGGACGAGGCCGAAGCGCTCCATGGTGACCACGCGGGCCCGGGCGCGCAGGGGGATGTTCATCAGGCCGGTGATCCCGTAGATGTGGAACAGCGGGAGGACGGCCAGCACGCGGGAGTCCGGGCCGAGCCGGTGCAGCGGCGCCGTCTGCAGCACGCTCGCCACCAGGTTGCGGTGGGTGAGCATCACGCCCTTGGGCAGTCCGGTGGTGCCCGAGGAGTAGGGCAGCGCCGCCAGGTCGTCCCCGCCGATCGCGACATCGGGCGCGGGCGCGTCGGTAGCGAGCACCTCGGCGAAGGCCGTCTCGGGGAGCGGGCCCGGCACTCCGGCGGGCTCGCCGAGCACGACGATCTCCTGGACGATGACGCCGGCCTCGGCCACGGCGGCCCGCGCCCGCTCCAGGTGGGTCGCCGAGGTGAACAGCACGCGCGCCCGGGCGTCCCGGAGCTGGTGGGCCAGTTCGGCCGGGGTGTAGAGGGCGTTGGCCGGGGACGCCACGGCGCCGGCGGCGAGCACCCCGTGGAAGAGCACCGGATAGTCGGGGCAGTTGGCACAGAACAGGGCGGCGACGTCGCCCCTGCCCAGGCCGCGCGCGGCCAGCCACGCCGCAACTCGCCCCACGGCGTGCACCAGTTGGCCGTACGTGTACCCGTTCCCGGCGGTGTCCGTGATGGCCGGGCGGTCCGCGTCCTGCGCGCCCAGGCCCTCGAAGACGAAGGCGGGCAGTGCGGTGTCCGGGATGGCCAGGTCCGGGTACGGGCTGCGGATGATCATCGTTCTCCTCGGCTCCGGGGGGTCAGGACGCTCCGGTGGTTCAGGACGCGGTCGGCGATGGCGTCGAGCTGACGGTCGGAGGTGCCGAGCAGCGCGCGCCGGGCGCGGGCGCGCTTGAGCAGGACGTGCGCCGTGCCCTCCCAGGTGAAGCCCATGCCGCCGTGGACCTGGAGGTTGTCCCCCGTGGCGGCGTCGGCGGCGTCGCCGGCCGACTGCACGGCCACCCGTGCCGCGTGCGGGTCACCGGTCGCGGCGGCCCAGTGCACCAGCAGCCGCGCGGAGTCCACCTCGGCGTGGCGGTCGGCGAGGGTGTGCTTGACGGCCTGGAAGGAGCCGATGGGCCGCCCGAACTGGTGCCGCTCGCGCGCGTACGCGCTCGCGCTGTCCAGCGCCTGCTGGGCCAGACCGACCAGTTCGGCGGCGTGGTACGTCCACAGCGCGGACAGGACCCGGTCGCCGAAGGGGATACGTACCACCAACTCCGGCTCCACCGCGTCGAGTCGTACGGACGCCACTCGCTCCATCACGTCCAGCCCGTCGCGCGGCGCGCACTCCACCCCGGGCCCGTCCAGGCGCACCACCACCAGCGACCCCGCCGCGAAGGCGAGGAGCACATCAGCCTCGTCGCCGAACGGCACCGCCTTCAGCCGACCGCTCACCCGCCCGCCCGCCAAGCTGAGCGCGTCCGCGCCGGGCCGAGTCACCACGGGCGCCGGGTAGGTCTCCCAGGCCGGGACCGCCACGAGCGACCCGTCGGTGACCCCCGCCAGCAGCGCGGCGGCGGTGTCGCCCCCGCCGTGCGCCTCGGCCTCGACCAGCAGCTCCGCCGCGACGGCGAGCGGGAGGTACGGGACCGGGGCGGGCGCGGCGCCCGCCTGTTCGGTCACCACGGCGGCCTCCAGGAGTCCCGCGCCGGTGCCGCCCAGCTTCTCCGGGACCGCCGGGGCCAGGAGGCCGAGGTCGGCCAGGTCGCGCCAGAGCCGACGGTCGAGCCGGGGAGCCGCGCCGAACGCGGGCGGGAAGTCCCCTCGGCGCGAGGTCAGGAGCCGGTGGGTGGTGCGGGCGAGTTCCCGGTGCTCGTCGGTCAGGGCGAAACGCATGGCCGCTCCGTGAGGGGGTGGTGGGCGGGGGACTCAGGTGCCAGGGGGCGGACCGGGTCGGCGCGGTGCGAGCGGACCCGGCCAACGAGGTACGGGCGTCAGCCCGTCGCCCTCGCCCGGGGTTCCTTCGGCAGCCCGAGGAGGAGGTCGCCGATGATGCCGCGCTGGACCTGGGAGCTGCCGCCGTAGACGGTGGCGGCGCGAGCGTTGAGGTAGACGCTCGTCCAGGAGGCGGAGGTGTCGGGGGCGCCCGCGTCGTCGGTGTAGAACCAGTTCGGCGAGGCGGTGCCCTCGGGCGCGAGGGCGTCCTGGCCCACGACGTCCATGGCCAACTCGGTGGCCTCGCGGTGGTACTCGCTGGTGAGCAGTTTGACGACGGCCGCCTCGGGGCCCGGCTCCTCCCCCGCGACGAGCCGGGTGGCCAGGCGCAGGCTGTGGCAGCGCAGTTCCTCGACCCGCACGTGGCACCAGGCCAGGCGCCGTCGGATGCCGGGGTCGTCCTGAAGGCCGCGCGCCAGGATCGCGTCCACCAACCGGTCGAGCTCGTCGCGCAGTTTGACCGGCATCAGGGTGTAAGTGTCGCCCCGCTCGAAGCCCAGGAGGGTCATCGCGACCTGCCAGCCCCGGCCCACCCCGCCGACGACGAGGTCGGCGGCGGTCCTGGCTCCGGTGAAGAACACCTCGTTGAAGTGCGTCTCCCCGGTGATGTTGCGGATCGGCCGGATCTCCACCCCCGGCTGGTCCAGCGGCACCAGGAGCAGGCTCATGCCCCGGTACGGCGAACCCTGCGGGTCGGTGCGGACCAGGACGAACATCCAGTCGGCCAGGTGCGCGGACGACGACCACAGCTTCTGCCCGTCGATGACCCAGCCGTCCTCCCGCAGCACCGCCCTGGTGCTGAGCGCGGCCAGGTCGGAGCCGGCGCCCGGCTCGGAGAAGCCCTGGCAGAACACGTACTCACCGGAGAGGATCCGCGGCAGGAAACGCGCGCACAGTTCCGTGGGGCCGCAGCGCAGCAGCGTGTTGCCCAACATGCTGATCCCGAACGCGTCGGCCTCGCCCCCGGTGGGTACCCCGGCTCGACCCAACTCCTGGCCCAGCGCGATCTGTTCGGCCGCGCCGAGCCCGCCGCCCCCGTACTCCCGCGGCCAGGTCGGCGCCAGCCAGCCGCGTTCGGCGAGGGCCGCCCGGGCCCGAGCGGTGAAGGCCGCGCGGCCCGGCAGGTCGAGCGCTCCCAGGCCGGACCAGCCGGGAGGCACGAGATCGGCGACGAAGTCGCGGACCTCGGTACGGAACTGGGCCACGCCAGGCGGTTCTTGGAGGTCCACACGGTCTCCCTTGACCAGAACCCTGAAGGGAGCTCCACAGTTGCGTAGATGGACTCACTCGTCAAGGCGGTCGCCGGGTCTTCTGGCGTCATCAAATGCGCTTGAGAAGAACCCCGTTGAAGTCAGGCCTCCGCCGCGCCCCCGCTACTTCTGTCCGCGTCCCTGCCGCCATCCGCCCCGTCGAGCCCGAAGCGCTCGCGGATGTCCGGGCGGCTCAGGAGCCTGGACGGGTAGCCGGGTCCCGGGCGGGGCACGACGTCCTGCCAGGCGACCGGGCCCTTGCAGTGCGAACAGACCACCTCGGCCTGGAAGTCGTGGTCGCAGGCCGTGTGCCGGGTGAGCACGGGCGGGCCCGCGTCCTCCGCGAGCCAGCGGTCGCCCCAGCGGGTCATCACCAGGATGACCTGGTAGAACTCCCGCCCCGACTCGGTGAGCAGGTACTCGTGGCGCACCGGCGCCGTCTCGTACACCCGCTTCTCCATCAGCCCCGCCTCGACCAGGCGGCGCAGCCTTTCGGACAGGGTGTTGCGCGCGATGCCCAGCTCCTGCTGGAAGGTGTCGAAGCGGCGGATCCCGTAGAACGCCTCGCGCAGCACCAGGGGCGTCCACCAGTCGCCGAGCAGGTCCATGGTCCTGGCGACCGAGCAGGGCCAGTTCGCGAAGGAGGTACGTCTCATGCGCCCATGGTAATAGGGGGTTTCTGTACAGGACTGAGCTGCCCGCCATCCGGTTTCCCCCTCTTGCGGGGCGGGTCGGGCTACGCGACCATCGACGGCGCCCGCCGGGACGGCCCGCGCGGGAAGAGGCGGCGCACGACCGCCCGCGGCGAGCGGCACAGCGTTCGTACGACAGCCCGAAGACATTCCAGGAGGTCACGTTGTCCGGACCAGTCGCACCGGCCGAACAGGCCGCGCCCGTCGTGAGGACCACCGCCTGAGCGGTCCGCGGACACCGGGCGGAGGAGGTGTGGGCGTTCAAGGGGATCCCGTACGCCGCACCGCCCTTCGGGGCCCGCCGCTTCGGGGCGCCGGAGCCCGCCGAGCCGTGGGACGGCGTGCGCGAGGCCGACCGCTTCGGAGCCCGCCCGCCGCAGGCCCCGCTCGTCCCCGGCATGCCCGCCTGGCGGCCCGAACTCGGCCTGGACTGCCTGACCGTGAACGTCTGGAGCCCCGATCCCGCCCGGGTGGGCCTGCCCGTCATGGTGTGGATCTACGGCGGCGCCTACCGGTCCGGCTCCAGCGACCTGCCCGAGTACGACGCGGCCCGGCTGGCCGGCGAGGGCGGCGTCGTCGTGGTGTCGCTCAACTACCGGCTCGGCTTCGAGGGGTTCGGCAGCCTCCCGGACCGGCCGGACAACCGGGGGCTGCTCGACCAGGTCGCCGCGCTGCGGTGGGTCAGGGAGAACATCGCGGGGTTCGGCGGCGACCCGGACCTGGTGACCGTGTTCGGGGAGTCCGCCGGTGCCGGGTCGGTCGCGGCCCTGCTGGCCGCGCCGCCCGCGCGCGGGCTCTTCCGGCGCGCCATCGCGCAGAGCGTGCCCTCGACGTTCTTCTCGCTCGACCTCGCCCGCCGGCTCGGCCGGGGCGTCGCCGCCCGGCTGGGCACCGGGTGGACCGCGGAGGAGATGGCCGCGCCGCCGGTGGCGGAACTGATCGCGGCGGGCGAGGCGTTCATCGAGGGGGACGTGACCCGCCGCCGGGACGAGTGGGGCAGCCTGGCCTTCGCGCCGACGGCGTTCTCGCCGGTGGTCGACGGGGTGCTGCTGCCCGACTCCCCCTGGAAGCTGCTCGCCGAGGGCTGCGCGCGGGACGTCGACCTCGTCGTGGGCTTCACGCGGGACGAGTTCCGCCTGTTCACCGCGCTCGGCTGGGGCGGGGAGCACGTGTCCGACGCCGATGTCGCCGCCGCCGCGGCGACCCTGGCGCCCGCCGGGGCGGAGGCCGCGTACCGCAGGGCCTACCCGGCCGCCGTCGCGCCGGAGCTGTACACCCTGATCCTCTCGGACTGGCTGTTCAGGATGCCCTCGACCAGGCTCGCGGAGGCGCACGCCGCGGGCGGCGGCACGTCGTACGCGTACGAACTCACCTGGCCCGGCTCGGGACTCGGCGGGACCCTGGGCGCCTGCCACGCCCTGGACGTCCCGCTGACCTTCGGCACGGTGGACTCCGACCTCGCGGCGCTGCTCATCGGCGAGGACCCGGTCAAGCGGCAGGAGGCCGTGGAGCTCTCCCGCGTCCTGCGCGGGGCGTGGACCGCCTTCGCCCGCACCGGGGACCCGGGCTGGCCCGCCCACGAGCCCTCGAAGCGCCTGACGCACGTCTTCGACACCAAGGTCACCGACGTGTCGGACCCGGAGCACTTCTCCCGGCACCTGTGGGCGGGTGAGAGCTTCACCACACCCCAGGACTGACCTTCCGCCCACCCGCCCCCGCAGGTCCGGCCCGGGCCCGGTCGCCCGCTCCCCGCACCCGTACGGCATATGCCCGGCACTCATGCCACCTTGGCCGAAAGTGCTTGGGGCGCACGCCGGCGGGAATCGAACTGACAAGTTCTGTAAGTGTGTTCGTATCGAGCGGGATGCGGGGGCGCAAAGTGAAGGCGATGCGTTTTTCCGAAGTGGGCAAGCCCTTGAGCCTGGAGACCCTCCCGGACCCGGTACCGGGTCCGGGGTGGGTCGTGGTCGACATCGAGGCGGCGGGGCTGTGCCATTCCGATCTGCACATCACCGCGGGCATGGACCTGGGTGCCGGCCTGGCGGTGACCACGCCCCTGACCCTGGGGCACGAGGGCGCCGGAGTGATATCGGCGGTCGGAGAGGGGGTCGAGGAGTTCTCGGTGGGCGACCGGGTGGGCATCGCGCTGGTGGTGCACCCCGTCGAGACGATGGACTTCGCGCCCGGCGTCGGCTGCGACGGCGCGTTCGCGGAGAAGGAACTGGTGCCCGCGTCGGCGCTGGTGAGGATCCCCGACGGGGTCTCCTTCGCCGAAGCGGCCGTCGCCACCGACTCGGTCGCCACCGCCTACCACGCGGTGCGCGCGGCCGGCGCGGTGAAGCCGGGCCAGCGGGTGGCCGTCATCGGGCTCGGCGGACTCGGCCTCAACGCCGTGCACATCGCCGAGTACCTGGGCGCTCAGGTGTACGGCGTCGACATCAACCCGGCCGCCCGCGCCGCCGCGGAGGAGGCCGGTGCCGTCACCTGCTGGCCGGACACCGCGCACCTTGCGGCGCTGGCACCGGACGTGATCGTCGACTTCGTGGGGGCCGCGGCCACCACGGCGGCGGCCGCAGACGCGGTCCGGCCGGGCGGCCGGGTCGTCCTGGTCGGACTCAGCGAGACGGTGGCGCCGCTGCCGATCGCCTCCGTCGTGACCCGCAACGTGCAGCTCATCGGCTCGCTCGGCGCGAGCAAGGACGAGCTGCGCGAGGTGTACGACCTGATCGCCTCGGGCGCGCTGACGCCCGCGGCCACCGAGGTCGAGTTCCACGAACTGCCCGCCGCGATGGACCGGTTGGCCCGGGGACAGGTGCGGGGGCGCCTGTACACCCGGCCGCGCGCGGCGCGCCGGCGCGTGGACAGCCGCGTGGCGTGACGCCCGCACCCGGTCCGCTCACCGGGTCGCGCGTCCGCTGCCGGGCAGCGCACGAGGGGTACGGCACGACAGGCGCGGCACGAGCCGCGTGCGTACGACTCCGAACGGCGGCTCCGCATGGGGGTGCGGGGCCTTCCGGGGCGGGGCGGATGGGTGTGCGCCGGGGTACCGGAGCGCGTTACCGGCGCGTACGTCCGGGCGCGAGCCGTGTGGGACGCGTCAGAACGAGCCATTACGCACGTGCACGCCGAGCCACGGGTGACGGGGACAGCAGGGCCTCGGGCGACGGCGACAGCAGGGCCCGCCAGTCCTGGGCGCGGGCCCAGTCGGCGAAGGTCTGCCAGCCCACCTCGGGGTGGTCGCGGCGCAGGCCGGCAACGTCGACGTCCAGGCCCGTGGTGGTGAAGTACGCGAACATGGCCGCGAGGTCCTCCGACCAGGCCCTGACCTGGTCCAGAGGCACTTCCCGCGGGACGATCGCGGCGCCGGTGGCGTCCGCGAGGGCCCGCGCCATCTCGGCGGGGGTGCGCACGTCGGAGGCGATGTCGACGCGGTGCCCCGCGAAGTCGTCGCGGCGCTGGAGGACCAGCGCGGCGAAGGCACCGATGTCGGCGGCGGGGATGAGCGCGAGGGGCTGGTGGGCGGGCATCGGCCAGCCGAAGACGCCGTCGCGGAGCCCGTCGAGGGTCCAGCCGTGGGCGAAGTTGTCCGCGAAGGCGGCCGGAGCGATCACGGTCCAGGGCGTCGCGAGCGTCCGCAGGTGCCGCTCGACCAGGTACTTGCTCTCGTAGTGCGGGATGCCGGTGGCGCGGTCCGCGTGCGCGGCGGAGGTGTACACGACGTGCCCGACCCGGGCGCGCGCGGCGGCGTCGACCAGGGCCAGGCCCTGGCGCGTCTCGGTGCGGGTGTCGGTGCCGAAGGGGGTGGTGACGGCGAAGAGCGCGTCGGCTCCGGCGAGGGCGTCCGCCAGCGAGGCCGGGTCGTCGAAGTCGGCCCGGTGCGTCTCGGCACCGACGGCGCGCAGGGCTTCGGCGGCGGGCGAGCCGGGACTGCGGGTGAGGGCACGGACGCGGTGCCCGGCGGCCAGGAGGGCGCGGGCGGTGGCTCCGCCCTGGGCTCCGGTGGCTCCGGTGACGGCGATGGTGAGCATGGGGTCCCCCTGTGGGTCGTTACGTGCGGAGTCGAGGTGTCCGGTCCGTAGGCCCGGAGCCGTAAGACTGCTCTACGCAATAGTTGCGGCACGCAGAAGAATAGGGCATGTGGCTGCGCCGCGCAGACTTTTGCCGGGGGCCCCACTCGGCGAGGGGCATGCACGGACGACCGCCCCGGGAGACGTCCTCACGTCTCCCGGGGCGGTCGGTTCGGGGCCCGGAGCCTTCCGGGGGTTCCAGGGGTCGAGTCAGGCCTGGCCGGTCTCGAAGCGGCTGACGCGGCCGTCGTCCGTGACGTCGAACCGCCAGGTGGTGCGCATGCTGCCCCACGTGCTGTTGCTGTAGTCGACCACGAGCTCACGGCCGCCGGAGGACTCGCTCTCCACCTGCATGCGGCCGTCGGAGGACCAGATCTCGCGCTCGGTCCAGTCGTCGACGTCCCGGTCGGACCCGTCGTCGGACATGGTGACGTCCGGGGTCAGCAGGGCCCGGAACCCTTCCTTGTCACCGCCGTTGACCGCGGTCACGAAGGCGCGGACGGTCGGCTCGGTGAGTTGCTCCGGCTGGATCACGGGATCTCCGTAGGTCGTCGGGTGTACGGGGGTCGGGTGCGGGGGGCGAGTACGGGGGACGGTCGCGGGGGCTTGGAGGTCGCCCCGCTCACTCCTCCGGCATCGACGCGGCGATCACCGCGAAGACCGCGCCCTGCGGGTCGGCCAGCACGGCCATGCGGCCCGCCGCCATGTCGAACGGCGGCGCGAGGACGCTCGCGCCCGCGCGCTCCGCAGCCGCCGCGACGCCGTCCACGTCGTCCGCGCTGAAGTACGCCAGCCAGTGCGGCGGCGCGCCCGCCGCGTTCTCCTGGAGCGTCATCATGCCGCCGACGGCACGCCCCTCGACCTGCCACTCCACGTACCCGTTGGCGCCCGGCATCTCGGAGGGCGCCGCTGTGACGGGGAGGACCTCCGCGTAGAAGCGACCCGCCGCGTCCGTGTCGGTGGTGCTCAGCTCGTTCCAGATCAGCGCGCCCGGCTCGTTGACGATCCCGGCCCCGGTGAAGGACTTCGCCTCCCACAGCCCGAACACCGCGCCCTGCGGGTCGGCGACGACGGCCATGCGGCCGAGGTCCATGACGTCCATGGCGGGCGCGATGACGTGGGCACCCGCGCCGCCGGCCTTGTCGAGGGTGGCGTCGGCGTCGTCCGTGGCCAGGTACGTCGTCCACACCGCCGGGGGCATGGGGTCCGGGACCGTGCCGTCGGGGTTCATCGCGGCCATGATCCCGGCCACCGGGCGGCCCTTGAGCGTGCAGACCGCGTAGCCGCCGGTCTCGGGCGGCCCGGCCTCTCCCTGCCAGCCGAAGAGGTCGCGGTAGAAGTCGAGCGCGGCCTGCTGGTCGGGGACCATGAGGTCGATCCAGCAGGGTGTTCCGGCCGCGTACGGGCCGTTCTTCTCGGGCACGGGGCCTCCAGCTGTGAGGTGGGTGGGACCAGCCCCTGAACACCCTACGCGCGGCCCGACGAATCGTCCCTTTTTGAGCGATTTCTTGTACGTTCCAACCGCACGGGCGCAAGGCCGGCCGCCTCTCCGATGACTTCGGACCGCGGGACCGGTCCCTCCTTCACCTGCTCCGGCCACTGGAGGACCCACATGAACAACCCCGACCGCGACCGCGTCTGGGCGCTGGTGCACGCCGAGCGCGCCGTCCTGATCGACGACCTCGGGCGGCTCGGCGAGGACGCCTGGCGCACCCCGTCCCTGTGCGACGGGTGGACCGTGCACGACGTGGCCGCCCACCTCGTGGACACCGCCAAGACGACCCGTACCGGGTTCGTCCTCGCCCTGGCCCTGGCGCGCTTCGACTTCGACCGGCAGAACGCCGCAGGGGTGGCGCGCGAGCGCGGGGCCACCCCCGCCCGGACCCTGGAGGGCCTGCGGCGGGTCGCGCACCGCACGTCGACACCGCCCGCCCCGCTGGACAGCCGCCTGGTGGAGGAGGTCGTCCACGGGGAGGACGTCCGCCGCCCCCTGGGGCTGCGCCGGGCCTACCCGCGCGAGGTGGTGGAGCGGGCTCTGCGGCACCAGACGCGCACGCCCGCCGCGTTCGGCGGCGCGAAGGAGCTCCTGGGCCGGGTGCGGCTCACGGCGGCCGACACCGGGCTGGTCCTCGGGTCCGGGCCCGCCGTGACCGGACCCGCGCTGTCGCTGCTGCTCGCCGTGTCCGGGCGGCGCGCGGCGCTGGAGGACCTGTCGGGGCCGGGGGTGGGGGTGCTGGGGGGCGAGGGGTAGCCGGGCGGGTACGCGGGCGGCCGACCGGATCCTCGAAGGTTCCGGTGCGCTCCCCTTTGGGCGGGGGCGCTGTCATCCTTCGGCGCTATGGGGCCCGCGCGGGTGCGGGAAATGGTGGAGCGGTCATGGCGTCCCGCGCCGTTCCCGGTGCCGGACCAAGGTTCCCAAGAGTTCAGGAACACCTGTGCATCATCAGCCCCTCCCCCGCCGTTCCCTGCTGCGCCGGGCGTGCATCGCCTCGCTCGCCGCCGCGTCCCTCGCCACGGCCGCGGCGCCGGTCGTCGCCGCCGAGCCCGGTCCCGACGCGCGGGGCGACGGTTCGCCCGCCGCCTCGACCGCGCCCTCCACCCCCGGTTCCTCCCCGACCTCCGGGGAGGGGGCTGGGACCGACGGTGAGGCTTCCGAGGTCGCGGCTCCGACGATCGAGCAGGTCAACGTCTTCAACCGGCCCTCGTCGAAGGGTCAGCTCGCCTTGGGCGTCCGCGGTACGGGCACGCCGGGCGCGACCGTGTACGCGGACACGTCGGGCAGGGTCGAGGTGGCGAAGGTCGCGTCGAACGGCACCTTCACCGGGTTCATCCCGGAGAGCGCCATCCAGGACGGCGCCTACGTCTTCCACCAGCGCGACGCCGACGGGGTCGCGGGCCCCTCGGTGTCGGTCGCCCAGGACGAGGTGGTGATGCGGCAGCCCACCTTCAGCAGTCCCGCCAACGGGGCCACCGTCACCCCCGGCTTCCGGATCAGGGGAGACGCCGTGGCCTACTCCACGGTCGAGGTCACCTTCAACGGTGCCGACCCGCAGACCGTCACCGCGTCCAGCAGCGGCAGCTGGACGGTGAACCGCAGCGGCCAGAAGCCCGGCCCCGTCAAGATCGAGGCCACCGCCAGCGCGGAGGGCACCCACCTCAGCGTCCGCTCGCAGGCCAGGAGCATCAACGTCACCGTCCCCGGAGCGGTCGAGTCCGAGCTCAAGGCCGAGGACCTGGCCGAGTCCGTCACCGCGGACTTCGACGGGGACGACAAGGCCGACCTGGTCGCGCGCAACGACGCGGACGGCAAGCTGTACCAGTTCAAGGGCAAGGGCGACGGCACCTTCGACAAGGGCAGCGTCCTGTACGACACCTGGGACTACTCCCACACCGCCGCGGGCGACTTCAACGGCGACGGCAAAGCCGACATCGTCGCCACCGACGGCACCAAGGCCTGGCTCTGGCGCGGCAACGGCGACGGCACCTTCACCAAGGACACCAAGGCCCTCACCAACTGGCCCGCCCACCTGCAGCAGGTCAGCGGCGGCGACTTCGACAACGACGGCATCGCCGACATCGCCGCCGTGAACACCAACGAGAACAAGGCCTACCTCTGGCGCGGCATCAAGGGCGACACCGGCAACCCCTTCGCACCCCCGCAGTACCTCACCAACTGGGGCAACTTCACCCAGGCCACCGCAGGAGACGCCGACGGCGACGGCACCAGCGACATCATGGCCCTCGACCCCAACGGCACCCTCAAGGTCTGGATCTCCACCGGCGACGTCACCAAGAACCCCTTCAAGGCACCCGTCACCATCATGCCGTTCGGTACCCACGAGCACCTGACCCTCGGCGACCACAACGGCGACGGCAAGGCCGACGTCCTCGCCGTCGACACCACCACCAACGAGATCAAGACCTACCAGTCCAACGGCACCCCCGGCACCGGCATGCTCACCACCCCCAAGACCATCGAACTCACCATCCCCGCAGCCGAGAACCCTCAGAAGTAGTCCGAGGGAGAGTCCGCGACGCCACTCTCCCTGCCCTCCCCGTCCAGCGAGGACGGCGGGGAGGGCAGGGAGAAGCGTTCGTCGGCGACCACGATCACCTGGTCGTCCTCCTCCCAGCTCCTGGCGTACGCCTTGTGAGGATTGATCCGTACGCCGTGCCACGGGGGTTCTCCGGAGCGCGCGGCGCTGCGGTAGCCGATCGCGCACGCGCCCTGCCGCAAGGCGGCCTCGGCCACCGTGGCGAACGCGGCGCGGTGGCCCGTACGGACGAAGCCGGCGGCCGGGAGCAGCTGGATGGTGTTGCCGTCCGGCGCGAACAACTCCTCGAAGACCGAGGCCAGTTGCGGGTTCTGCGAGATCTGGGTCATCAGCAGGCCGATCATCTTGCCGCTCACCACGAAGTCCGCGCCGGGGGCGACCGGGGCGATGAGCCGGTTGCGGTCGTCGGTCATCTCGGTGATGACGGGCACCCGCACCCCGCTCTCGCGCTCCCGGGCCCGCAGGTGCAGCAGGGTCACCAGCGTGCGGTCGTCGGGCTCGTCGTGGCCGGGGCGACGGTCCGGGCCGAGGATGATGACCGCGTGGTAGTCGGCGAGGTCGAGTGCCTCGAGCGTGTCGCGCGCGGTGGGGTCGCCCGGGCGGTGGGTGACCGTGAGGGTGTCGCCCAACTCCTTTTCCAGGAGCCGCAGTCCGGTGACGGTGGCGGCCCGGCGCTCGGCGACCACGTCGAGGCGGGAGCCCGCCGGGGCGGACCGGGCGAGCTGGTCGGCGATGCGCCGGGCCCGGCGGTTCCAGCCGAGCAGCAGTACGCGTTCGGGGCGCGGCGCCCGTGCCGGCGGGCGGTCGACGACCGCCGTGGGGTCGTACGGGGCGGGGACCGGGACCGGGCGGGTGGAGCGGCTGTCGCGGGCGACGACGACCAGCCCGTCACCGTCGGCCAGCCGCAGTGCGGCGGGCGGGTCGAGGGTCACGCCGCCCGACGCGTGGACGATCCCCACGGCGCTGGACTCCGGGCAGGCGGCGGAGGCTTGACGGAACGTCAGGCCGTGGAGTGCCGGGTCGCGCACGGTGTGGAACTCGTCGCCCGCGTAGTCCAGGAGCTCCTGGTGCACCAGGGAGAGGCCGGGGCGGCGGGCGCACTGGACGAGCAGCCGGGCCGAGACGTCGTCGACCTCCAGGACGGTGGCGCCCGGGCCCCCGGCGAGGCGGGCGGCGGCCAGGTAGCGGTCGTCGCGCACCGCCGCCACGACCGGCAGTTCGCGCTCCTGCCCGACGACGGCCCGCAGCGAGAGCAGCGTCTTGACGATCTCGGCGTCCTCGGCGGGGTCCTCGCGCGGCAGGACCACCACGGCCGCCGCGGTGGCGGGGCTGACGCGGGCGAGGGCGAGGGGGTCGGTGGGCCGGCCGCTGCGCAGGACGAGGCGGGTGCGGCCGAGGTCGCCGAGGTCGGTGCGTAACTCCTCGTCCATCTCGGCGGGGTCGCGGTCGGCCAGGACCACGACGACGCCGGAGCGGCGGCCCGCGTGGGCGACCACCAGTTCGGCGACGACCGTGCGCAGTTGCTCGGACCAGCCGAGGACGACGGTGTGCCCGCTCTCCACGACCGTGGAGCGCCCGCGCCGCAGGGCCAGCAGCCGGTCGGTGATGCCCGCGCTGATCAGGCTGACGAGGGTGGACACGTAGAAGAGCGCGACCAGGGCGAGGACCACCGAGAGGGCCACCCGCAGGGGCGGCCCCACTTCACCGCCGAGCCGCAGGGTCTGGCCGGTGCTGCGCCACACCGCGGCGATCTTCGCGCCCACGGCGGCCGGCGCGCCCCGGTCGGTCCAGACGAGGAGGGCGTTGACCGGGACGACCACGGCCAGGCAGGCCAGGGCGAGCCAGCCGACCAGGGCGGCGGTGCTGCGGGCCAGCGTGGTGTCGAACCAGTAGCGCAGCCGGGCCCCGGCCGCGCCCGGGCGCCCGCCCGGTCCGCCGGGTGGCCCGGCGGACGGTGGGGCGGGGGGACGATGGGCTTCCTGTGCCGCCTCCCGCTGCCGGGGAACGGTCCTGTCTCCTTGTTCGCGCACATCGGCAGCGTGCCGGGAGGCCGTTGGCGACGGAGCGCGGTCGGGACAGGTTCATTCCTTCGTGATCGCCGGTACGCGCGGCCAGGATCGTCTTCGCCAAGACACCTTTGCCAAGACAAGGGCAACGGGCCGGGGGCGTTCGCCCCTCTGGTGGATCAGTGCGGCACACCCGGTGCCGCGGCGACGGGGTGCGGTGCACCCCGTGGGGGAGAACCACCGGAAGGAACGTCCATGACCAGGACGAGCACGACCGCAGACACGAGCACGACCACGGACACGGACGCGGACGCGGACACGAGGGTACGAGGCGGGCGCGTCGCCGTCGTCGGGGCGCTCGGCCTCGCCGTGGTGGCCCTGGCCGCCGGGCCGGTGTTCGCCAAGGGCGGCGTCTCCATAGCCGCCCCGCACACGGCGAAGGCCGGCACGACGTACACCGTCAGCGCGCAGGGGGACGACGACGCCTCGTCGTACGTCAAGGTCTGCCTCGAACAGCGCAAGGGCGGCACGTGGAAGCCGCTGACCTGCGGCGCGGTGGCCGCGCGCGGAGGCGAGGCGCGGGTCGTCTCGCACCCGAGGGCCACGAAGCGGGGTTCGGAGGCGTACCGCGCGGTGGTGTACGGGATGACCGGTCCGAAGGACGGCCACGCCCTGCGCCAGCGGACGTCCGCGCCGGTGACCGTGACGGTTCGCTGAATCGTCCGCACTGACGCGCCCATACGCCCCGTCGGCGTCGAGCGGTCGACAGTAACGACCGCTCGACGCCGACCCGTTCGGTTCCACGGCCCCGTACCCAACCCCCGCACCGCCCTTCTGCGCCACCGCCCACACCGCCCCACCTCGGTCCCTTTTGGTTCCCCTTTACGCACACGCCCCTGTCTGGCATGTTCATGCGCACCTTGCGTCGCCGCGCCGGGTGGGGAACCGCGCGGCGCGCCCGTCGTCCGAGGGGGGACACGTGACCCGTCGATCGTTCGCCTCACTGCCCAGACCCGGCGCGGCCCAACTGCCGCGCGCTCTCATCCTTTTGGCCGTCACCGCCTGCCTCAGCGTGCTGCTGCCGCTGACCGCGTCGGTCGGCAGCCCGACCGCACGCCGTGGGCCCGACCCGCTGTCCGCCTCCGCCACGCAACGAACCTCGCCGCACCACCAGGCCGCGCCCGCCTCGGCGATGGTCCCCACGGCGCCCGTGCTCTCCCGTACGGGATGGACGGCCAGTGCCAGCGACGAGGAGACCGCGAGCGAGAACGGCCGCGCGGCCAACGTCCTGGACGGCAACGCCGCGACCATCTGGCACAGCAAGTGGTCGGGCACGCCCGCGCCACTGCCGCACAGCATCACCCTGGACACCAAGAAGACGCAGGTCGTGTCCGCGCTCGTCTACCAGCCGCGCACCGGCAGCGCCAACGGCCGGGTCGGTGAGTACGCGATCCACCTGAGCACCGACGGGCAGAACTGGGGTCAGCCGGTCGCCAGCGGCACGCTCGCCGACGACGCCACCGCCAAGACCCTCAACTTCGCTCCCGCCGGGGCCCGTTACGTACGCCTGACGGCGACGGGCGAGGCCGGGCGGCGCGGGCCGTGGACGTCGGCGGCGGAGCTCAACCTGCTCGGGGACCCCGGGTCCGCGGCCGGGGTCGTGGACCTGGTGCGCACCGGGTGGACGGCGAGCGCCAGCGACGAGGAGTCCACCAGCGAGGACAACCGCGCCGCCAACGTGCTCGACGGCAACGGCAGCACGCTCTGGCACAGCAAGTGGTCGGGCACGGCCGCGCCACTGCCGCACAGCATCACCGTCGACATGAAGCGCACCCAGGCCGTCTCGTTCCTGAGCTACGAGCCGCGGCGCGCGGGCGTGAACGGCAGGATCGGCGCGTACACGGTCACCACCAGCACCGACGGCACCACCTTCGGCTCCCCCGTCGCCTCCGGCACCTGGAAGGACGACGACACGGTCAAGGGAGCCACGTTCACGCAGACGGTCCAGGCGCGGTACGTACGGCTGACCGCGACCAGCGAGGCCGGCGGGCGCGGCCCGTGGTCCTCGGCGGCGGAGATACGCC
This sequence comes from Streptomyces sp. NPDC001941, assembly GCF_040296945.1. Taxonomy (NCBI): domain Bacteria; kingdom Bacillati; phylum Actinomycetota; class Actinomycetes; order Kitasatosporales; family Streptomycetaceae; genus Streptomyces; species Streptomyces sp. NPDC001941. Next base: position 6,224 of record NZ_JBEOYE010000087.1, on the reverse strand, counting down.
TGGGCGGCCCTGCCGACCCGGCCTCCTCCGGCGCGTGGGGCAGGGTCAACGGCTTCCCGCTGGTGCCGGTGGCCACCGCGGTGCTGCCCAACAACAAGCTGCTGGCCTGGTCGGCGTACGCCGTGGACCGGTTCGGCGGCAGCAACGGCTACACGCAGACAGCCGTGATGGACCTGACGACCGGTCAGATCACTCAGCGCCGGGTCGACAACACCGGGCACGACATGTTCTGCCCCGGCATCGCCATCCTGACCGACGGCCGGGTCCTGGTCACCGGCGGCAGCAACGCCGAGCGGGCCAGCATCTACGACCCGGCCACCGACGCCTGGACGTCGACGAGCAACATGAACATCCCGCGCGGCTACCAGGCGATGACCCTGCTCTCCAACGGCGAGGCGTTCGTCCTCGGCGGGTCCTGGAGCGGCGGCGAGGGCGGCAAGGACGCCGAGGTGTGGTCGCCGGCCACGGGCACCTGGCGCAAGCTGAGCGGCGTCCCGGTCACCACGACGATGACGGCCGACCCCCGGGGTCCGTACCGCGCGGACAACCACCAGTGGTTCCACGCCACGTCGAACGGCCGCGTGCTCCACCTGGGCCCGAGCAAGCAGATGAACTGGATCACGACGACCGGCAACGGCAGCATCACGCCGGCCGGTACGCGCGCGGACAGCGCCGACGCGATGAACGGCAACGCCGTCGCGTACGACATCGGCAAGCTGCTCACGCTGGGCGGCGGCACGGCGTACGAGAACGTGGACGCCACCAACCGCGCCTACACGGTGGACGCTTCGGGCGGCGGCCAGCCGGTGGCGGCGCGCACCGGCGACATGGCGTTCCAGCGGTCGTTCAGCAACAGCGTGGTGCTGCCCGACGGCAAGGTCGCGGTGTTCGGCGGCCAGGCGTACCCGGTGCCGTTCAGCGACGCGACGTCCGTGATGACGCCCGAGCTGTGGGACCCGGCCACCGGGAAGTTCACCCCGATGGCGTCCATGGCCGTGCCGCGCAACTACCACAGCGTGGCGAACCTGCTCCCCGACGGCCGGATCTTCTCCGGCGGCGGGGGCCTGTGCGGCGACTGCGCGACCAACCACGCGGACGGCGCGGTCTTCACGCCGCCGTACCTGCTGAACGCCGACGGTTCGGAGAAGACGCGTCCGGTCATCACCGGGGGCGTCCCGGCCAGGGCCGCCCACGGCGCGAAGCTGACCGTCACGACGGACTCGGCCGTGACGTCGTTCGCCCTGGTGCGGGCCGGTGCGGCGACGCACTCGACGGACAACGACCAGCGCCGGGTGCCGCTGACGTACCGTCAAGTCACCTCCGGCTCGTACGAGGTGACGATCCCGTCCGACCCGGGCATCGCGCTCCCGGGCACGTACATGCTGTTCGCGCTCAACGCCCAGGGCGTCCCGGCCCGGGCGAAACTGCTCACGATCGGCTGACGCGACGGCGGCCGGTTCTGCCGGACCCCTGCCGAGGGGTCCGGCAGAACCGGCCCGTCCGCCCGTGAGGCGCTCAGGTCAGCCGGCCCGGCTTCGCGCGCGGGCCGTAGTGCGCCAGGTTCCGGCGCACCCGGTCGAGGTAGGGCCGTATCTGCTTCAGCTCGTCGCCCTGGCGCTGCACGACCCAGGTGGCCGTGCGGTACGACGCCGCCAGGTTGAGCGCCGGGTCCCCAGGTACCCCTTCCAGCTCCGGTGCCATGGCGCACAGCATGCGCCCCACCGCGGGGATCGACTCCTCCGGGGTGAACGGCGGTACGGGGACGGACTTCTGTTCCTCGGGCGGCAGGTAGTAGCGCAGGACCCGGGGCGTCCAGCGGGCGATGCCGTACTCGTCGTGGGCGGGGTCGCTGAGGGCCGGGTCGAAGCCGCTCTCCGCCTTCAGGATCGCCGCCACCAGGGCGGGGGTGACCTGCGGCACGTAGCACATGGTCCCGGCGCGCACGATCAACTGCCGGTAGCGGGCCGGGATGTCGGTGCCGGGCCGCAGCCACTGCACCCCCTCGTCGAGCGCGACGCCGGTCACGCGTACGGAGGTGGGCCGGGGGCCCTCCGCACGGGCGCCGCTCCGGTCGGTGACCGCGTCCCCGCGCACCAGCGCGCCCGTGGTCGCGATCACGACCAGCAGCACGACCAGGCCCAGGAGCCGGCGCAGCAGCAGCGGCCTGCGGGTGAACGGGGGCCTCGGGGCAGGGACTTCCGGGCGCCTGGCCGTCTCCCGTACGCCCTCATCCCGTACGTCCTCGTCCCTTACGGCCTCCTCGCGCAAGGCCTCCGAGGATGCCGGGGGTGCCGGGGGTACCGCCGGTGCCGTGACGAGCGCGTGCGTGCGGACGCGGCGCGCCTCCCACTCCTCGGGGTCGCCGCCGCACGCGGTCACGAAGGCGGCCAGCACCGCCGCGCTGGGCAGGCGCCGCCCTGCCGCGGCGGCGGCCAGGGTGGACGCCGAGTAGTGCGTGCGGGCAGCCAGTTGGCGGTAGGGGGTGCCGCCCGCCAGGCGGCGCAGCTCCCGCAGTTCATGGGCGAAGGCCGCCAGGGGGCCCTTCCCCGGGTCCAGCGGTTCTTCCTGTCGTCCCATCGTTCGTTCCTCCTGCTCCGTGTACGAATCCGTGGATGCGGCCGGGGGAGGCGTTGTCCGGGGTTTGTACGCGGTCTGTCCAGAGTGGCCCCTGAGCCGCGACACGGCACGTGCGAACGGCTTGAATCAGCCGGGGGCGCCGTGTGTGCGACTGCTCGACCACCGGACATACGGGCCCATCCGACCGGCCCTCCGCGCGGAGGACTCCGGTTCGATCTCTTTTGCCCTGTGCGGTAGTTCACAGGCCGGAGACGGTCCACGGCGTACGGGCCGGGACCCGGGAGCCCTCCCGCGCCGGCCCGGCTCCGCCTCTCCCCACCCCACGTGGAGGCACACGCATGTCCATCCCCCCTCACCCCGGCCGCCCCGCCCCGACGCGCCGGGCGCTGCTCAGGGCGGGCGCCGGGTTCGCGCTCGGCACGGCGGCGCTCTCCGCCGCGCCCGGTACCGCCGCCGCGGCGACGCGCGGCCCGTCCCTCAAGGGACAGAACGGCACGCCGCTGTGCGACGCGCCCGGCGACTCGGCGGCGGGCCAGGGCCTGGGATCGGGAGACCTCGCCATCCCCTACTGGCGTGAACACGACGGTACGTGGGGGTACGTGTTCGGCGACTCCTGGTCCGGGGCGGCCTTCGGCGGCGAGTACCTCGGCTCTCCACTGATGCTCGCCCAGGCGAACTTCGACGCCTCGGGCGGTTCGCCGATCTCCTTCACCTGGGCGATGCCCACGGGCGGCGGGGCCCGGCAGCTCTTCGACTACGCCCACAACGCGGACAACGGGCACGGTTTCGAGGTGAGCCGGATACCCAACGACTGCATCGAGTTCGGCGGCCGCACCTACGTCCAGTACACCTCGGTGGCCGTCTGGGGCCCGCCCGCCGGGTACGACGGCTCGCTGATGTCGGGCGTGGCCTACTCGGACGACCACGGCGTGACCTGGCACGACTACCCGTACCACTGGGCCGGGGACACCCAGGGCGTCAACCAGTCCATGTACGGCATGTGGTCGTTCGCCGGGATCGACCCGGACGGCTGGCTGTACATCTTCTCCAAGCGGTGGAACGGCAGCCACAACAACACGGCGGACGGCGGCGCGATCCAGCTCTTCCGCATCTGGCCGGACGAGTTCCGCGCGGGGAACTTCGGCGCCCAGGAGAACTGGGCGCACCTGGACGGACGTTGGCAGTGGACGCGCCAGGTCGGACCGACGCCGATCCTGACCGGGAACAACATCGGCGAGTTCTCGGTGAAGCGGATCGGCGGCACGTACTGCATGAGCTACTTCGACGTGGTCGACTACTCGATCTGCACCCGGACCGCGCCGCGCCCGGACGCCGTGTGGACGGCGCCGAAGCCGCAGGTCGTCGGCAACAACACCTGGCCGGCCAGTCACTGGGGCAAGCCCCAACTGCCGTACCTCTACGGCGGCTACATCCACCCGGGCAGCGCGAGCGCGCAGTCCCTGACGCTGATCGTGTCGCAGTGGAACGGCCAGGTCGGCCAGTCCCCCTACCGGGTGCTGCAGTACGACGGCATCAACCCGTGACGACCGGCCCCGCCACCGCGTTCACCAACCCCGCCCCCCACCACAGGAGTCCCCGCATGCCCGTCACCCGCACCCGCCGCGCCAGATCAGCGCTCGCGGTACTCGCCTCGCTCGCGGCCCTCACCGCGCTCTCGACCACGGCGGCCGGCGCGAGCCCCGTCCGGGCACCGGGCCCGAACGACGTCCCGGGCCCGCTCGGCAACTCCGCCCCCGCCGCCGCGTTCTGCTCCATCCCGCCCGACCGGGACATCGCGGTGACCCGCAAGGTGTACGAGGTCGGGCAGCGGCGCGGGGTGTCGCCCAAGGTGATGCTCGCCGGGTTCGAGACCGGCTGGGTCGAGTCCCGGATGAACAACCTGGCCTGCGGCGACCGCGATTCCCTCGGGGTGTTCCAGCAGCGCCCCTCGCAGGGCTGGTGCGAGCCGGAGCAGTGCCTGGACGTGGACTACGCGGCCAACAAGTTCTTCGAGGTGGCCCAGCAGATGGAGCCCGGGATGGAGGGCAGCACGGCGGGCCAGCTGGCCCAGGCGGTGCAGCGGTCGGCCTACCCGGACCGGTACGACCAGGCGGAGGGCACGGCGGTCGCGATGCGCGACGAGGCGTTCCTGCCGTACGGCACGATCGGCGCGAAGTACGACGGCCTGGGCGGCGCCGGGGGCGTGCTCGGGGGGCCGGTGCGCGCGGAGGAGGACGCGTCGCTGGGCGGGCGGTTCCAGCTGTTCCAGAACGGCATCATCATCTGGCACCCGGACGTGGCGTACGCGGTGCACGGGGACATCCTGACGAAGTTCTGGGCCACCGACGCCGAGCGCCGCTGGGGCTTCCCCACCATGGACGAAGCCGACGCCAGCGCCGCGCCCGACGGCACCAAGGGCCGCTACCAGTTCTTCGAACGCGGACTCTTCCTCTGGTCACCCCAGACCGGCACCCACGTCGTCCACGACGCCATCTACGACGCCTTCCACAACGCCGGACACGAAGCAGCACTCGGCTACCCCACCACCGACGAAACCGACGAAACCGGCGGCGGAAAGGCCCAACGCTTCCAGAAGGCCACCATCCACTGGAACCCCACCAAGGGCACCTGGATCACCAACAACTGACGAGGAACCAGTCATGAGACCGATGACCCTTGCGCGCGGGGCCGACGAGAAGCCCGCAACCGCTGTGCGGTCCATACGCCCGCGGACCCTGCTCGCGACGCTGGCTCTGGCCTTCGCCGCCCTCTCGCTCCTGCTCGGCGCGGCGCCCGCCGCCCAGGCCTCGGAGCCGGGCGGCCAGATCGGCCGGGGCGAGGCGATGGACCGCGCCTGGTCGTGGATCGCCGAGCAGGTCCCGTACGACCAACAGGGCTGCCACCCCAACCAGTTCGGCTGCTACCGCCCGGACTGCTCCGGCTACGTCTCGATGGCGTGGAACCTCGGCAGGTCGCTGACCACCTGGGACCTGTGGAACGTCACCTTCGACATCCCGGCGGACGACCTGCAGCCGGGCGACGCGCTCCTGAAGGACTCGGGCGGCGTGGACCACGTCGCGCTGTTCGTCCGGTGGGCGGACGAGGGCCGCACGCAGCCGGTGGTCCGCGAGGAGTACGACTACGGGCACGTGGCCGAGGAACGGGTCTGGGGCAACGGGCTGCGCGGCTTCACCCCGCGCCGCTACAACAACCTCGACGACCTGATGCCGTACGGAAGCATCGCCGTGAAGTACGACAGCATGGGCGGCGCGGGCGGCGTGCTGGGCGCGCCGATCAGGGGCGAGCGCGACTCCTCGCTCGGCGGACGGTTCCAGCACTTCGAGAACGGGATCATCATCTGGCACCCGGACGCGGCGTACGCGGTCCGCGGCGACATCCTGACCAAGTTCTGGGCCACCGACGCCGAGCGCCGCTGGGGCTTCCCCACCATGGACGAAGCCGACGCCAGCACCGCACCCGACGGCACCAAGGGCCGCTACCAGTACTTCGAACGCGGACTCTTCCTCTGGTCACCCCAGACCGGCACCCACATCGTCCACGACGCCATCTACGACGCCTTCCACAACGCCGGACACGAAGCAGCACTCGGCTACCCCACCACCGACGAAACCGACGAAACCGGCGGC
>NZ_JBEOYE010000086.1:0-38896 GCF_040296945.1 Streptomyces sp. NPDC001941 | reverse complement strand
GCCCCCCCGGCCCCCCCCCCCCCCCCCGCCCCCCCCCCCCCCGCGCCGCGGGGGGGGCCCCCCCGGGCCCGGTCACGATCAGCGGACCTCAGCTGGTGGGCGCCACGCGCGCGTAGACGACGATGTTGTCGCTGTAGCGGTGGTCGGCACCGCTGTAGTCCCCGGCGCACGTGATGAGGCGCAGTTCGGGGCCGCTGGTGTCGCGGTACACCTCAAGGCTCGGGAAGCGGTCCTTGGGGTACTGGGCGACGCGCGTCACGGTGAAGGTGGCCGTCACCCCGTCGGCCCGGCGTACGTCGACGCGGGCGCCGACCCGCACCCGGGCCAGCTCGAAGAAGACCGCCCGCGCACCGTTCCAGGTCACGTGCCCCGCGATGACCGCGGGCCCGCGGACGCCCGGTACGGGCCCCCGCTCGTACCACCCCGCGCTGGCGGGATCCCGTGGCGTCCGCATCGCGCCGCGCTCGTCGAGCCCGAGCTTCTCCAGGGGCGTGGAAACCCCCAGCGAGGGGATCGACAGGCGCTCGGGCCGGGCCGGGGCCGGCGTGCCCCCGTCCGTGCGTCCGGAGGGTTCAGGGGCGTGGGAATGCCCGTCCGGCGGAAGGGGAACGGCGGTCTGCCGTACGGCCGTGGGTGGCAGCCGTCCGGGGTCCGACCGCTCGCGGGTGAACCCCAGGCCCAGCAGGGTCCCGCCCACCGCGAGGAGCAGTGCGACGCAGGTCAGTGGGACCCACCGCCGGGTGAACCACGGCACGGTCCCTGTCTCGTCCTGGTGCCTGTCCGGCATGGTCGCGGCCCTCAGCGAACAGGGGCGGACGACCCGCTACGACGGCGCCACACCACGATCGACAGGGCTCCGGCCCCGAGGAGCGCCGCGCTGCCCGAGGCCACCAGCACGGACGTCCCGCCCTGCTCGGCGGGGCCCGATCCGGTCTCCACGCCGCCGACCGGCATGGACCCCACGGCCGCGCCCGCCAGCATCCCGCACGAAGCCGGGGCGGTCGCCTCCTGCGGGAGCTTGGGGTCGAGCTCGCTCTTGCCCTTGGAGAAGTCGTACTTTCCGTTGCCGTTGGGGTCGATGCCGTGCTGGACGACGTGCAGGTCCTTGATGTGGTCGGCGACCTGCTGCGAGACCTCGATCGTCCGCTCGTAGGAGACCTTGCCGTCCTGGTCCGCGACGGGCATGCGGGCGACGTCCAGGCCGCTGCCCTTGCTGGTGTCCCCCTTGGTGGTCAGCGAGATGTTGATGTCGCCGTACATGGGCAGGCCCTCGGCGGTCGTCACGATGCCGTCGCCGTTCTTGTCGGCGCTCGCGTCGGGGCAGCGGAAGTCGTGCCCGTCGGTGGAGCCGTGGATGTGCTGGGCGTGCGGCTGACCGGGGACGAGGCCCGTCGCCTCGATCTTCACGTTCAGGGCACGGTCGTTCAGCGTGAGCATCGCCGTGCCGGTCGCCTTCGAGTCGTTGAGCGGCTCCAGGTCGACCTGGTAGGTGGTGGATCCGTTGCCGGGAGCGCTGTCGTGGCCTCCGGTGTGGGCGGCGGCGGGTATCGCCGCCACCAGGCACAGTGCCGCGGGCAGGGACAACAGGGTCGCTGCGCGAGTGGTGCCGCGTAATGCCATGCGGGGATCCTTTCTCTGCTCCTCGGCCGGTCGTCGCCGGCGTCGGAGTACTCGGACGGATACACAGGGCATTCGGGGACCTCGGCCGCCCGGATTGGTGCCCCGCTCGGTGTTCCGCTTGGTGTCCGTGCATCCGCCGGGCCGTTATTCGCCACCTCAACTGCGCTGAGCCACCTGGATATTGGCGCGGTACGGCTGGTCAGCACCCGCTTCGGTACGCGGGGGAAAGTCGGTCCAATCCGTGGGCGCGGCGGCCACGAATGCAGGGTGTGGGACCGACCCGTCCCGCCCCGACGGTGGACGCCGGACGGGCGCGGGCGGAAAGACCCGGCCCCACGGCAGTCTCCGTGACCTGCTCTCCTGATGTGGAGTTGTTCTGATGCTTGCTTCCCGTACCCGTCGTCTCACCCTGGGCGTCGCTGTCGCGGCGCTGCTGCCGCTGTCCCTGACCGCCTGCGGAAGCGACGACAAGAAGGACGCTGCCGCGGGCAGCGACAGCACGGCGAGCGCTTCCTCTCCCGCGACGGACCAGAGCAGCGGCGCGATGACGGGCGACCAGCCGTTCGGCCCCGCGTGCGCGTCGGTGCCCAAGGACGGCGCGGGCAGCTTCGACGGCATGGCCAAGGACCCGGTCGCGACCGCCGCTTCGCACAACCCCGCGCTGTCCACGCTGGTGACGGCGGTGAAGAAGGCCGGTCTGGTCGACACCCTGAACAACGCGCAGAACATCACCGTGTTCGCGCCGACCAACGACGCGTTCGCGAAGATCCCGAAGGCGGACCTCGACAAGGTGCTCGCCGACAAGGCGATGCTCACCAAGGTCCTGACGTACCACGTCGTCGGGCAGAAGCTGGCGCCGAAGCAGCTGGAGTCCGGCACCTACCCGACCCTGGAGAAGTCCACGCTGACGACGTCCGGTTCGGGCGAGTCGTACAAGGTCAACGACGCCTCCAACGTGGTGTGCGGAAACGTTCCCACCGCCAACGCCACGGTCTACATCGTCGACTCCGTCCTGATGCCCAAGTAGCGGCGGTCCACCGTGGCCGGGCCTCCCGGCCCGGCCGACCCTGCCACCTGATCCGGGGCGCGCACGTCGCGTCCCGGATTCCGGCCGTTCCGGCACCGTCCCCGCCGGAACGGCGCCCCGTCCCGCCCCCGCCTCTCGATTCCGCCTCCGGCCCCGACTCCGTGGAGTGTCCGCGTGATCCGCTTCGTACGTGTCCTGGACGTCGAGCGCTCCTTGCCCCAAGTCGCCGCGTATCTCGCCGACTTCACGCACGCCGAGCGGTGGGACCCGGGAATCCGGGCCTGTCGGCGGCTGGGGTTCGGACCCGTCGGCGAGGGGTCGCGCTGGCGCAGCACCACGCGCCTGCGGGGGCGCACCGCCCACCTCACGTACGTCCTCGTCCACAGCGAACCGGACCGGCTGGTGTTCGCGGGGCACAACGAGGTGGTGAGTACGGTGAGCGACCTGCGACTCGAAGCCGTGGACGGCGGCACCACGCGGATCACCTACGCGGCGACGGTCCGCCTGCGCGGCGCGGCCCGCCTGACGGAACCCCTTCTGGCGAGGGACGTACGGCAGTTGGGCGACCAGATCACCTACACACTGCCCACGGCCCTGCTCATCGCCCTTCCGTCCCCGGCCGCCGCCGCGCCGCTGGGAACACTACCGCGCCGCCGGTGAACACCCGCCCGGACTCTGGCAGTTGCGCCGCTGCCTGGTAGGCCCCTGTTCAGTACGTCAGGCCGTGCCCGAACCGGTACAGCGGTGCCCGGGTGTCGAAGGGCACGTCCTCGCGGCTGTCGCGCACCGCCTCCATCGAGGACGGCAGGTCGAAGGGCAACCGGCCCGAGGGCGCGCTGCGTCCGAAGAGGACGTCGAGCAGGGCGTCGTCCTGTGCGCCGAAGTCGCCGACGACGGCGGTGGCCGCCTGCGCCACGGGGGTGAGCACGGCGGGCCGCTCCAGGTAGACGAGCACCACGGTGGGGACGGTGGCGGCGAGGTCCCGGACGTGGCGGACGACGTCGTCGGGGAAGTCCAGGCCGCCGCCGTGGAACCACTCGCTGAGCGCGGTGCCCCGGTCCTCGTACGGGGCGCGCAGTCGTACGACCGCGACGTCGGCGTCGGCGGGCCCGTCGGCCGGCTCCGCGTAGTCGGCGAGGACGGTGGTGTCCAGGCCCTCCGCGTACACGCGCAGGGTCGCGCGGTCGGCCAGCGGCAGCAGTGCGTCGCCGTTCTTGACGAGGACCAGGGAGCGCCGCTGGGCGGTGCGGCCGGCCTCGCGCAGTGGTGAGGCCCCGACGGTCTCGGCCGCCGCCTCCGGGTCGACGCGGCGCTGCTCGAAGAGGCCGAGGCGGAACTTCTCCCGCAGCAGCCGGCGTACCGACGTGTCGAGCCGCTCCTCGGTGACCAGGCCGTCCTCGACGAGCCCGGTCACCAGGTGGGTGCAGTCGTCGCCGCCGAACTGGTCGACCCCGGCGTCCAAGGCGCGGGCCAGCCGCCCGGCCGGGGTGAGGTCCTCGAGGCCGTAGGCGTGGGCGTCGAAGACGTCGCCGGCGAGCATCGTCGACTCGATGACGTTCCAGTCGGTGCACACGATGCCGTCGAAGCCGTAGTGCCCGCGCAACAGGTCGGTCACCACAGGCTTGTTGAAGGCGAAGCCGACCTCTTCCCAGCCGGGCACCCGGAGCGGCATGCCGTAGTACGTCATCACCTGCGTCGCGCCTGCCCGGAAGGCGGCGTCGAACGGCAGCTCGTGCAGCCGGGCGAGACCGCCGGGGTAGACCTGCTCGCGGTGCGCGGGGTCGTGCGCGTCCTCGCCGTCGAGCTGCGGCCCGCCACCGGGGAAGTGCTTGACCATGGCCGCCACGGACCGCGGGCCGAGACGGTCGGCGCCGCGCAGCCCGCGGACGAAGGCCGCGGTCATCGCGGCGACGGTGACGGGGTCCTCGCCGAAGGTGCCGTAACCGCGTGACCAGCGCGGATCGGTGAAGAGGTCGGCCATGGGCCCGAGGGCGACGCGGATGCCGAGCGCCGTGTACTCGCGGCGCACCACGTCCCCGTACTCCTCGGCGAGCCGCGCGTCGCCGATGGCGCCGATGCCGGTGTGCTCGGGCCAGCGCGACATCCGCTCGATGGCCTGACCGGCCGCCGGGCTGGAGAACATGCCGTGGCGCGGGTCGGTGGAGACGGTGACGGGGATGCCGAGCCGGGTGTCGGAGGCGAGGTCCTGGAGGCGGTTGTGCCAGAGGGCGATCTCGTAGGGGTCGGTGCCGTTCAGCAGGTTGAAGTGCGTGATGTGGCGCCGCTTCACCAGCTCGTGGGCGGTGCGGACCCCGTTGGCCTCGTCCGGCTCGGTGAGCAACTCACCCCCGGGGGAGAGGGTGTTGGCGGTGTGGAAGAGCTGTCCGGCCTTCTCCTCCAGCGTCATCCGTGACAGCAGGTCGCTCACGCGCTGTTCGACGGGGAGGGCGGGGTCCAGGTACGGGGTGCGGTGCATGCGAGGTACTTCCTTGTACGGCGTTTCGGCGTGCGGTGGCGCGTCCGGGTGCGGGTTCAGCGGCGCTTGACGGGCAGTACGGCGGGGATGGCGAGCAGCGCCGCGAGCGCGCCGAAGACGAACAGCGCGGGGTAGTTGTTCCCGCCGCCGAGCGCGAGGAGCGTCGGCGCGATGAGGGTGATCAGGGAGTACGGGAGCGTGGCGGCGATGTTCATGACGCCCAGGTCCTTGGCCGCGTTGTTCGGGTCGGGCAGCACGTCGGCGGGGAGCGCGATGTCGACGGCGAAGTAGACGCCCATCCCGACGCCGACGAGTGCCTGGGCCACCAGGAACCCGGTGACGGAGGTGGCGACGGCCATCACGCCCATCGACGCGGCCAGCAGGACCGCGGCGGTCAGCACCACCGGCTTGCGGCGCCCGACGCGGTCGGAGATCCGGCCCGCGGGCACGGTCGCGATCAGGATGAAGACGTTGGCGACCAGGCTGCCCAGGAAGACGTAGTGGGTGACGCCGTCGGAGTCCTCGCCGAGGTAGTCCGACAGGTAGTACGCCATGTAGGTGGTGACGGTGGCGTACGAGGTCCACATGAGGAACCGGCTCAGCCAGGCCCAGCCGAAGCTGGGGAAGCGCACCGGGTTGGTCCACAGGAAGCCGAGCAGTTGGCGCGCCCGCATCGGCGGCACCTCCCGCGGGGTGACGCGGCGGTCCCGGCCGTACAGCAGGAAGGGCACGACGAGCGCGGCGCCGACGACGCCGGGCACCAGCAGCAGGGCGACGGTCGAGGCGTTCAGCGCGTCCACGAGGAAGGTGCCGCCGAGGGTGGCCAGCGGGTTGGCCAGCGCGAGCACGGCGGAGGCGAACCCCATCTGCCGCTCGGGCACTTGGTCGGCGAGCACTCCGTAGATCGCGGCCACCAGGGCGTTGTAGAAGCACTGCGCCAGGCACCAGCCGACCACGATCTGCCAGGTGCTGTCGGCGAAGGCGATCACGGCGATCCCGGCGAAGCCGCCGACGGTGCCGATCACCATCCAGGGCCGCCGGGCCCCGAAGCGGGAGGTGGTGCGGTCGGACAGCAGCCCGAACAGGGGGTTGGCCACCAGGGCGACCAGTGCACCCGCCCCGAGCGCGAGGGAGAGCGTGGTGACCTTGCCGGTGGCGTCCATGCGCTCGACCTTGAGGGCGACCGACACCAGCGAGGGGACCAGCACTCCCATCCAGGCGCCGAGCAGCGCCAGGAAGTGGACGAGGACGAAGGTTCCCGGGACGCGGGGCCGGGAGTCGCCGCCGGGTGGTGTGACGGGTGCGGCGGACAGGGCGGGCCCGGGGGCGGGCTGGGCGCCGGCGGAGGGGGACATGGGCACAACTCTCCTTTGAGTCATGGCTGTTGTGAGGCGTGGGGGCGCGTCAGGTGTCAGGCGTGTGTGGTGGGGGCCGCGCGTGGGGTGCGTCAGGTCTGGTACGGGTCGTGGGAGGCGCACGACGTTCGTGTCAGGGCTGTCCTGGTTCGTGGGAGCCGCACGAGGCGCGCACCACGAGTTCGGTGGGGACGGTGAAGTGGGCCGGGGGAGTGCCGTGTTCGATCGAGTCGAGCAGCATGCGGACGGCGGCCGAGCCCATCTGGCGGAACGGCTGGCGCACGGTGGTCAGCGGCGGCCGCATGACCCGGGCGATGGGCGAGTCGTCGAACCCGGTGACCGCGACGTCCTCGGGCACCCGGTGGCCGCCGGTGTGCAGGGCGGTCAGCACGGAGAAGGCGATCTCGTCCCAGGCCGCCGCGACGGCGTCGGGCCCGGTGGCGAGCAGCCGGGTGATCTCCGCGTCCGTGGGCTCCCGGTCGCCGGGGAGCAGGGCCAGGTCGGCGTCGTACGGGAGGTTCGCCTCGCGCAGGGCGTCGAGGTAGCCCTCGAAGCGCTCCTGGGCGAAGGCGTCGTCGAGCTGACCCCCGACGAACGCGATCCGGCGGCGCCCGTGCCGCGCCAGGTGGCGGACGACTTCGCGGAAGCCGCTGCGGTTGGTGCTCTCCACGTAGGGCAGTGCCAGCCGGTGGCCGCGGTCGTCGATGACCACGGCCGGGGTGCTGCTCCGCGCGATGGCGCCGATGTGCCGGGGCGTCCCCTCGGGCATGAGCAGGATCAGCCCGTCGACAGGGAGGGTCGGCAGGGTACGGCTGACGAACTCGCGCTCGGCGTCCTCACCGGGCCGCAGCGGGTGCACCAGCAGGTGCAGTCCGCGGCGCGCGGTCTCCTCCGCGATGCCGTACTGGATGTCCGCGTACCCCCACCACTGGCTGAGCGGCATGAGCAGGCCGAGCGTGTCGTGCCGTCCGGTGCGCAGCGAGCGGGCCAGGGAACTGGGCACGTACCCGAGGTCGTCGGCGATCCGCTGGATCCGCTGCCTGGTCTCGCCCCCGACGTCCGGATGGCCGTTGAGCGCGCGCGAGACGGTGGGCTTGCTGACGCCGGCCCGCTGGGCGATGTCCGCGATGGTGACGCGGGGCGCGGAGCGGGGGCTGCTGGAGGACTCGGGCATGGGCCTCACCGGGTTCGTCCCTGGGGGAGCGGGTTCGGAACTGTTCCGCAATCGATTGCGGAACAGCTCCGAACGTATCCCCGAAGGGGTACGGGACGCAAGGAGCGGCGAGCTGGAAGTCCTGGTCGGCAACCCCCGTCGGCGTTCCGGCGTCCCACCCCGTGAGGAACGGCTCATGAGGAACAGCTCATGAGGAACAGCTCATGACGAACAGCGTGGCGAACAGCTCGTGATCGACCGGGAGGGCGCGTGGCGAAGAAGGACCGGACACCCAGGACGGCGGAGGAGAAGGACCGCGAGAAGTGGATGGCGCGCTTCCAGGTACGTCTCGCGATGCAGCCGGGCGTGGACCGCGAGGTGGTCCTCCGCGCGGTCAAGGAGGTCACGGTGCACTGCGCCGACACGGGAACGCACCCGCGGACCGCTTTCGGCGACCCGGACGACCACGCCGTGCAGGTCGCCGCGCGGCTGGTGCCCGCGGACCGGGCGGCGCGGCAGAGGCGGCGCGACGCCGCGCTGGACGCGGTCGACTCGGCTCTGGAGAAGACCAGGGACATCACCGGTCTGTGACCGGGCGGCCGAAGGGCCCGGCGTGAGCGTGACGGGTGCGCCGCGGACCGGCCCCCGGCCGAGGGCCAGGGGACCGGTCAGGAGACCCAGGGGCAGGTCAGGAATGGGTCACGGAGCCCAGGGCCCGATCGCTTCCTTCATCGCGTCGGTCATCGCGGCCTGCAGCAGCGGGCCGTAGGTGATCCGGCCGACACCGAGGCGCCGGAAGCGGTCGAGGTCGTGCTTGACCGGGTGGGCCGTGGAGTTCACGGGGACGGACACCGCGCCGATCACCGCGGTGAGCAACTCGTCGTTGTCCTGGATGGCCACCGGGTAGAGGCTGTCGGCGCCCGCCTGCTCCAGGGCCCGCAGCCGCTCGATCGCCTCGTCGAGGACCGCGGAGGCGTCCTGCGCGTGCGCGAAGAGGTCCGTGCGCCCGTTGACCCAGACCGGGACGCCCGCGTCGTCCGCCGCCGCGCGCAGCCCCGCGACGTAGTCCGCGTGCTCCTTGGTGCCGCGCACCCGGCCGCCCTCGGAGTGGACGGTGTCCTCGACGTTCAGGCCGACGCCGCCGACGTCGATCAGTCCGGCGATGAGATCGGCGGGCGTCTGGCCGTACCCGGCCTCCAGGTCCACGGACACCGGGACGTCGACCGCCGCGATGATCGGCCTGACGGCGGCCAGCACCTCCTCGAAGGTCTGCCCCTCGTGGTCGGATGCGCCCCGGGAGTCGGCGAGCGGGTGGCTGCCGATCGTCAGCGCGGGGAAACCGGCGCCGACCGCCGTCCGCGCGGACCAGACGTCCCATACGGTCGGCAGCACGAGCGGCTGGTGGTCGGCGTGCAGTTGCTTGAGGAGTCGAGCGCGCTCGACGGTGATGCGAGTGTCCATGCTGATGACGCTACCCGTTCCCGGTCGCGGACCACGTGCCCACGGGGTGCCAGGGCGCTGCCCGGTGACGAAGGGTCAGGTCTGTCGTACGCAGTTCACGGCCGTGTCGATTCCCGTATCCGCAGCGTCCACGCGTGCGGGCGGACCGCGTCCGGTGCGGCGCGCCCGGCGAGCACGTCGCAGAGCAGGTCCGCGCAGGCGCGGCCGTAGTCGCCGGGGCGCAGGTCGACCGCCGTGACCGGGGGGTGCCCGGTGCGGGTCGCCGGTCCGTCGACGCACGCGGCCACCAGCAGGTCGCGGCCCGGGGTGCGGCCGAGGGACTGCGCCGCGTGGAGCACCCCGGGGGCCGAGCCGTCCGGGCCGCTGACGACCGCGTCGACGGCCGGGTCGGCGGCGAGCAGGGCGCGCGTCGCCTCGGCGGTCTCGGCGGCGGTGGCCGCGAAGGGGATGGTGCGCAGGGCGAGCGGGAGGCTCCGCCGGGCCGTCCACTCGGCGGCCGTGGCCCGCAGGGACTGGGCCCAGGCGGAGTCCCCGCCGGGGGCGAGCAGTGCCGGGTGGCGGGACCCCCGGGCGGCCAGGTGGTCGAGGAGGGTGGCGAGCGAGGCGGCGTTGTCGCAGACCACGGAGGCGTACGGAGTGGTGCTCGCACCGGGGTAGCGCTCGCCGGTGACGACGGGGATCCCCGCCTCCATCAGGGTCGGCACGGCGCCGTCCGAGGGCTCGGGGTCGATGACGAGCAGTCCGTCCATCCGCGAGGCCAGTGGCCCGTGCGCGCCGACCGGGCTGCCGAGCAGCACCACGTCGAGGCCGTCCTCCTGGGCCCGTGCCACCGCCCCGAACGCGAGGTTCATGTAGTAGTCCAGGCGCGTCGCGGTGCGGGGCAGGTGCAGTCCGACGGTCCCGGTGCGGGCGCGGCGCAGCCGCTGGGCGGCGCTGTTGGGCCGGTAGCCGAGCGCGTCGGCGGTCTCGCGGACGCGCGTGCGGGTGGCCTCGGCGACGCGTCCGGAGCCCTGGAGGGCGTCCGACGCGGTGCTCCTGGACACGCCGGCGGCGCGGGCCACGTCGAGCAGGGTCACGGTGCGTGCGGTCACGGACGGGATTCTAAAGGACCTGTTCGACACTTGCCGGATCGTTCCGGCAGTGCTTGTATTCCACGGTGCCGGATCGTTCCGGCACAGCGGCCCGCACGCCCGTCCCCGCCTTCGGCGCCCCCGGGTGCGGACCCGCCCACAGGGCCGACCGTCCCCGTGTCCGTACGGGGCGTCGGTGAGCGACACGCCAGGAGGCACCCGCATGACCCGCGCTTTCGACGTCGTGGAGACGAGCATCGCCGACCTGCGCGCGGCGCTGGAGAAGGGCGAGACGACCGCGGTCGCGCTGCTCGACGCCTACCTGGCCCGGATCGAGGCGTACGACCGTCCCGGCACCGCCACCGCGCTGAACGCGATGGTCGTCATGAACCCCGGTGCCCGGGCGGACGCGGCGGCCTCGGACGCCCGCCGCGCGCGCGGCGAGACCCTGGGGCCGCTCGACGGCGTCCCGTACACCGCCAAGGACAGCTACCTCGCCAAGGGCCTCACCGCGGCGGCGGGCTCCCCGGCCTTCGAGCACCTGGTCGCGCAGCGCGACGCGTACGCGATCGAGCGGCTGCGGGCCGGGGGCGCCGTGCTCATCGGCCTGACGAACATGCCGCCCATGGCCAACGGCGGCATGCAGCGGGGCGTGTACGGCCGCGCCGAGAGCCCCTACAGCGCCGACTGGCTGACCAGCGCCTACGGCTCCGGCTCGTCCAACGGGTCCGGCACCGCGACCGCCGCGTCCTTCGGCGCGTTCGGCCTGGGCGAGGAGACCTGGTCCTCGGGCCGCGCCCCCGCCTCCAACAACGCGCTGTGCGCCTACACCCCGAGCCGCGGCGTGATCTCGGTGCGCGGCAACTGGCCGCTCGTCCCCACCATGGACGTCGTCGTCCCGCACACCCGCACCATGGCCGACCTGCTCGAACTCCTCGACGTCCTGGTCGCCGACGACGAGCACGCGCGTGGCGACCTGTGGCGGGCCCAGCCGTGGATCACCCTGCCCGCCGCGTCCCGGGTGCGCCCGGAGTCGTACCCCGCGCTCGCCCCCGCGGGCACGGACCGGGCGCGCGCCGCGCTGGCCGGCACCCGGATCGGCGTGCCCCGCATGTACATCGGCGCCGACCCCGAGGCCGGGACCAACCCCGAGGGCGGCATCGGCGGCCAGACCGGGCAGCGCGTCGAGACGCGCCCCTCGGTGCTCGACCTGTGGGAAGCCGCGCGCCGCGACCTGGAGGCGGCCGGGGCCGAGGTCGTCGAGGTCGACTTCCCGGCCGTCACCAACTACGAGTCGGACCGCCCCGGCGCCCCCTCGGTGCTCACCCGGGGCCTGGTCCCCCGCGACTTCCTCACCGTCGAGATCGAGGACCTGTCGGCGTGGTCCTGGGACGACTTCCTGCGGGCCAACGGCGACCCGGCCCTGGCGTCGCTGGCCGACGTCGACGGCGACCGCATCTGGCCCAAGCAGCCGGGCGAACTCCCCGACCGCTACGAGGGGTTCGACGACACGATCGCCGACTACCCGCGCTTCGTGCGCGAACGCCCCTACGCGTCGCTCACCGACATCCCCCTCCTGGAGGCGGGGCTGCGCGGCCTGGAGGAGACGCGCCGGGTGGACCTGGAGGAGTGGATGGACGAACTGGGCCTGGACGCCCTGGTGTTCCCCACCTCCGCCGACGTGGGCCCGGCCGACATGGACGTCGACGAGGCGCACGCCGAGCTCGGCTGGCGCAACGGGGTGTGGGTCGCCAACGGCAACCTGGTGCCCCGCCACCTCGGCATCCCCACGGTGACCGTGCCGATGGGCACCATGGCGGACATCGGCATGCCGGCCGGCCTGACCTTCGCGGGCCGCGCCTACGACGACAACGTCCTGCTGGGCCTCGCCGCGGCCTTCGAGGCGACCGGTGAGCGCCGCACGGAACCGCCGCGCACGCCACGGCTCGCGAACGGCTGAGCGGGGCGGCGCGGCCGGGGCCGGGGCCGGGCACGTGGGCCGGGCGGCCACGGATCCCGTGGCCGCGCCGTACCCTGGGCGGCAGGAGAACGCCTCCGCCGGCCGGCCCCGCGCCGCCGCGACCCGAGGGGTCCGCAGTGGAACTCGCCCAGTACGCCGACCACGCCGTACGCCTGGTCAACACCGAGGACCCGGTCAGTGGTGAGGACGCGCTGATCTCCGTCGACGACATCCGCGAACTGTTCGGCCCCGCCCGGCAGATGGCCCGGCGCGCCACCGAGACGGACCTCAGCCGGTTCCGTACGGTCCGCTCACGGCTGCGGGCGGTCTTCGCCGCCGCCGACGGCGGCGACCACACGGCCGCGGTGGACCTGCTGAACGTGCTGCTGCTCGAGTTCCCGGTCAGCCCGCAGATCTCCGGCCACGACCACCTCGACGACGAGGGGCGGCCCCGCTGGCACATGCACCTGGCGGACCACGCCTCCAACGCCACCACCGGCTACGCCGCCCTGTGCGCGATGGGCCTGGCCTTCCACCTCACCACCCACGGGCCTGGACGGCTCGGCCTGTGCCAGGCGTCGCGCTGCGAGAACGCCTACCTGGACACCTCCACCAACCGTTCGCGCCGCTACTGCTCGGACCGCTGCGCGACCCGGGCCAACGTGGCCGCCTACCGCGCCCGCAAGCGCCAGGCCGCCGAAGACGCCGAGGACACCGACGCCCCGGTGGGAGCTCCGCTCGGCTGAGCCCCACGGGGGTGAAGGCGGTCAGGCGGCGCGGGGCGTGAGCGACGCGTACTCCAGGGGCGCCGACGGGTCGATCGACACGTCGAGCGGGGCCGGCCGGGCGCCGGAGCGCACCAGGAGGTCGCCGACGGCGGCGATCATCGCCCCGTTGTCGGTGCACAGCGTCAGCGGGGGCACGCGCAGCTCGATCCCGGCGGCGGCGCAGCGCTGCTCTGCCAGGGCACGGACCCGCGAGTTCGCCGCCACACCGCCGACGACGATCAGCGTGCGCACGTCGTACGCGCGACAGGCCGCCAGGGCCTTGCGGGTGAGGACGTCCGCCACCGCCTCCTGCAGCGCCGCCGCGCCGTCGGCCACCGACGGCTCCTCGCCGCGCAGCCGGTGCTGCTCGACCCAGCGGGCCGCCGCCGTCTTCAGACCGGAGAAGGAGAAGGCGTACGGGTCGTCCCCTGGCCGGGTCAGCGGGCGCGGGAAGCGCACCGCGGCCGGGTCGCCCTCGCGGGCCGCGCGGTCGATCGCCGGGCCGCCCGGGTAGGGCAGGCCCAGGATGCGGGCGACCTTGTCGAAGCACTCGCCGGCCGCGTCGTCCAGGGTGTCGCCCAGGTGCAGGATCGGCTCGCGCACCAGGTCGCGCACCAGCAGCAGCGAGGTGTGCCCGCCGGAGACGATCAGCACGACGCAGGGCTCGGGGAGCGGACCGTGCTCCAGGGCGTCGGCGGCGACGTGCCCGGCCAGGTGGTGCACCCCGTACAGCGGCACCCCGGCCGCGTACGCAAGCGACTTCGCCCCGGCGAGGCCGACCTGGAGCGCCCCGGACAGACCCGGCCCCGTGGTGACGGCCACCGCGTCGAGCTGCCCGAGCCGCAGCCCGGCCTCGGCCAGGGCCCGGCGCACGACGGGGGCGAAGGAGTGCAGGTGGGCGCGGGCGGCGATCTCGGGGACCACGCCGCCGAACCGGGCGTGCTCGTCCATGCTCGACGCCACCACGTGCGCGAGCAGCTTCCCGTCCTGGACGATGCCCGCCCCGGTCTCGTCGCACGACGACTCGATGCCCAGCACCACGGGTCCAGCCACAGCAGCCCTCCAATTGCCCATTCTTGCTAGTTGCAATATATGTGCAATAAGGAGTGGTCCCTGCCGCCACTCGTGCACGCCGCACCACGGCGGGGCGCCCCGCACCCCGTACCAGCCCGTGCCCGATCCGCCACTACCGCCCCGGGTGGAGCCGTGCCTGCAACTTCCGCGGCAGGCGCGCACCGGGCGGCCGTCGGGCGTTGCAGTACGGGGGTGTACGCACCCCGCCCCCAGGATCAACCCGCCACCCGAGGCGGAGGACCCGTGCCGACCCCTACCTTCTCGATCGCGGCCCCCGACCGGGGCCGCGGGCACCGCAACGGTGCCGGACGCCGAGTTCCGGAGGGGACCCCCATGAAGTACAGGACGTACGCCGCGGTCGGAGCACTGCTGCTCGCCGGAGGCCTCACCGCCGCCCCCGCCAGCGCGATGGCCCAGGATGCGGCCCCCGCGACCGCGCGCACGTCGACCACGCCGACCGCGCAGGCGGCGGCCGCGGTCACCAAGATCAGTCACAGCAACGCCACCGGCCGCTTCACGGCCGCCGGGATCACCTGGACCTCCAGCGGCGGCTGCTCCGACCGCAACCGCAGCAACTGCACGTCCTTCGACCAGCTCAACCTCGCCAGCGCACAGGGCGCGGTCACCCTGAAGAAGGCCTCGGGCTGCGCCCTGCTGATCACCGGCGGTACGGAGACCGGGCACGCCTCCGGCACGTACAGCCACTGGAACGGCTACAAGCTGGACTTCAACCCCACCACCTGCCTCACCAACTACATCACCCGCAACTTCACCCACATCGCGGACCGGGGTGACGGCGCCAAGCAGTACAAGGCGGCCTCGGGCAACATCTACGCCCGCGAGAGCAGCCACTGGGACGTCACCTTCTACAACTGCGGCGGCTGCTGACCGGCTCTGCCAGTCCCCGTACGCCCATCAGCCACGCCCATCAACCACCGAACGAAGCGGGTGAAGAACGATGTCCTTCCGGACCAGGGCCGTGCCCAGAACGGTCGTGACGGGAGCCGCCCTCGCGGCCGCGCTGCTGCTGACCACGGCCTCCGCGCACGCCACGACCAGCAGCGTCTCCGGCCAGACCGGCGGCACGTACACCTACTACGACAACCCGCGCACCGTCACCGCCGCGGGTTCCAACATCTACCTCAAGGCCAGCGCCCAGGGCATTGGCCTGACGGTCATGTGGTACAAGTGCGGCGACCGTTCGGTCCACGGCCAGGGCGTCGACGTCAGCCTCAACACCCGCAAGCTCATCGGTTCCAACTTCCGCGCGGGCACGGTCTTCTGCCTCGCGGCGGTCGCGGACGTGGTGGTCGACTCCCACCACACGAAGGTGCCCTGGAGCGGCTCGCTCCAGTGGAACGTCTTCTCCTGAGGCCTTGATGTCTTGAGGGCGTACGCCCCCTCTGCCCGGGTCCGTCGAGGTCCGTGGCTGGACTCACCAGCCGCTCCGGCCCGAGGCCCGGCACCCACAGCAACCCCAGACAGGAACGTGAAGATGACTCGCGCTACCCGGCGCTTCGGCGCACTGTCGGCTGCCCTCGCGGCCGTGATCGGCACGGCTACCCTGTCCGTCGCTCCCGCGTCCGCCACCACGACGGGCCCCGCACAAGCACTCCGGACCCCCACCGCGGGCGCGGCGGCCAGTTGCTACGGCGGGGCCTGGTCCTACCGGAAGGGCAAGGGCTGGGGCGTGATCCCGACCAGCGGGAA
This sequence comes from Streptomyces sp. NPDC001941, assembly GCF_040296945.1. Taxonomy (NCBI): domain Bacteria; kingdom Bacillati; phylum Actinomycetota; class Actinomycetes; order Kitasatosporales; family Streptomycetaceae; genus Streptomyces; species Streptomyces sp. NPDC001941. The sequence goes on along the minus strand of NZ_JBEOYE010000086.1, from coordinate 23,223 downwards.
CGACTACTACCGTACGACCTCGCGCTGCACGGACATCAACGTGAAGCCGGACCAGGACGAGACGCTGGAGCTCTGCTACGAGAATTCCGCCCACGCCATCACGTGCAAGAACCCGGTCCGCCTCAAAGCGGGTCAGTGGAAGGTGCTGGGGACCGATTTCAAGGACGGCACGGCGTTCTGGTTCAACTTCGACCTCGGTGTCGTCGACAAGGTGAGGACCGGGTCCATCGCGGCCTAACGTCCTCCCCCTCTGACACCTGTGAACACGCGACGCCGGTCGTCGAGTACGGCCGGCGTCGCTGAACGACCCTGTCGCGTACACCAATTCCCCAGGAGAGCGACCACCCATGACTGCCATCCTGTTCAAGACGGCCACCCTGTTCGCCGCCACGGCGACCCTGGCCGCAGGGACCGTCCTGCTCACCGCGCCCACGGCGGGCGCCCGCACGACCGCGGCCGCGTCCAACGCCTGCTACGACGGCGCCTGGACCTACCGGAAGGGCGCCGGGTACGGAGTGCTCCCCATCAACGGCGGCGTCTACCGCACCACGTCCCGCTGTGCGGACATCAACATCAAGGCGGACCAGGCAACGAGCCTGGAACTCTGCTACTCCAACCCGTCCGACACCCGGACCACCTGCAAGGACTACGTCACCGCGAAGGCGGGCCAGTGGAAGGTGATGGGCACCAACTTCAAGGATGGCACGCGCTTCTGGTTCAACGTCGCGGCCATCGACACGCTGAAGACCGGCTCCATCGCGGCGTGAACCCCGCGCGGTGACCGGTTGAGTCCGATGGGTGCCCACCGCCTGGCGCGGTCCGTCAGGCGGTGGGTGCCGTGGTCACTCGAAGTGGCAGAGCGGCATCCCCGACGGCGGGCGCGTCAGGCTGGTGTTGCCGCCCCAGGTCCACATGTAGCTCAGGTCGCCGACGCGCGAGTCGCGGCCCGAGGAGATCCGGTACCACACGTCCGTGTGCCGGCCTCCCTGGTTCACGTCCTGTCCGTGGTAGTAGCACTCCACCCGGACGCGGTCCGCCGCGGCGGTCACCCCGTACCGGGTGAACTGCTGCGAAGGCCCGGCCCGCAGGCTGCTGTTGGCGGAGACGGTGGTCGCCGTCGTCGCTGCCTGGGCGGGCGCGGCGAGGGCGGTGGCCGACAGGGCGGCGAGCACGACGGCGACGGCGCGGGCGGAATGCCGGAGAGCGGTTCCGGGACTGTTCAACTGGGTCTCCTTGCCGAGTGGTTGGGTGTGTCGCGGTGCGGCGGGGCAGGCGGCGCGGCGACCGTCAGCAGCCCTTCGGGGAGTTGACGATCTTGATGCCGGTGGCCGTGCCCTGGTAGGTGACGAAGGTCCAGATGTTGTTGACGCCCACACACTGGTTGGACGTCTTGCCGTTCCTGACGAGCCTGATGACCGCGTCGTCGTCCCGGCGCGTGTTGACGATCGCGAAGGACCCCTTGGACTGCGGCCCGAGGTTCTGGAACCCGGGCGTGACGTCCTGGTACATCGCCGTCGGGTGCTTGCGGTCGAAGTCGCCGGACGTCAGGTAGAAGCAGACGTACGGGTAGGGGCACCCCTCCACCGAGGCGGCGGCGGAGGCCGCCGCGGCCGGGGCGGCCGTGGGCGCGGCCAGGCAGACGGTGCCGACAGCGGCCGCAAGCAGAGCGGAGGTACGCCGGAACGTGCCGGTCAGGACGGTCGAGAGGCTCTTGGTGCGCGTCATGTTCGTCGTGTCCTCATCTCGGGGCGCGGGGCGCGGGGCGCGGGGCGCGGGGCAGGGTGTGCCGTATTGCTTCGCGCGGGTGTCACGGGCCTTCCGGGCACGTCGCGCGGTTCTCGATGCGGACGCGGGTGACAGTGATCCCGGACTGGACCGGCCATACCTTGTTCGGCGGCAGGCAAGTGGTGAACTCGCCCTGGCCGTGGTCGAGGAACTTGATGCTCACGACGTCGTCGTTGCGCGTGTTCACGACTCCCTTGGCGCCCCTGGACTGCGGCCCGAGGGTCTGGAAGCCGGTGGTGACGTCCTTGAACTGCGCCGTCGGGTGGCTGTTGTTGTAGTCCGAGGTGGTCAGGTAGAAGCAGACCGCGGGGTAGGGGCACCCCTTCTTGGCGCTCGCGGAGGCGGGGGCACCGCCCAGGGCGACCAAGCCCAGAGAGGTCACGGCGACCGCGGTGGCGGCAGCGCGCATGCTCGGTTTCATGGTGGGTCTCCTTCTGCGTCGGCAGGCGTCCGAGGGGGTAGTGCGCAGGCCCCGGAGGAGTACGTGTCGTATGGGTCGGGGCGGGGCGGGACACAACGTAGGCCCGGGCCCGATTCCCGTTCGACCGGCGCAGGGTTGAACTTCGGCTACCGCGCCGGTTGGCGGTTTCGTACGCGGCGTACACCCGCGACGGTGCGCCGGCTCATACCAGGGGGGTATCGGGGATGCCAGGGGGCAGGAACGCGCGGGCGCGCCCGCCGCCGCTCCGGGCCCGGGTCGTGCCGTAACGTGATCGCCTGCCGCATGGAATGTCCATGTGCTGCCCATGTGTCCGGCCGGGGCGTTCGAGGGAAACCGGTGGCGGCGCGCGAAGGAGATCATGGTGAGTGAAGCGGAGAAGCCCAGCGTCGGGGTTCCGGAGGGTGACGCGCCCACGGAGCTGACGGTCCGGGACCTGGTGGTGGGTGAGGACGGGCCCGAGGCGCAGCCGGGCAGGGTCGTCCAGGTCCACTACGTGGGGGCCAACTTCGCGACGGGGCGGGAGTTCGACTCCTCCTGGGAGCGTGACCAGCCCTTCAAGTTCGCCATCGGCGGCGGCAGGGCGATCAAGGGCTTCGACCGGGGGATCAGGGGGATGAAGGCCGGTGGCCGGCGCGAGATCATCGTTCCGCCGAGCCTGGGGTACGGCAAGCAGTCACCGTCCGCGCACATCCCGCCCGGTTCGACGCTGCTCTTCGTCGTGGACCTCCTCTCCGTCGTGGGCGCGGCCGCGGGTCCGGGTCGAGGTTGAGTGATCTGGCGTGAGGGTGTGGCCTGACGGTTCGGACTCGAGAGCTCCGGCCTGACGGCTCCGGCCCTGTCCCGGTGCCGTCGGCCGATCAGGCCGCCTCGTCCCGCTCGGCGAACACCTCGCGGGCGGCGGCGATGGCGTTCAGCGCGGCGGGGAAGCCCGCGTAGACGGCGATCTGGGTGAGGACCTCGACCACCTCGGTCCGGGTCCCGCCGACGTTCAGCAGGCCGTGGACGTGCACCTTCAGCTGCGGGGCCGCCGTGCCCAGGGCGGCGCACATCGCGACCGTGGCCAGTTCGCGGGTGCGCAGGTCGAGGCCCGGCCGGGAGTAGATGTCGCCGAAGGCGTACTCGACGATGTAGCGGCCCAGGTCCGGGGCGATGTCCCGCAGCGAGGCGATGACGTGCTCGCCCGCGCTCCCGTCGATCCGGGTCAGCGCGGCGTCACCGCGCTCGAAACGGTCGCCCTCGGGGGCGCTCGCCTCGGGCGTGTGGGCCAGGTCGGGGCGGGCCGCGAAGGCCTCACGGGCGACGGCGAGGCCGTTGAGCGCGGCGGGGAAGCCCGCGTACACGGAAGCGTGCACGAGGACCTCGACGACCTCCTGCGCGGTGCAGCCGACGTTCAGCGCGCCGTCGATGTGGAACCGCAGCTGCGGGGCCGCGTTGCCGAGGGCCGCAAGCGCGGCGACCGTGGCCAACTGTCGCTCGCGAAGGGGCAGTCCGGGCCGCGAGTAGACGTCGCCGTACCCGAACTCCACGGCCATGCGGCCCAGGTCGGGGGCGATGTCGGCCAGGGAGTCGAGGATCTCGGGCCTGTCGGTACCGGCGACCTGCCGCAGGACGCCGAGTCCGGCGTCGAACCGGTCGGTGGTGCGCGTGTGGGTGGTGGGGCTGGAGGCGCTGGAGGTGCTGTTCATGCGGTGGAGACTAGGAGTTGGAGCACACTCCAACGCAAGCGTCCCCGCCTCACACCCCCGCCCTCGCCGCGGCGCGGATCGCCGCCTCGATGCGGTCCACGTCGAGCCGCTCCGCCGGTGGAAGCGGCGAAGACGCGCGGTCGCGCAAGCACGCGGCGGTGCGCAGGAGCAGCGTCGCACGGCCGGCCCGGCCCGCGAGCACCTCCGCGCCGGCCAGCCCCTCCAGGGCCAGCGCACGCGCGCGGGGGTCGCCGGCCTGGCGGGCCGCCGTGAGCGCGCGCAGGTGCATCGCGCGGGCGCCCGGGGCGTCACCCCGCTGCTCGGCCACGAAGCCGAGCTCGGCGAGGACCAGGTGGTTGCCGGCCTCCGAGGAGGTGCGCGCGTACCAATCATGGATCGCGCCGAGCCGGTCCTCGGCCTCGTCGAGCTCCCCGGTGCGCCGGGCGCCCAGGGCGAGGCCCAGCTCCGCGTGGATCTCGCCGAACCGGAAACCCTGCTCGGCCGCCACCCGTCGCGACCGCTCGTGCAGCGCGCGGGCCCGGTCCCAGTCCCCGGCGAGCAGCGCCAGCCGGCCGAGGCCGGACAGGAACGTCGAGGTCAGGGCGGCCAGGCCCAGGTCCTCCGCCAGCCGCAGCCCCTCGTCGAGCAGCCGTGCCGAGCGCGCGTAGTCGCCCTTGACCTCGGCGAGCGAGGCGAGGGCGGAGACCGTCTGCAGCTCGCCCCACCCGTCCCCGAGCCCCCGGAAGGCGGACGCGCTCTCCTCGCCGTCGCGCGCCGCCTCCGCCAGCTCGCCCCGGAGCAGGCCGTGCGTGCTGCGCAGGGCGAGCGCGGCGGCCTGCTCCCAGACGCGTCCGGTCGCGCGGGCGACGGCCAGGGCGCGCTCGGCCAGCTGCTCGCTGCGGCGCAGGTCCCCGGTGTTGAAGGCGCCGTACGCGAGGAGCCACAGCACGCGTGCCCGCGCACCGCCCTCCTCGGGCACGCCCTCGACCTCGAACGCGTCGGGCCCCAGGCTGCTTCCGCCGTGACCGCACAGCAGCCCGAACGCCGCGTGCAGGGCTCGCGCTTCGGCGACGACCGGGCCGCCCCGTCCCTGCTGGCCGCTCGCGTCGACGGACTCCAGGGCGGCCCCGAGCGTGCGCAGGCCCTCGGCGAGACGGCCCGACAGCAGCCAGTACCAGGCGAGGGCGGTCGCCAAGCGCAGCGTCTGGTCCGTCCGCCCCCGGCGTACGGAGTCGTCGAAGGCGGCCCGCAGATTGGCGTGCTCCTCCGCCAGTTCGCGCAGCAGTACGCGCTGCCCCGCGCCCCGCAGTTCGGGGGCGGCCCGCTCGGCCAGGGCGAGGTAGTGGGCCCGGTGCCGGTCCCGTACGGCCTCGTCGTCGGCCATCTCGTAGAGCCGCTCCCGCGCGTACGCGCCGACCGACTCCAGAAGGCGATAGCGCTCGCCGGCGCGCACCACCAGGGACCTGTCGACCAGCCGGGCCAGCAGGTCCGGGACGTCCGCGCCGTCCACGCCCCCGCCCGCGCAGACCGCCTCGGCGGCGGCCAGGGTGCAGCCGTCGTGGTGGACCGCCAGGCGCCGCAGCACGATCCGCTCGGGCGCGGACAGCAGCTCCCAGCTCCAGTCGATCATCGCCCGCAGCGTCTGCTGGCGGGCCGGAGCACCACGGCGGCCGGAGGCGAGGACCCGGAAGCGGTCGTTGAGCCGGGCCGCCAGGTCGCGGGTGCCCAGGGCCCGCACGCGGGTGGCGGCCAGCTCCAGCGCGAGCGGAATGCCGTCCAGGCGCCGGCAGATCTCGGCCACCAGCTGCCGGTTCTCCGGCCCCAGGACGAAGCCGGGGGCGCCGGCCGCCGCCCGCACCGCGAACAGCGCGGCCGCGTCGTCCGGCCGCAGCGGTTCCACCACGCGCAGCGTCTCGCCGGGGACGCCCAGCGGCTCCCGGCTGGTCGTCAGGACGCGCAGGTCGAGCGCCCGGGGGAGGAGGTGCGCGGTGAAGTGGGCGACGGCTTCCATGAGGTGCTCGCAGTTGTCGAGGACCAGCAGCGCGCGCCGCCCGCGCAGGGCCGCCACCAGGCGCTCGACGGCGGGCGCGGGCCGGTCCGTGACGTCGTCGCGCACCCCGAGGGCCGCCGCCACGGCCTCCTCGACGACCGCGCCGCTGTCGAGTCCCGCCAGCTCCACCAGCCAGACGCCGTCGGGGAACCGTCCGCTCACGCGGGCGGCGACGTCCAGGGCGAGCCTCGTCTTGCCGACGCCCCCGGGTCCGACGAGCGTGACGAGCCGGTCGCGGTGGAGGGCCTGCTCGACGTCGTCGAGATCGTCCGCACGACCGATGAGGTCTCCGAGGGGCCGGGGCAGGTTCCCGGGAACAGGGGGAGCAGGGGTGGATCCGGCCGCCGGGGTACGGGAGCTCGCGGGCGGGCGGCCCGCTTCCTCGCCCGACTCCCGCCGAGGCGGTCCCCCGGTCGGCAGGGGTTCGCCGCGCAGGATCAGTGCGTGGGCCTCGCGCAGCTCCGGGCCCGGGTCGACGCCCAGCTCCCGGGCGACCCCGCGGCGCGCCTGTTCGTACGCCGCAAGGGCCTCGGCCTGGCGGCCCGCGCCGAACAACGCCCGCAGGTGCAGGGCCCGCAGGCGCTCCCTGAGCGGGTGACGGGCGGTCCACGGCGCGAGCTCGTCGGCCAGGCCCCCGTGCGCGCCCGCTTCCAGGAGGGCCGTCGCCCGGTCCTCGACGACGGTGACCCTCTCCTCGTCGAGGTTCGTCGCCGCTTCCCGTACGAACGCCTCGTCGGCGAAGTCCGCGAAGGCCTCACCCCTCCACAGGTCCAGCGCCTGGTCGAACAGGTCGGCACGCGCGGCCGGTTCCGCTGTCGTACGAGCCCGCGCGGCGAGGGCACGGAACGCGAGCACGTCCGACTCGCCCTCGCGCAGGACGATCCGGTAGCCGCCCGGGCCGTGCGTCACGCGGTCCCTGCCCAGGGCGCGGCGCAGCTGGGAGACCTTCACCTGGAGGGCGTTGGCCGCGTTGCGCGGGGGCGCGTCACCCCACAGGTCCTCGGCCAGCCGGTCCGCCGTCACCGGCCGCCCCTCGTGCAGCAGCAAGTCGGCGAGGAGAGCACGAACCTTCGTCTCCGGCACCGTGACCGGATCCCCCTCGCCGTTACGGACCACCAGGGGACCCAGCACACCGAACCGCATGCCAGGAACGGTAGCCGAGCCCACTGACAACGCCCGGGCCCGCCCCTCAGGAATCCCTCAGCGGACCCTCAGCCCACCATAGGGGCCCTGGACCAGGGTCGTACCCGAAGCGGCCGGGCGACCGACCAGCCGCTCACGGAACCGAGAACGCACCGAGAACGCACCGAGAACGACCTGAGGGAGCACCCACCATGAGCACGTACACCGGCAAGAAGGCCGTCGTCATCGGCGGCACCATGGGCATGGGCCTGGCCATCGCCAAGCGGCTCGTCGAGGGCGGGGCGGAGGTGCTGCTCACCGGCCGCAGTCCGAAGAACCTCCAGGCAGCTCGCGACGCGCTGGGGCCCGGGGTGCGCGTGGTCGCGTCCGACCTCGCCGACATGGCCGCGGTCCGCGCTCTCGGCCCGCTCGTGGAGCGCGAACTGGGTCACGTGGACCTGCTGTTCGTGAACGCGGGCGTGTCCGAGCTGACGCCGTTCGCACAGACGACGGAGGAGGAGTACGACCGTACGTTCGCGGTGAACACCAAGGGCGCCTACTTCACGGTGCAGGCCCTGCTGCCGTTGTTGCGTGCCGGAGGGTCGATCACCTTCACCACGTCGGTCGCGGACACCACCGGCAACCCCGGGATGAGCGTCTACTCGGGCAGCAAGGCGGCCCTGTGGTCGTTCGCGCAGGCGCTGGCCTCCGAGCTGGTGGCGGCGGGGGTGAGGGTGAACGCGGTGTCGCCGGGGTTCATCGACACCGAGGGTGGTGGCGTGCGCGGGCTCACGGAGGAGGGCCACCGGGCCTTCAAGGAGCTGGGTGACCGGTCGACGCCGATGCGGCGGCACGGGACGGTGGAGGAGGTGGCGAAGGCGGCCCTGTTCCTGGCCGTGGACGCCACGTTCACCACGGGGTTCAAGCTGGCGGTGGACGGCGGGATCGGGCAGCACGTGGCCGTGCCGGAGTAGGCGCGGCGTAGGGCGGGATCACCCGGGTCCCGTCCGTCCGTGCTGAGAATCGCCGGACGAGCGCTGTCCGTGCGTCGACTGTACGGACCACAGCTGTACGGACCACAAGTGCGGCCCCTCGACCACGAGTACGGCCCCTTCACTGCCCACCGGGGGCGGTGAAGGGGCCGCGGTCCGGCCTTCGCCCGTCACACGAGGGCGACGACCAGCAGGGCGAAGGCGGCGATGATGACGGCGACGCGGATGTAGTGGTAGCGGTCCCAGCGCTTCATCTGCTGCTGCCAGTCGGCGGGCCGGTTCTCGGGCGTCCAGGTCTTGCCCCGGTTGTTGATCGGGACGAGCAGCAGGAGCGACATGACGACGCTGAGGACCAGCAGCCCGGCGGCGGTGACAACGAGGCCGGTGCCCTGGTCGTTCCATCCGACGATGGCCCATGTCCCGGCCAGGACGAGCGAGCTGATGTACCAGAAGGGCATCGCGGCGCCGAGCATCCGGCCCCCGTGGGAGCGGGCCTGCTGATTGCTGTCCTCAGGAAGGGCGCTGAAGATCGGGTTCATGACAAAGGCGACGGCGAACTCCACCCCCACCATCAGTCCGACGGACACGGTGGTGATGACCTCGAGTGCGCTGAGCATGGCGTCCCTCCCAGGATCTAGCGTTGCTAGCTGATGGGGCAACGCTAGCCCTTCTGTCGCTCGCTTGTCTAGCGGTGCTAGGATTCCCATCATGTCGGTACAGGAACGCAAGCAGCGCGAACGGGCGGCCCGGGAGCGGCTGATCGTGGCCACGGCCCGTGAACTCGCCGAGCAGCAGGGGTGGGAGGCGGTCACCACGCGCCGGCTCGCCGAGCGCATCGAGTACAGCCAGCCCGTCCTCTACAGCCACTTCCGCGGCAAACGCGAGATCATCGGCGCCGTGGCCCTCGAAGGCGCCTCCGATATGGCCGCGGCGGTGCGGGTCGCGACGTCGGCCGCCGAAGGGCCGCGCGAACGGGTCGCCGCCCTCGCCCGCGCCTACCTCGACTTCGCCGCGCGCAACGCGGCGGTCTACGACGCCCTCTTCCTGCTCGACGGAGGTCTCGCCTACGCGCGCGAGGACACGCCGGAGCCCCTGAAGGACGCCTTCGCGGCGCTGATGGAGACCCTGGGCGAGGCCGCGGGGGAGGGGGTCGAGCCGGGGATGTTCACCGAGGTGTTCTGGGCGGCCCTGCACGGGATCGCCACCCTGACCCGGGCGGGACGCCTCCCGCCGGAGTACACCGAGCAGAGGGTGGAACTCCTGGTGGACCGGCTCGCCGCGCTCTGACGCGCCGTACCGGCGTACGGAACGGAGGGCCGGTCCGCGCGAGCGGGCGGCGGAGCCGGACGGCACACCGGTTTCGCGGGAGCGAGCCGGGCAAGGCGGAGGCCGTGAGGGACGAGGGAGCAGTCACGGTGGCACGTCGGCGAACCGCCGGGCACACCTGACGGCACCGAGCCCGAACCTGCTCGTCCGGCTTCACCGACAAGGGAGTTACGACATGTCCGCCTCGCTCGTGGAAACCGTCGACCTCGAAGCGCCCGTCTCGGTCGCCTGGGCGCTGTGGGCCGACGTCGCCCGGTGGCCGTCCTTCCTGAGCCACGTACAGCGCGTCGACCCCCTGGACGGGCAGCGGTTCGCCTGGCAGCTGCGGCTCCCGGGAGCGGACAAGAACTTCGTCGCGGAGATCACCGAGGCGATCCCCGAGGACCGGATCGCCTGGCGCACCGTCGAGGGCGTGGAGCACGCCGGGGTCGTGACCTTCCACCGCCTGAGCGACACGACCAGCCGCGTCACGCTGCAGATCGAGTACGACCCCCACGGCTTCATCGAGCGCCTGGGCGCGCTCACGAACCTGGACTCCACGCTCGCCAACTACGACCTCGGCGAGTTCCAGAAGCTGGCCGAGACCACGGCCGCCCTGTGATGCGCCCGACCGTCGCCCACGGCACCCCGACGCGGACGCACGAGGGGCGGAGCGCGTACGGAAGTTGGGTACGGCGGCATCCACTGGCCACCCTGACCTCGGCCTTCCTGGCCGTCTACCTGCTGATCGCCGCCCTCACGGCCCTGTTCGGGGCGAACGCCCAGGAAGCGTGGCTGCTGCCGTTCACCGGGATGGTCGCGGGGGCGCTGGGAATGAGCCTGGCGCGCGCCAGGCGGCACCGGCCCGCGAGGAAGACCTGAGCCGCGCGGGGGTCGACTCGCCCGGGAACAAGGGGAGTTCGACGTCCTCGGGCTCGCGAGGCCCCCTCGGGCCTTGACGGGCGGGGGCTGTTGCCCTGTCATCGTGAGGGGGATGACAGGGGACAACAAGGGCGGGGGACGTGATGGCGACAGAAGGCCACGAGGGATCCGATGCCGAGCCGGTGCGCGACGAGGGGAGCCCGGGCCCGGAGCCGCATGCGCTCCCGGAGACCCATATGGCGCCTGGGGCCCGTACGACCCCAGAACTCCATGTATCCCCAGAGCCGCCTGCGGCGAAATACGTCCCGGGCAGGGGTAGTTGGGCCTCGGAGAACGTGCCCGTGATCATCCTGGCCCTCGTCGTCCTGGTGCTGATGATCGCGGGTGGGCTCTCGAACGATGATGTCACGTGCCCCGGGGGAGCCACCAGCTGCGGCGAGCCCTAGGATCGCGGCACCCCATCTCGTACGCCGCCGCAGGCGCCCCACGGAGGAGCACCACCATGCCCGTCCGGGCCCACGGACGGACGACGACGCGTGAGGAGGCGGGTAGCCGTCGCTGATGGGCGCGTACGTCGGTACGTACGCTTCCGGCCTCGTACGCGCGCGGGTTCACGCCCGCTTCGTCGGCCCCTCTGAGGCGGTCGGCCCTCCTGGCGCGGTCCCTCCTGGTGCGGTCCCTCCTGGGTCGGGGCTGATGCCCCGCACGGCCAGTGAGAGCAAGCGGTGTGCTTCGGCCGCGGGATCGGGGCGCTGCTCCGTGGCGAGCGCGATGCCCGTGACCATCGCGATCAGGTCGGTCGTGGTCACGCCGTCCGTCACCGCGCCGGCCTGGCGGGCCCGCGTCAGCAGGGGGTCGACCGCCGAGCCGAGCCGGGCCGAGCAGGCGTTGACGTGGTCGGTGTCCCCGGCCCCGTCCGGGAGCAGCGCGTCCGCCATGCCACGGGCGGACGCCGCGTAGTCGGTGAGCGCGGTCAGCCACTCAAGGAGCGCCGCCCGTGGGTCGTCGGCGACTGTGAGGTCCGTGGCGCGGACGCACAGGGCGTCGATCCGCTGGTCGAACACGGCCTCCAGGAGGGCCCTTCTGCTGGGGAAGTGCCGGCGCACCGTGGCCGATCCGACTCCGGCGGTGCGCGCGACCTGTTCCAGGGAGGCGTCCGCCCCGTGCGCGGCGACCTCCGCCTCGGCGACGGCCAGGATCCGCGCGTAATTGCGCCGGGCGTCGGCGCGCTGGGTCGTCATGGGGGCGTCTCCGTGCTTGCTAAGTGGCGGGGCCCTCCGTATCGTACTCGAGCATAAACGGCGGGCCCCGCCGTTTATCTGGAAGCCGATCGAGGAGCCGTATGAGTGCAATGGATTCCGCCCCCGTCCTGGTGGTCGGCGCCACCGGTCAGCAGGGAGGTGCCACCGCCCGGGCGCTGCTCCGTGCGGGCACCCCGGTCAGGGCGCTGGTCCGTGACCCGGGGACCGCCCGGGCCGAGGAGGTCGCGTCCTGGGGCGCCGACCTGGTCGTCGGCGACCTGGACGACCGCGACTCGGTGCGCCGGGCCGCCGAGGGGGCCCGCGCCGTCTTCTCCGTCCAGATGCCCGACGTGAACGGCCGCGGGTTCGAGGGCGAGGTGGCCCAGGCCGCCCACCTCATCGAAGCCGCACGGGCCGCCGGGGTGCCGCAGTTCGTCCACACGTCCGTCTCCGGGGCGGGTCAGCACGTGAGTTGGGTGAAGGGCGAGTGGGCCTGGCTGGGGCCGTACTACCAGGCCAAGGCCGGCATCCAGGACCGGGTCCGCGAGGCGGGCTTCGAGCGGTGGACCCTGATCAAGCCGGGCTTCTTCATGGAGAACTTCCGTCCCCGTACGGAGATCATGTTCCCGCGAGGGATCGAGGGCGGCCTGGTGAGCCTGCTCAAACCGGCGACCCGACTGTCTCTGGTCGCCGTGGACGACATCGGTACGGCCGCCGCCGCGGCCATCGCCGCACCGCACCGCTTCCACAAGGTCGAGCTCGAACTGGCGGGTGACGTCCTGACGATGACCGAGATCGCCGCGACGCTGTCCCGCGCCTTGGGCGTCGAGCTGACCGCGCCCGACCTTACGCAGAAGGAGGCAGTCGCCGCAGGCATGCCGAGCATGGGCCTCGCACAGGCCCACATCAACGAATCCCCGCAGCCGGCCCGGCCGGAGTTCGCCCGCGAACTGGGCCTGCCCACGACGACCTTCGAGACCTGGCTACGGGAGCACCTCGCCGACTTCCGGTGACGGCGCGCTGCCGTCCCGCGCCCTGGGTGTGGCCTGCGGGGTACGGCTCATGCCATCGGCGTTCGGCCCGATGGGCCGCCGCCGGTGATCATCGAATTCACCGCCGCCACGCGGTGATCCAGCTCGGCGGCCGGAATGTCGACGATCTCGAAGCCGAACGCGCGGTAGCTCTCCTCGTGGATCTTCTCGAAGACCAGGGACTCCTCGAAGCTGATCCGCCGAGCGGCTGTCGGCGCGCAGAAGCCCAGGTTGCGGACGAAGAGCACCTGCGGTTCGTAGACGCCCTCCGAGGTGATCCGTTCGAGCTCCGCGGCCAGCGCCGTAGTGACCGGCCGCTCCAAGTAGGCCGCGAGGGCGTGGGTGCAGACCGGTGACCTGTCGAACACCTGAAGGTCTCCGGTGGCCTCCAACTGCCGTTGTCGTTGCAGGGCCACGACCTCGTCGACGAAGGACGTCCGCGCCCAGGGTTCGTCCTCACCTCGCGCCTGCGCTCGCGCGATGACGGCTGTCGCCGCCTCCTCGACCACGCTGTGGCCGAGTGCGGCCAGGCTGTGAAGGATCGACGTCTTGCCCGAGCCGGGCGTGCCGGTGAGAACGTAGCGCCGCATGTGCGGGGGGTTCCTTTCGTGTGCACGGGTGGTGCGGGGGCGTGCGGACGGACCTGTGCGGCATCGGGGAACGCGGCCAGGCACGATATGAACGCAACGCGCTACGGCCTGCGGTGGTGGGCCATCATCGGACACTGGAGCGCACACGCTCCGGTCCCGCACCCGCCTGAGGACCCACCCGCATGGGCCGGCGGAGGCGGCATCTGCGCCTAGGGCGGCACGAGTTGAGGAGGGCGGAGTCCCTTGGTCCCACAGGTGTTCCCACGAGTGTTCCGACAGGGAGACGGCCCGGAGTCGATGGTCGCCGGTGATCGGGGCGGACCCGGCGCGGGCGTACTGGCGTCGGCCAAGCCGCGCGTGACCGTGACGATACACGCCGCGGACGCGATGCTGCGAACGGGCGTGACCCAGCAACTGGTGTCCCAACGAGACCTGTTGGTCCTCGCCGACCACGACTCCGACACCTCCCGCGCGGACGTGTCGCTGGTGGTGGTCGACCGTGTCGACGACGACACACTGCTGTTGCTGAACCGCCTGCGACACCAGCGCACCGCTGTCGGCCTGATCGCCAGTACCCTCGGGGCCGGCGCGCTGGAGCAGGTGATCGCCAGCGGCGCGCACGCCCTGCTGCGACGGGCCGAGGCCGGGCCCGAGCGCCTGGCCGCCCTGGTGCGCGCGGCAGCGGCGGGGGAGGGCATGCTGCCCGGCGACCTGATCGGCCAGCTCATCGCCTACGTGACGCGCCTCCAACAGGCCGCTCCCGAGAGCGCGCGGTCCCTGGCCACGCTCACCCGCCGCGAGGCCGACATGCTCGGCCTGGTCGCCGAGGGGTTCGACACCCGGGAGATCGCGGCCAAGACCTCCTACTCGGAGCGCACCGTCAAGAACGTCCTGCACGAGGTGACCACCCGTCTGGACCTGCGCAACCGCACCCATGCGGTCGGCTACGCGCTGCGGCACGGCCTGATCTGAGCCCGCCCGGCGCGCACTCTTCGCTCTTCGCTCCTCGTTCCACACGGCTCGAACCGCCACATCAGGCAGCCGATGTTCAAACGTCTGATGTTTGTGTACGGTACTTCCATGAAGCGCATCAGTGCACCGCGACGGGTCGCCAGCCTGTCCGCTCAGCTCGTGGACAGCCTCCGCTCACACATCGAGGCGGGTGGCTGGCCCGTGGGGACGCGGATCCCACCGGAACCGGAACTGATGGAAGAGCTCGGCGTCGGGCGCAGCACGCTGCGCGAGGCGATCGGCGCGCTGGTGCACCTGGGGCTGCTGGAGCCCCGGCCCGGGGACGGCACCTACGTCCGCTCGTCGAGCGAGCTCCAGTCGGTCATGGTCCGGCGGGCGAGTTCCGCGCAGCGGGACAACGTACTGGAACTGCGGACGGTGCTCGAGGAGTACGCGTCGGGAGCCGCCGCCCTGCGCCGCAGCGAGAGCGAGCTGCGGCAGCTGCGGGAACTGCTGGCCGACGCCGACGCGGCCAGCGACGGCCAGGACGTCGCGGCGGCGGAGAGCGTCGACGCGCTGTTCCACCGGGCGGTGGTGCGGGCGAGCGGCAACGACCTGCTGGTCGAGGTGTACGACCACCTCGGCACGGCGCTCACGTCGTCCCTGGGCGGCATGCCCTGGGACGCCGCCCACGCCGCCGAGCACGCCCGGCTCCACCGGCGGCTGGTGGACGCGATCGAGGCCCGGGACACGGGCGGTGCGCGTGACGCGGCGGCCTCCATCGTCCAGCTCACCCACGACCACGAGACGGTCGCCCCGCACGCGTCGGAGGAGGAGTGAGTACGGCGCCGGGCCCGGCGCCCCGGCAGCGCACCGTTCCTGGAACGACTGGGTCAGCTGGAGCGGGCGGGACCCCCGTGATGGCGGAGATACCCGACGCCCTCACGGTGACGCCCACCGAAGCGGCGACCCCCGCCCCAAAGTCCACCTCCGCCGCGACCGTCCGTGCATCCGTCGGGCTCGTCGTCGCCATCTGCCTCGTGGCGGCGAACCTGCGCACGACGCTCACCGGTGTCGGCGCGCTGCTGCCCGACATCGTCCACGGCAGTGGACTGACAGCGAGCTGGGGCGGATTGCTGAGCACCCTCCCGCTGCTGACGTTCGCCGCGACGTCCCCCCTGGTCGCCCGCGCGTCCCATCGGCTGGGCAGCGCACGCCTGTTGGTGGTGGCGCAGGGGGCGCTGATCGTCGGGACGGTCGTCCGGTCGCTCCCCTCCGTGGTCTGCCTGTTCGCCGGTACGGTGATCCTTTCCGCGGCCATCGCATTCGGCAACGTACTGCTGCCCTCCCTGATCCGGCGGAGCGTGCCCGCGGAACGCGTCCCGAGCGTCAGCGCCCTCTACGTCACCGTCATGGGCCTGATGGCCGCGGTCTCCTCCGGGATCTCCGCACCGCTGGCCCGCGCGCTGCCCGGTTCCTGGCACACCGCGCTGGCCTGGGGGATCGTCTTCACCGTCGCGGCGCTGCTCGCCTGGCTGCCCCGGATGCGCGACGACGCACCGCGCGCCTCCGCCGAAGCGGCCCACAGCCCGGTTCCCTGGCGGTCACGGCTGGCCTGGCAGGTCACCTTCTTCATGGGCCTGCAGTCCCTGGCCTTCTACACCACCGTCGCCTGGCTCCCCAGCGTCCTGGCCGACCGGGGCATGAGCAGCACCACCGCCGGCTGGACGCTGTTCTACTACCAGGCGGTGTCCCTGGCCGCCAGCAGCCTCCTGCCGCTGCTCACCCGCGGCCGGAGCGACCAGCGCTGGACGGCGGCCGGGGCCTCGGTCCTCGTGTCGGGTGGCTTCGCCGTCCTGGTCGCGGCCCCCCAACTGGCCATCGTGGCCTGCACCTTGCTCGGGATCGGTGGCGGCGCGTGCCTCGTCCTCGCGCTCACCTTCCAGAGCCAGCGCGCCGGCAGCGCGGGCGAAGCCGCCGCACTGGCGGGCATGGCGCAGTCCATCGGCTACCTCGTGGCGGCGGCAGGACCCCTGCTGCTCGGCATCCTGCACGACACCACGCGGGGCTGGACGCTGCCGCTCGGGGTCCTGGCCGCCATCGGTCTCGCCACGGCGGTCGCCGGACACGGCGCGGGACAGGACCGGCACATCACCCCGCCCTCCCGCTGACGCGACCGACGTCCCCTCAGGCCAGTGCTCCACCCCGGGGGCGCGGCGCGCCGGGGAGGCGGAAGTGGGCGACGACCTGCTTGCCGGTCTCCGTGACCGAGGTCTCCAGATACGTACAGAGCAGCGCCACCAGGCGCAGGCCGTGTCCCCCCGGGAGCGCCCGGTCGTGGTGCTGGGGACGCGGCCGCCGTCGGGAGCTGTCACGCACCGTGATCCGCAGGGTCTCGGAGGGCGGGTCGATGTCCAGGACCAGGCTGCCGGGCCCGGGAGCGAACCGGACCGCGTTGGTCACCAGCTCGCTGACGATCAGCTGGGCGTCCTTGCTGGCCTGCCCCTCGGGACCGTATCCGGCGCGGGCCAGCAGTCGGCGCGCCGCGTCACGCGCCTCCCCGATCAGCTGTGGCTCGTCGTCCCAGCTGATGGTGTGGCTGAGGGGGTCGTCGGGAGCGGTGGGTACGGGTTCCGTCGAAGGTGGGGCCATGAGGCAGTTTCCGTCGGCTGGTCCGCTTCGGGCGATCGGCGGTGGCCCTGGTGGGCCGTTGTTGCGCGTACCCCGTGTCGTCCGCTCGACTCGTGCGTCTGTCTGCACGGCGCATTCAGTCGGTGCTCATGCGTCGTACGGATCACCGTGTGCCGCGCGTTGAGCCGTCGCCTGTGGTCCGTACGGATCGGTGCGTGCTGTACGTTCAGCCGCTGCCTGTGGTCCGTACGGATCACCGCTCGCCGTCCGTTCAGCCGCCGCCCGTGCTCGACGGCTGTGCGGGGCAGCTGGTGTCCCCGTTCGGCAGGCGGCCGGTGGTCAGGTAGGCGGTCACGGTGTCGTTGCCGCACCTGTTGGCGCCGAAGAGGTAGGCCCCGTGGCCGCCCTGGTCGACGGTCACCATCCGGGCCCGGTTCCCGAGCGCCTGCCGCATCCGTCGGGCGCCGGACAGGGGAGTGGCCGGATCCCGCAGGTTCTGGATCATGAGCACCTGGCCCGCGGGCCCGTCGCCGGTGATGCGTACCTTCTTCTCGACCGGTGCCTTCCAGTAGGCACAGGGCCTGATGGTGGCGGCGGTCGGGCCGTACATCGGATAGCGGGCCCGGTCGGCGGCGACGTTGTCCTCATAGGTCTTGAGGTCGCGTGGCCACGGGGTGTCGCCGCAGATCACCGCCAGGTGGGAGGCCTGGAAGTTGTCGCCCGGCGCCGCTCCGCCGCCCTGACCGGGGTCGCTGAGCGGCTGGTCCGTGTCGAGCTTGTGCCAGATCCCGGCGAGCGCCGGGAACGTGCTGTCCGATCGCAGCAGGCCCGAGGTGAGTGCGCGGAAGGTCGCCCCGTCGGTGCCCTGCGAGGGCTTCCCGTCGAGCCGTTCGGCGAGCTGGAAGTACTTCTCCCGCACCGCGCCCGCTGTCGCCCCGAGCTGGTATTGCGCCGCGTGGCCCGCGGCGTAGGCGGCGAAGTCGGGGAAGCGGGCCTCGAAGCCCTCTCCCTGCCCGCGCAGCGCGTTGATGTCGTACCCCTCGGGCGGGAGGCTGCTGTCCAGGACGAACCGGTCGGCGCGGGTGGGGAACAGCGTGGTGTAGACCGCGCCGAGATAGGTGCCGTACGAGGTCCCGTAGTACGAGACCTTCGGCACGCCCAGGGCGGCGCGGATCCGGTCCATGTCGCGCGCGGTGTTCGCCGTCGTCATGTACGGCATCAGGTCGCCGGTCCGCGAGGCGGCGCACGCCTCGGCCAGTTGCTCGGCGGTGCGCGCCTGCTCCGCCACGTCGGCCGCGTCGCGCGGGCTCGGCGGGTTCGACGCGACCGCGCTCTGCTCCGGGGTGAGACCGCAGGTCAGCGGCGTGCTGCGGCCGACGCCCCGGGGGTCGAAGCCGATCACCTGGTAGGCGTCGAGGACCGACGGCGGAAGGGGAGTCGCCACGGGCGTCGGGCTTGCGAGCCCCGGCAGTCCGGGGCCGCCCGGGTTCAGGAGCAGGACGCGCCGCTTCGCCGGGTCCGCGCCCTTGGCGCCGGTGCTCGCGGGCCGCCGGGACAGCGCGATCTGGATCGTACGTCCCTCGGGAGCGCCGTAGTCCAGCGGAACCCGCAGCTCCGAGCACTCAAGGACGCCCTTGGCCGGACCGGGGCACGCCGTCCACCGCAAGGGCGGCTGCCTTTCCGCGTCCGTACGTGATGCGGCCTGCCGCAGCTCACCCGTGGCCGTCGACGGCTGCCGGTCGGCGTCCGCCGTCGCGAGGAACGTGGTCCCGGTGGCCGCGATCGCGAGGCCCCCGACGGCGAGCGCCACGGCCAGGGGCTTCCGCATGGCAGTGCTCCTCGCGTCGTGGGATCCAGGGCCCACTCTGGCCGAGGCGGCGGGGCACTGCCATCCGGACGTCACCGACGGAGTGACGACCTCCGGCACGTCAGGCGCTACCGCCCGTGAGGTGCCACTGCCCTTCGGGCGCCACCCCTCGTAAGCCGCCACCGCCCGTCAGGACCCACCGCCCGTCAGGACCCGCCGCCCGTGGAGCCGCCGTGGCCGAGGCCGGACCACTGGGACTGCACCCGGCGTCGGACGACCAGGTCCACCGGGACGTCCGTGGCCGCGAGCACCTCCCGCAACCGCTCGTGCAGGAACGCTGCGTCGGTCGTCGCGGCGAGGAGCGGGGAAGGACGGACCAGTCGGCCGTTCTTCAGGAGCACGCACAGGGTGACCTTCAGGAAGTCGGGTTTCCTGCCCTTCTTGTAGGACTCCGTGACGGACTGCTCGATCCAGATCCGCTGTACGTCGGCGAGCGGTCGCGGCGGGTCCGTGCGGGAGCCCCGGACGAAGGTCATGGTCTCCGCTCCGGCGGCGGGCGAGAACCGCAGCCGGGTCGTGTTCCGGTACGCCTTGTACGCGAGGGCGAGGGTGTTGACGACCAGGCCCAGCGCGGCGGCGATCCCGACCGCGGCCCAGATCCGGCCGGGTGACTGTTCGAAGCCCATCGCCATGACCAGGTAGACCGGCGCGCCGTAGAGCGCTCCGGCCGCGAGCGACCCGAAGGCCTCCTCCAGCCAGCGCCGGGCGGCGCGCGGGAGCCGCCCCGCTTCCCCGTCGAGCACCACGTCGACCACGCCGGGGTGCGAATGGTCGACCCGCACGAAGTTCATGGCACGACGGTAGGGGGCGCCACCGGTTCCGGGAAGAGCGCCCACACGCCGTGGCCCGTGACCAGTGCGACGGTCGGTGCGGCTGTGTTTACCCGGAGTTTGTGCGCCGCTCAAATCCTACGACAAATGAGATGAGGTCTTGACGTTCCAGCTTGCACAAGCCAGATTGAGCGGCGTTCTAAAGCGTGAAGGATTCAGTACGGCCGGAACGACCAAGAGGTGGACATGCCGATAGAACAGCGCGGGGTCGACACCATCCCCGACGCGGAGCGCGCCAGCGGACCGCGCGACCTGATCACGATCCTGCTCGGCTCGAACCTCTGCCTCGGCGTCATCGTCTTCGGCTGGCTGCCGGTCTCCTTCGGCCTCGGCTGGTGGGCCGCCCTCACCTCGGTGGTCACCGGCACCGTCGTCGGCACCGCCCTCACGGCCCCGCTCGCACTCGTCTCGCTGCGCACCGGCACCAACCTCTCCACCTCCTCCGGCGCCCACTTCGGCGTGCGCGGCCGGCTGGTCGGCTCGGTGGTGGGCCTGCTGCTCTCGCTCGGGTACACGGCCCTGACCGTGTGGATCGGCGGCGACGCGATGACGGCGCTGCTGCACCGCCTGTTCGGCATGCCCGTGAACGGCGTCTCGTACGGGATCGTGTACGCGCTCCTCGCCGCGGCCAGTGCCGTCGGCGCCGTCTACGGCTACCAGCTCCTGCTGCGCCTCTCCCGGGTCCTCGCGGTCGTCATGACCGCGCTGCTCGTGCTGGGCGTCATCGCGTACGCCCCGCACTTCACGACCTCGGCGCTGCCGGAGGCCGGCGGCTACGCGCTGGGGTCGTTCTGGCCGACCTGGCTGCTGTCGGTGGTCGCCGCAGGGCTCTCCGGGCCGATCGCGTTCATCACCCTGCTCGGCGACTACACCCGCTACGTGTCGCCCACCCGCCACACCCCGCGCTCGGTGCTCGGAGCGACCTGGTTCGGCCTGATCGTCGGCCTCCTGGTGCCGCAGCTCTTCGGCACGTTCACGGCGTACGCGGCGGGCGCCGCCCTCGACTACGCGGGCGGCCTCGTCGCCGCCTCGCCCGGCTGGTACCTGGTGCCGCTGCTCGTCGCCGCGTGCGCGGGCTCCGCGGGCAACGCGGGCCTGATGCTGTACTCGATGGGCCTCGACCTGGACGCGATCCTGCCGAAGGCCTCCCGGGCCCGCGCCACGTACACGGTCGCGGCGTTCGCCACGGTCTGCGTCTTCGTCGGGCACTACGCCTGGGACGCGCAGGACGCGATGACCTCGTTCGTGCTGCTGCTCACGGCGATCGGCACGCCCTGGGCGGTGATCACCCTGATCGGGTTCGCGCGCTGCCGGGGCGTGTACGACGCCGACGCCCTGCAGGTCTTCAACCGCCGGTCCCGGGGCGGGGTCTACTGGTACCGGGCCGGCTGGAACCCGCGGGCGACCGCGTCCTGGGCGCTCGGCGCCGTGGTCGGCCTGCTCGCCGTGTCGCTGCCGACGTACCAGGGGCCGCTGCTGTCGCTGACCGGCGGCGTGGACTGCAGCTTCCTGCTGTCCGGGCTCGTGGGCGGCCTCGCCTACCTCGCCCTGACGTTCCGTACGCGCCACACCGCCACGGACACCACCGCCGCCACGGACACCGCCTCCGCGCCGCGGCGGGAGGCCGAGGGCGTCACGGGCTGAAGGCGCGTCCCGTACGGATCGCCGCCCCGTCGCCCCGTACGGATCCCCGCCCCGTACAGACGCACGGGTGCGGCATCCGTTGCGGTGCCCCGGGGCGGCGGGCAGGGTGGACGGTGACCGTGTCGCCGTACCCCGGAGGACCGCATGCTCGGCACCGAGTTCCGTACCGGATCGCCCAACTGGCTCGACCTCGGCAGCCCGGACACCGCCGCGGCGGCCGCCTTCTACGGGGCGGTCTTCGGGTGGGAGTTCGTCTCGGCGGGCCCGGACGCCGGCGGGTACGGGTTCTTCCGGCTCGACGGCAAGACGGTGGCCGCGCTCGGCCCGCTCACCGAGGAGGGGGCGCGCTCCGCGTGGATGGTGCACTTCCAGAGCGCCGACGCGCCCGCCACTGCCGAAGCCGTCCGGGACGGCGGCGGGACCGTGCGGATGGAGCCGATGGACGTCATGGGCGAGGGCTGGCTGGCGCAGTTCACCGACCCGCAGGGCGCGCAGTTCGCCATCTGGCAGCCCGGCAAGACGGGCGGCATCGAGGTGGCCTCCGCGGAGAACTCCCTGGTGTGGGTGGAGCTCCACGTGCCGGACCCGGCCGCGGCGCTCGACTTCTACGCCGGGGTGTTCGGCTGGCGGCACGCCGAGATGCAGGCGCCGGGCATGACGTACCGGGTGGTGAGCGTCGCGGACGGGGACCAGGAGGACGGCTCGTTCGGCGGAGTGGCACCGCAGGACGTGGAGCCGGGCGAGCCGGGTGACGGGTCGGCGGCGGCGCGCTGGGTGCCGTACTTCCACGTGGTGGACGTGGACGGTGTGGTCTCGGCCGTCGAGGGCAGCGGCGGCACGGTGCTGATGCCGGCCGCGGACGTGCCCGAGGTGGGCCGGATCGCCTGGGTCTCCGACCCGGCCGGGGCGGTCTTCGCTCTGCTCAAGCCCGACCCCCGGATGTGATTGGGGCGGCGGCCCGCGCGTCCGGCGGGAAGCGCGACGCGGTTGGATGGGCGCATGGACGACGGCAGGGGCAACGGCCCGGATGAACGACGGGCGCGCCCGTGAACCGCTTCGGCGGACCCGGCGACGGCCTCGACCTGACCAACGGCGCCACCGAGGTCTTCGTCGAGGTCATGATGCTCGCGGTCAGCGCGCTCGCCCGGGAGCCGTTCCAGTACCGCTTCGCCGCGCTGCTGGCCGCGCAGGACCAGAACATGGTGGGGCGCGGCTGCGTCGGCTTCGACCTGGACGAGGTCGCCTGGGGGACCACGGCCGAGGAGCGGGCCGGGGTCAGGGACTTCATCCTGAGCACGGTCGACCTCGCGGCGCGGGAACACCGCTGGGACGAGCTGGGGTACGAACCGCCTCACGCCCAGGGCTACTTGCGCCGCTTCCGGCACATGGTCGAGGCGTTCGACCCCGCTCGCGCCGAGCGCGCCCCCGGACGGGGCGCCGCGCCCGACGACGACGCCCTGGCGATGTGCGTACGACACCGTGTGCTCGCACTCGCGGAATGGCACGGCTACTGCGCGTTCTGCACGCGATGACCGCGTGGGCCGCGCCCGGCCTTGGGCCGGGCGCGGCGTACTGACGCGGTCGTCAGGCTCCGGAGGAGGATCCGGTCACGCCTTCCACTGGACGTCGGTGGCGCGCAGCGCGTACTGGCCGCAGTCGCCCTCGAACTTCCACTGGCCCTTGCCGACCCACTTGCCGTAGTGCGTCTTGTTGGCGCAGACGGTGACGGTGCGGGCCTTGCCGCGGGTGACGTGGCAGCTGGCGGACCAGGTGGAACTGCCGGTCTTCCAGTTCTTGCAGGTGTAGCCGTACTGGTTGGCGCTGGCCGATCCGGGCAGGGCGACCAGCAGGCCCCCGGCGAGGACGGTGGTGGCCGCGGCGGCGCTGAGGCCCCGCATGACGCGCTTCATGGTGCGTTCCTTCCAACGGCTTCGGTGCGTGTGCTGCGGCCCGGCCGGTAAGGTCCGCGACCGCCCGTATGAGTGTAGGGGCCAGTTAAATCGGCCGTATGGGCGGGGTGGGGTGACGCCTCGTCACTTGCCTTGCCCCGGGGCACCCTTCCGGGCTCCGACAGGCACCCGGCTAGGGCGTGTCTGATGGCTCTTGTCCGGAGGGTGGATCTGCTGCTGTTCCGGGCAGGGGCCTGGCATGGTGCGTCGGCATGAACTGAGCAAT
>NZ_JBEOYE010000085.1:0-39169 GCF_040296945.1 Streptomyces sp. NPDC001941 | reverse complement strand
GGTAGTTGCGCACCGCGTGGCGGTGGTCGAGCGTGCTGGTGCGCAGGTAGACCGACGACACCGGGCCGTGCTCCGGCGCCCAGTCCGTACCGGCCCGCCACGCGTTGCGCACGCACGCGGTCAGCAGCGCACCGCCGAGCCCCTGCCCGTAGAACTGCGGCAGCAGGCCGAACAGCACGATCTCCACCGCACCGCCCGGTTGCGCCTCCAGCTCGAAGTAGCCCGCCACCGTGCCCTGCACCGTGGCGATCCAGGTGGCCATCGACTCCCGGTTGACCCACGCCTCCCACGTCTCGTGGTCCCACGCGAACCGGTCGGTCCAGCACACCCGGGACCCCACGGCCGCGTACAGGGCGCGGCTGAGGTCGATCGAGGGCACCTCGGAGCGCTCCACCCGGATCGGCGCGTCGGTGTGCGCCGGCCGCAGCCGGCCGGGAGCGTCCATCCGCAACGTCCAGGTGGTGACGTCCCGTCGAACGATCTTCGCGGCGGGCCCCTGGTCCAGGATCCCGCCGGTGTCCATGTCTGTCACTGTCGGCCTCACATCGGTGGAACGTCGGTCAGCACGTCGGTACGCGGCTCAGTGCGCGGCTCGGCGCGTGGCTCAGTACGTGGCTCAGTACTTGGCGAGGAACTCGAGGATCGCCTCGTTCACCACCGCGGGCCGCTCCAGGTTGCCCAGGTGGCCGCAGTCGGGGATCTCCACGTGGTCGCAGCCGGGGATCGCGTCGGCGACCTCGGCCACCAGGTGCGGCGGGCAGATCACGTCGTCGGCGAACGCCACGGTGCGGCACGGCACGGTGATCGCGCGCAGCGCCTCCCGCCGGTCGCCCGCGCGGTCCACCCCGGCCTGTCCGCCGCCGTCGGTGTTGCCGCCGGTCAGCTCCAGGATCTCCAGCCAGCCCGCGGCGGCCGTGTCGTCGTTCAGCGTCGCCGGGGAGAGCATCTCCAGGACGGTCCGCACCGCCGTGTACTTCGGCGGCAGCCGCACCCCGCTCTCGCGCAGCGCCAGGTCCGCCTCCGTCAGTGCGCGGCGCGTGACGTCCGAGCGGGCCCGGGTCGCCAGCAGCACCGCCGAGCGCACCAGGTGCGGCGCGCGGGCGGCCACCTCCTGGGCGATCATCGAGCCCATGGAGGTCCCGACGAGCCGGCAGGGACCCAGGTCCAGGGCCTCGATCAGGCCGATCGTGTCCGCCACCAGGTCGTCCAGCGCGTACATCCCGGCGGGCGCGTCCGAGGCGCCGATGCCGCGGTTGTCGAAGACGATCGTCTCGTAGCCGGCCGCGTTGAGCGCCGGGGTCTGGTGCGTGGTCCACACGTGCCCCGCGGCACCGGAGCCCATGATCAGGAGCACCGGCTCGCCCTGCCCCGCACGCTGGTAGGAGAGCCGGATGCCGTTGGAGGTCACATAGGGCATGACGCGCCCTCGGTCACGGTCGGGGTGGGCATGGGCAACTCCAGGTCGTCGTAGGGCCCGCCCCCGCGGACACCGCGGACGGCGCGCCGTACGACGGCGCGCGCGGGAGGGGCGGGGGAGGTCCGGCACTGCCGGGCCACCCACCATCGCACCGGCCCACGGCGGCCATCAAGGGCGTACGCCGATCACCCGTACGGAGGCGAACGCGCTGTTCAACAGCGCCGCGCACGCGGTTGGACGACCGGGAGGCGGCTCTTGACCGACCGCGCGGGACCGGGCGCATAGTGGTGCCCGCCCGCGCCCGGAGGACTGTGCGCCACCGGCCGGCGGGCCCCGGGGCGCGCCCCCGCGCCCGCTCCCGGCACCGACCCTAGGAACCCCCCGTCCCGGCGGTGCCGGGAGCACGCACACCCTCGCCACCAAGCGCCAAGGAGCCGGCATGAGCGAAACCGACCACTGGAAGCCGCTGGAGCTGAGCCCCGGCGACGGCCCCACCGGACTCGAAGGCGTCCGCCGGACGCTGGAGGAGCAGGGCGACTTCGCGGACCTGCTGACCCGGTCCAAGGCCGTCGTCCTGCGCGGCTTCGACGTGCCCGAGGACGACGTCGCCGCCGTCATGGACCTGGTGCTGCCCAACCGCCTCGGCTACACGCACGGCACGTCACCGCGCACCCAGCTCGGCGACAACCTCTACACGTCCACCGAGTACCCGCAGCACATGACCATCGCGATGCACAACGAGCTGTCCTACAGCCACCGTTGGCCCGAGCGGCTGTTCTTCTACTGCGCCACCACGCCCGGTTCGGGCGGCGCCACCCCCGTCGTCGACGGCGGCCGGTGGCTGGAGTCGCTGGACGACGAGGTGCGGGACGCGTTCGCCCAGGGCGTGCGCTACACCCAGAACCTGCACGACGGCTTCGGCCTGGGCCGCAGCTGGCGGCAGACCTTCGAGACCGAGGACCGCGCGGCCGTCGAGAAGTTCCTCGACGCGGGCGACTTCGACTGGCGGTGGACCCCCGACGGAGGCCTGCGCATGATCAGCCCCGTACGGCCGGCCACCGTCAAGCACCCCGGGACGCACACGGAGGTCTGGTTCAACCAGGCCGACCACTTCCACCCGGCCGCCCTCGGCGACGAGACCTCCCGCGAACTCGCCCAGATCCTGCCGCCGGAGGAACTGCCGCAGTCCGTCACCTTCGCCGACGGCAGCCCGATCCCCGACGCGTACGTCACGCACGTGCACGACCGGGGCCTCGACGTCGCCGTCGACGTCGACTGGCGCCGCGGCGACCTGATGGTCATCGACAACGTCGCCGTCGGCCACGGCCGCCGCCCCTTCACCGGCGACCGCCGCGTCCTGGTGGCGATGTCCGGCTGACCCGGCGGTACGACTCCGCCGCGCGCGCCACCGGGCCGCAGGACACGCGCATACGACTCCGCCGCGCGCCGCCCGGCCGGAGGGCACGCGAAGGGGCCCGCCTCGAACCATCGAGGCGGGCCCCTTCGCCGTACCTTCTCCGCACCCGCGCTCAGGCGGCCTTCAGGCGCACCGGCAGCGTCTGCGGGCCGTTGACGACGATCGAGTCCAGCAGCTTCGCCTCGCCGTCCTGCTCGACGTGCACGCCCCGCTCCAGCAACTCCGCGTACAGCAGCCGCAGTTCCACCTTCGCCAGCATGCTGCCCAGGCAGAAGTGCTCGCCGAAGCCCAGCGACAGGTGCCGGTTGGGTGTGCGGCGCACGTCGAAGACGTCCGGGTCCTCGAACACCGTCTCGTCGCGGTTCGCCGACGGCAGCCAGAACACCACCCGGTCACCCGCCTCGATCCGCCGCCCGTGGATCTCCGTCGGACGCGTCGCCGTCCGCATGATGTGCGTCGCCGTCGACGTCCAGCGCAGCACCTCCTCCACCGCCGACGGCAGCAGCGACGGGTCCTCCCGCAGGGCCGCCCACTGCTCGGGCCGCTCCAGGAACGTGAGCATGCCCCCGGACGCCGCGATGCGGGTGTTCTCCGTACCGCCCACCAGCAGGTTGTCGCAGTTCAGGATCACGTCGTCCGCCGACAGCGGCTCCCCGTCCAGCTCCGCCGTCGCCAGCACGCTCACCAGGTCGTCGCCCGGCTCGTCCGCCTTCTCGGCCGCCAGCGTCTCGAAGTAGCCCAGGATGTTGAGGTGCGCGAAGCGCCGGGTCGCCGGGTCGCCGGCCGCGAACGCCTGGCTCGTCAGGTCGTACAGGTACTCCCAGTCCGACTCCGGCACCCCCATCATCTTGCAGATCACGTACAGCGGGACCCGCGCCGCGACGTCCGCGACGAAGTCGCAACTGCCGCTCTCCAGCGCCCGGTCCACCACGCCCCGCGCGATGTCCCGCATCTCCGCCTCCAGCGCCCGCACCGAGCGCACCGCGAACCAGCCGTCGACCAGGCCCCGCAGCTGCTTGTGCCGCGGCGCGTCCGTCAGCGCCAGCGTGCGCCCGCCGCCCGGGTCGGCGCCGTGCTCCGCCGGGCGGAGCAGGATGCCCTGCGCGGAACTGAACGCCTCCGCGTCCCGGTAGGCCGTACGAATGTCGTGGTAACGCGTCAGCGACCAGAAACCGGGCAGCTCCGAAGGCTCGTGCCAGTGCACCGGATCGTGGGCGCGCAGCCAGCGCCACTGCTCGAAGGGATCACCGTGCGAATAGAGCGCGGGATCCACCAGGTTGATGGACGGCTTGACGGACGGATTCATGGACGGCTTGACGAGCGACGACGGATCGGGCATACGAGTGCCTCGCAGATCTAGGGGTGACCGCAGAACAATTCACGGAATTCTGGTTTCCGTGCGCCCGGGCGGGCGCAGGCTATAGGCGTCCACGAAGGTCGCAGGGCTCCTTCGCCCACGTCAAGGCCGTTCGCCCGGACCCGGAGCACCGCCCGCACCAGGGAATTCGCCACCCCGTTCAACTGCCCTCCACACGCAGTTGAACGCCCGGCGGACGCGTATTGATCACCCCTGTGCACTGAGCCATAGTGAGTCGCCGTATCAGGTGCGGAAGATCCCTGAATTAATCGGTCACAGCTTTGTGCAACAAGAGCTGGGCGGTCGTGCGCACGCCGGTGGAGGCGGCCCGAGCTGTTCCAGTCGATGATTCGAACGATTGGAGAGCGCGGTAATGGCCAGCAATGAGGGTGAACTCCGCGAATTGATGAGCGGACAGCTCGGCATGTGGTACGCGCAGCAACTCGCCCCGGACAACCAGGCGTTCTTCATCGCCGAGTACATGGAGATCCACGGGCCCGTCGACCTCGACCTGCTCGTGCGCACCGCCGAGCTGCGCGTGCGCGAGAACGACACGCTGCGCCTGCGGATCCGCACCGTCGACGGCACCCCCCGGCAGTACGTCCACGACGCCGCCGACTACCCGGTCGCCCTCGTCGACGTCAGCGACGCCGCCGACCCGCGCGCCGCCGCCCTCGCCTGGATGGAGGACGACAAGCTCCGCCCCGCCGAACTGGAGGGCGGCGCCCTCTTCAACGCGGCGGTCATCAAGCTCGCGGAACACCTCCACTACTGGTACATCCGCCCCCACCACCTCGTCCTCGACGGCCAGGGCGGCGTCGTCCTCGCCCACCGCGCCACCGAGATCTACACGGCCCTCACCGAGGGCCGCGACCCCTCCGCCGGCGCCCCCGAGTCCGTCCACGCCCTCATCGACGCCGACCGCGCCTACCGCGACTCCGCGGACTTCGCGAACGACCGCGCCTACTGGCTGGAACGCCTCGCCGACCACCCCGCCGTCCACGGCGGGGACGCCCACAAGTCCCGCCGCGCCCAGCGCGCGCCCCTGCGCCACACGGACGGCGTCGACCAGACCGCCGCCGACACCCTCAAGGCCGGCGCCCGCCGCCTGCGCACCAGCTTCGCCGGCCTGATGATCGCCGCCGCCGCGCTCTACCGGCACCGCACCACCGGCGAGCAGGAGATCACCGTCGGCCTGCCCGTCCGCGCGCGCTCCGACAAGCGCACCCTCGGCATCGCGGGCATGACCTCCAACATCCTGCCGCTGCGCCTCACCGTGGGCCCCGGCGCCACCGTCGCCGACCTCGTCGCCCAGACCTCCCGGGCCATCCGCGAGGGCCTGCGCCACCAGCGCTACCGCTACAAGGACATGCTGAACGACCTCGGCATCGTCGACGGCGACCTGTGCGGGCTGCACATCAACGTGATGGCGTTCGACTACGACCTGCGCTTCGGCGAGTGCACCACCGTGGCGCACAACCTGGGCACCGGCCCGGTCGACGACGTCCGCATCGACATCTACGACCGCGCGGGCATGCAGATCAACGTCGACGCCAACCCCGACGTCCACGACCTGTCCGACGCCGAGGCCGTCGCCCGCCGCTACCTGCACGTCGCCAACTGGCTGGCCGCCGCCGAGCCCGACCAACTCCTCGCCCACGCGGCCCTCATGGACGAGGTGGAGCGGGAGCGGGTGCTGGTGGGGTGGAACGCGACGGACGCGGATCTGGTGCCGGTGACGCTGCCGGAGTTGTTCGAGGCGCAGGTGGTGCGGTCGCCGGAGGCGGTCGCGGTGGTGGCGGACGGGGTGTCGTACTCGTACGCGGAGCTCGATGCCCGGGCCAACCGCCTGGCCCGCACGCTGATTTCCCGTGGTGTGGGCGCGGAGTCGGTGGTCGGCGTCTGCCTGGAGCGGGGCGTCGACATGGTGGCGGCGCTGCTTGGCGTGGTGAAGGCGGGTGCGGCGTACCTTCCGGTGGACCCGGAGTACCCGGCCGACCGCATCGCCTACGTCCTGGAGACCGCCGGGGCGACGACCGCCGTCACCGACACCGCGCACGCCGGCCTGCTGCCCGACGGCGTGCGGCGCGTCCTCACCGACGACCCGGTGCTCCCCGCGCGCGACCCGAGCTCCCCGCGCGTCGACGTGCGCCCCGACCACCCCGCGTACGTGATCTTCACGTCGGGTTCGACGGGTCGGCCGAAGGGTGTGGTGGTGTCGCATGCGGGGATCGTGAACCGGTTGGCGTGGATGCAGGGTCGGTTCGGTCTGGGTGCGGATGACCGGGTGTTGCAGAAGACGCCGTTCGGTTTCGATGTGTCGGTGTGGGAGTTCTTCTGGCCGCTGGTGGAGGGTGCGTCGCTGGTGGTGGCGCGGCCGGGTGGCCATCGTGATCCGGCGTATATGGCGTCCGTTATCGGTGAGTTGGGTGTGACGACGGTGCATTTCGTGCCGTCGATGCTTGAGGCGTTCCTGGCGGAGCCGTCGGTGGGCGAGCTGGGATCGCTGAAGCGTGTGGTGTGTTCGGGCGAAGCCCTTCCGGTGTCGGTTCAGGAGCGGTTCTTCGAGCGTCTGGCCGGTGTTGGTCTGCACAATCTGTACGGGCCGACGGAGGTGTCGGTGGATGTGACGGCGTGGGAGTGCGTGCCGGGGTCGCAGACCGTGCCGATTGGTGCGCCGATCACGAATACGCGTACGTACGTGCTGGATTCGGCGCTTGCTCCGGTGCCGGTGGGTGTGGCGGGTGAGCTCTATCTGGCGGGCGTACAGCTTGCCCGTGGATATGCATCCCGTCCCGGTCTGACGGCTGAGCGTTTCGTGGCGAACCCCTTCACGGCTGGTGCGCGGATGTACCGCACGGGTGATGTGGTGCGCTGGAACGCGGACGGTCAGCTGGAGTACCTGGGTCGTGTGGATGAGCAGGTGAAGATCCGTGGTTTCCGGATCGAGCCGGGTGAGGTGCAGGCGGTCGTGGCCGCACACCCGCAGGTCGCACAGGCTGCCGTCATCGCACGCCAGGACGCGCCCGGAGACGTGCGCCTCGTCGCCTACGTCGTCCCCGGCACGCTGGGCGGTAGCCGACTGGAGTCTTCCGTACGGGAGTTCGCGGCCGGCCGCCTGCCCGAGTACATGGTTCCGTCGGCGGTCGTGGTCCTGGACGCGCTGCCGCTCAACGCGAACGGCAAGCTGGACCGCAAGGCGCTGCCCGCCCCCGAGTACGCGACCGGCTCCGGCCGTGGGCCCGCCACCGTGCGCGAAGAGGTCTTGTGCGCTGCCTTCGCCGAGGTGCTCGGCCTGGAGAGCGTCGGCGTGGACGACGACTTCTTCCGGCTCGGCGGCCACTCGCTGCTCGCGGTGCGCCTCGTCGAGATCCTGCGTACCCACGGCGTCACCGTGTCCATGCGCTCGCTCTTCGACGCCCCGACGCCCGCGGGTCTCGCGGCCACGTCGGGCGCCGCGCAGATTTCCGTACCGGACAACCTGATTCCGGCCGGGGCGACCGCGATCACGCCCGAGATGCTGCCGCTCGTCGAGCTCACCGGGGCCGAGATCGAGCGGATCGCGGCCACCGTCGAGGGCGGCGCCGCCAACATCGCGGACGTCTACCCGCTCGCCCCACTCCAGGAGGGCCTGCTCTTCCACCACCTGGTCGCCGACGGCGGCCCCGACGCGTACGTGATGCCCGCCGTCTTCGCCTTCGACAGCCGTGCGCGCGTCGACGACTTCGCCCGCGCGCTGCAGCGCGTGGTGGACCGGCACGACATCTTCCGCACGTCCCTGGCCTGGGAAGGACTGCGCGAGCCCGTGCAGGTCGTGTGGCGGCGCGCCACCCTGCCCGTCTCTGCGACCTCCCTCGATCAGGACGCCCTCGACCCGGTGGCCGCGCTGGTCGCCGCCGTCGGCTCCCGGATGGACCTGCGCCGCGCCCCGCTGCTCGACCTGCACGTCGCGGACGCCCCCGACGCGGACGGCTGCCTGGTGCTCCTGCGCATGCACCACACGGTGCGCGACCACACCGCGCTCCAGGTCGTCCTGGAGGAGGTCCAGGCGTTCCTGGCCGGCCGGGGCGACGAGCTGCCCGAGCCTCTGCCGTTCCGCACCTTCGTCGCCCAGACGCGCGGCGCCGACGCACGGGCCGCGCACGAACGCCACTTCACCGAGCTGCTGGGCGACGTGACCGAGCCGACCGCGCCGTACGGCCTCGCGGACGTGCGCGGCGACGGTTCGGACGCCCGTCTGGAACTGCTGCCGCTCGGCGGCGACTTGACGGTACGACTCCGGAGCGCGGCCCGCCGCGCGGGCGTCAGCACCGCGACCGTCCTGCACGTCGCCTGGGCCCGCGTCCTCGCCGCCGTCAGCGGCCGCGACGACGTGGTCTTCGGCACCGTCCTGCTCGGCCGCATGAACGCGGGCGCCGGCGCGGACCGCGTCCCCGGCCCCTTCATGAACATGCTCCCCGTACGGGCGCGCACCGCTGGACTCGGCTCCCTCGCCGCGCTCACCGCCATGCGCGGCCAGCTCGCCCGCCTCCTGGAGCACGAGCACGCCCCGCTCGCCGTGGCCCAGCGGGCCAGCGGCGTCACCGGCGACACTCCTCTCTTCACTTCCTTCCTGAACTACCGCCACAACGTCGGCGACGACGCGGAGACCAGCTGGGATGGGGCGATGGAGGGCGCGCGCGTGCTGTACGCCCGCGAGCTGTCCAACTACCCGCTCGCCCTGCTCGTCGACGACAACGGCGACCGGATCGGCCTGTCGGTCGACGCCGTCGCCCCGGTCGACCCGGCGGCCGTGGCGGCCCTCGCCCGTACGGCGGTCGAGCGGCTGGTCACCGCCGTGGAGACCGCACTTGACGGCGGCCCCGACGCGCCGCTCACCTCGCTCGACGTCATGGGCGAGGTGGAGCGGGAGCGGGTGCTGGTGGGGTGGAACGCGACGGACGCGGATCTGGTGCCGGTGACGCTGCCGGAGCTGTTCGAGGCGCAGGTGGCGCGGTCGCCGGAGGCGGTCGCGGTGGTGGCGGACGGGGTCTCGTACTCGTACGCGGAGCTGGATGCCCGGGCCAACCGCCTTGCGCGGGTGCTGATTTCGCGTGGTGTGGGTGCGGAGTCGGTCGTCGGTGTGTGTCTGGAGCGCGGTGTCGGGATGGTGGCGGCGCTGCTTGGCGTGGTGAAGGCGGGTGCGGCGTACCTTCCGGTGGATCCGGAGTACCCGGCTGACCGCATCGCCTACGTCCTGGACACGGCTGCCGCCCGGACCGTCGTCACCCAGGGGGAGCTGGGCGACCTGCTCCCCGCCGACGTCCAGCGGATCGACCTCGACGTGCTGGACCTCACCCTCGGCAACGGCTCCCGGCCGGCCCCGGACGAGCGTCGGCTGAATCCGCAGGGACCCGCGTACGTGATCTTCACGTCGGGTTCGACGGGTCGGCCGAAGGGGGTGGTGGTGTCGCATGCGGGGATCGTGAACCGGTTGGCGTGGATGCAGGGTCGGTTCGGTCTGGGTGCGGATGACCGGGTGTTGCAGAAGACGCCGTTCGGTTTCGATGTGTCGGTGTGGGAGTTCTTCTGGCCGTTGGTGGAGGGTGCGTCGCTGGTGGTGGCGCGGCCGGGTGGGCATCGTGATCCGGCGTATATGGCTTCCGTTATCGGTGAGTTGGGTGTGACGACGGTGCATTTCGTGCCGTCGATGCTGGAGGCGTTCCTGGCGGAGCCGTCGGTGGGCGAGCTTGGGTCGCTGAGGCGTGTGGTGTGTTCGGGTGAGGCGCTTCCGGTGTCGGTGCAGGAGCGGTTCTTCGAGCGTCTGCCGGGTGTTGGTCTGCACAATCTGTACGGGCCGACGGAGGCGTCGGTGGATGTGACGGCGTGGGAGTGCGTGCCGGGGTCGGAGGTCGTGCCGATTGGTGCGCCGATCACGAATACGCGTACGTACGTGCTGGATTCGGCGCTTGCTCCGGTGCCGGTGGGTGTGGCGGGTGAGCTCTATCTGGCGGGTGTGCAGCTGGCGCGTGGCTATGCGTCGAGGTCCGGTCTGACGGCTGAGCGTTTCGTGGCGAACCCCTTCACCGCTGGTGCGCGGATGTACCGCACGGGTGATGTGGTGCGCTGGAACGTGGACGGTCAGCTGGAGTACCTGGGTCGTGTGGATGAGCAGGTGAAGATCCGTGGTTTCCGGATCGAGCCCGGTGAGGTGCAGGCGGTCGTGGCCGCACACCCGCAGGTCGCACAGGCTGCCGTCATCGCACGCCAGGACGCCCCCGGAGACGTACGCCTCGTCGCCTACGTCGTCCCCGACTGCGGCATGTGCGTCGAACTGGCAGATGGTGTCATCGAGTTCGCCGCCGAGCGTCTTCCGGCGTACATGGTTCCCTCGGCGGTCGTCGTCCTGGACGCGCTGCCGCTCAACGCGAACGGCAAGCTGGACCGCAAGGCGCTGCCCGCCCCCGAGTACGTGACCGGCACCGGACGTGGTCCTTCCAACGCCCGCGAGGAGGTCCTGTGCGCTGCCTTCGCCGAGGTGCTCGGCCTGGAGAGCGTCGGCGTGGACGACGACTTCTTCCGGCTCGGCGGCCACTCGCTCATGGCCGTGCGCCTCGTCGAGATCCTGCGCACCCACGGTGTCGCGATCTCCGTCCGTACCCTCTTCGACACCCCCACCGTCGCCGGCCTCGCCGCGTCGGCCGGTGACGAGCAGGTCGCCGTACCCGAGAACCTGATTCCCGAGGGCGCCACGGAGATCACGCCCGCGATGCTGCCGCTCGTGGAGCTGACCGAGGCGGAGGTCGCGCGGGTCGTGGCGTCCGTCGAGGGCGGCGCGGCCAACGTCAAGGACGTCTATCCGCTGGCCCCGCTCCAGGAGGGCCTGCTCTTCCACCACCTGCTCGCCGACGGCGGCGAGGACGCCTACGTCATGCGGGCCGTCCTGGAGTTCGACGGCCGGGAGCGCGCCGACGCGTTCACCGCCGCCCTCCAGCAGGTCGTGGACCGGCACGACATCTACCGCACCTCCTTCGTGTGGGAGGGCCTGACCTCGCCGGTCCAGGTGGTGTGGCGGCACGCCACGCTCCCGACCGCCGAAGTGGACCTCGACCCCACGGGCGACGACCCGGTGGCCGAGCTCGCCGCGGTGGGCGGCGCCACCATGGACCTCGGGCACGCCCCGCTCCTGGGCACCCACACCGCGGCCCTGCCCGGCGGGGACCGCTGGCTGGTCCTGGTCCGCATGCACCACACGGTGCGCGACCACACCGCGCTCCAGGTCGTCCTGGACGAGGTCGAGGCCATCCTCGCGGGCCGGGGCGCGGAACTGCCGGAGCCGCTCCCGTTCCGTACCTTCGTCGCCCAGGTGCGCGGCGGCGTGCCGCGTGCGGAGCACGAGCGCTACTTCGGTGAGTTGCTGGGCGACGTGACCGAGCCGACCGCGCCGTACAGCCTCGCGGACGTGCGCGGCGACGGTGCCGACACGGTGCACGAGGTCGTGGCGTTCCCGCCGGACCTCGACACCAGGCTGCGCGCCGTGTCACGACGGCTCGGCATCAGCACCGCGACCGTCGTGCACGTCGCCTGGGCCCGCGTCCTGGCCGCCGTCAGCGACCGGCAGGACGTGGTCTTCGGCTCGGTCCTGTACGGACGCCTGAACGCGGGCGCCGGAGCCGACCGGGTCGCCGGCCCGTTCATGAACACCCTGCCCGTCCGCGTCCGCACCGGCGAACTCGGCGTCCTGCAAGCCGTGTCCGCGATGCGCGGCCAGCTCGCGGAGCTCCTGGAGCACGAGCACGCGCCGCTCGTCGTCGCCCAGCGCGCCAGCGGGATCACCGGTGACTCCCCCCTGTTCACGTCCTTCCTCAACTACCGCCGCAACCCGGGCCGTGCCGTCGACGAGGGCATGGAGGGAGTGCGCCTGGTCTCGGTGCGCGAGCGCACGAACTACCCGCTCGTGATCCTCCTCGACGACTACGGTGACCGGACGGAGGTCGCGGTCGACTCCGTGTCGCCCATCGACTCCCGCGCGGTCGGAGTCCTGGTGCGCACCGCCGCCGGGAACCTCGTCGCGGCCCTGGAGACCGCCCTGGACGGCGGCCCCGAACTGGCCCTGGACCAGGTGGACGTCCTGGACGCGCAGGAGCGGGAGCGCGTCCTCGTCGAGTGGAACGACACGGCCTCGGACTCCGAACCCAGCCTGGTTCACGAGCTGTTCGAGGAGACCGCAGGACGTGCTCCGCGTGCGACTGCCCTGGTGGCTGATGGTTCGTCGGTGTCGTACGGGGAGTTGGAGGCGCGGGCGAACCGGATTGCGCATTATCTGATCGGTCAGGGGATCGGTGCGGAGTCGGTGGTGGGTCTGTGCCTGCCGCGTGGCGCGGAGATGATTGCCGGGATCCTGGGTGTGTGGAAGGCGGGTGCGGGTTATCTGCCGATCGATCCGGGGCAGCCGACGGATCGTATTGCGTTCATGCTGCGGGACAGTGGTGCGGCGCTGGCGCTGACGACTGAGGAGATCCTGGACGAGCTGCCCGCCGGGCGGTCGCGTCTGGTGGCCCTCGACGACACGTTCGTGGAGATGCAGCTCGCGGGGGCTTCCACCGAGGCGCCGGGTCGCACGGTGGACCCGACCTCGCTCGCGTACGTGATCTACACGTCGGGGTCGACGGGCCAGCCCAAGGGTGTGGCGGTGACCCATGGCGGGTTGGCCAACTATACGGCCTCCGTGCCCGCCCGCGTGGGCTTCGGCGGCGTGGGTGCGCGGTACGCGCTGCTTCAGGCGCAGGCGACGGACCTGGGCAACACGGTGGTGTTCGCGAGCCTGGTGAGCGGTGGCGAGCTGCACATCCTGGACGAGGGTGCGGTGACGGACCCCGTCGCGGTGGCCGCGTACCTGGCCGAGCATCAGATCGATCATTTCAAAGCGGTTCCCTCGCACCTGGCGGCGCTCGCGTCGGCGGGAGGCATCGCGGGTGTCCTGCCGACGCAGTCCCTGGTACTGGGTGGTGAGGCAGCTTCTCCCGCATTCATAGGGGAGTTGGTGGCTGCCGCTGGTGAGCGGGGTGTGCACAACCATTACGGTCCGACGGAGACGACGATCGGTGTCGCGACGACCCGTCTGACGGCATCCAGCACATCCGATGGCGTGGTGCCGGTCGGTACCCCGGTGGCGAACACGCGGTTCTACGTTCTGGACGGCTGTCTGCGTCCGGTGGCCCCCGGTGTGGCTGGTGAGCTGTACGTGTCGGGTGCGCAGCTGGCGCGGGGGTACGTCAAGCGTCCCGGGCTGACCGGCGAGCGGTTCGTCGCGAACCCCTTCGCCGCCGGGGAGCGGATGTACCGCACCGGCGACCGCGCGAAGTGGACCGCCGACGGACAGATCGTCTTCCTCGGCCGCGCCGACGACCAGGTCAAGATCCGCGGTTACCGGATCGAGCCCGGCGAGGTCCAGGGCGTCCTCACCGCCCACCCGCTGGTCGAGCAGGCCGCCGTGGTGGCCAGGGAGGACACGCCCGGGGACCGCAGGCTCGTCGCGTACGTCGTGCCCGAGGACCGGGCGGACGCCGACGACGAACTGGCCGCGTCCGTCCGTACTTTCGCGGGCCAGCGCCTCCCCGAGCACATGGTTCCCTCCGCGGTCGTCGTCCTGGACGCGCTGCCGCTGACCGGCAACGGCAAGCTGGACCGGCGGGCGCTGCCCGCCCCGGACTTCGCCGCGCTCGCCGGTGCCGGGCGGGCTCCGGCGGACGTGCGCGAGGAGATCCTCTGCGCGGCGTTCGCCGAGGTCCTTGAGCTGGACACGGTCGGCGTGGACGACGACTTCTTCGAGCTGGGCGGCCACTCGCTGGTCGCGGTGCGGCTGGTGGAGCTGCTGCGCGGGCGCGGGGTCTCCGTGTCGGTGCGGGCGCTGTTCGACCACCCGACGGTGGCGGCCCTTGCGGCCTCGTCGGGCGCCGCGCAGGTTTCCGTACCGGACAACCTGATTCCGGACGGGGCGACCGAGATCACGCCCGCGATGCTGCCGCTCGTGGAGCTGACCGAGTCCGAGGTCGCGCGGATCGTGGCCTCCGTCGAGGGCGGTGCGGCCAACGTCAAGGACGTCTACCCGCTCGCCCCGCTCCAGGAGGGCCTGCTCTTCCACCACCGGCTCGCCGACGGCGGTGACGACGCGTACGTGATGCCCGCGGTCCTGGAGTTCGACTCGCGCGCCCGCCTGGACGCCTTCGTGGACGCCCTGGCCCGCGTGGTGGAGCGCCACGACATCTACCGCACCGCCTATGTGTGGGAGGGCCTGCGCGAGCCCGTGCAGGTGGTCCTGCGGCGCGCCCCCCTGCCGGTGACCGAGGTGGTCCTCGACGCGGCGGCCCCCGACCCGGTGGCCGCGCTGGTGGCCGCCGGCGGGTCCCGAATGGACCTGGGGCGGGCCCCGCTGCTCGACCTGCACGTGGCGGCCGTGCCGGGCGCCGACCCGGAGCGCTGGATGGCGCTGATCCGGGCGCACCACATGGTCCGCGACGGCACCGCGCTCGAAGTGCTCCTGGAGGAGGTGACCGCGTTCCTCGACGGGCGCGGCGCGGAGCTGCCGGAGCCGCTGCCGTTCCGTACGTTCGTCGCCCAGGCGCGCGGCGGCGTGGCACGCTCGGAGCACGAGCGCTACTTCGCCGAACTGCTCGGCGACGTCACCGAGACCACCGCGCCCTACGGCCTGGTGGACGCGCACGGCGACGGCGCGGGCCTGGCCCGCGCGCGGGCCGCGGCGTCCCCGGAGCTGACGGCCCGGCTGAGGGAGGCGGCGCGCCGGGCGGGCGTGAGCGCGGCGACGGTCCTGCACGTGGCCTGGGCGCGGGTGCTCGCGGCCGTCAGCGGGCGCGAGGACGTCGTCTTCGGCACGGTCCTGTTCGGCCGGATGAACGCGGGCGTGGGCGCCGACCGGGTGCCCGGGCCGTTCATCAACACCCTTCCCGTACGCGTCCCCACGTCTCGCACCGGGGCGCTCGGTGCCCTGCGGGCGATGCGCGGGCAGCTGGCCGGGCTGATGGAGCACGAGCACGCCCCGCTGGTGGTGGCGCAGCGGGCGGCGGCCCTGGACGGGGACGCGCCGCTGTTCACCGCGTGCCTCAACTACCGGCGCAGCGTGGGCCAGGACCTGGACGCGCGGTGGAACGCCTCGCTGCCCGGCACCCGGCTGCTGTTCACCCACGAGCGCACCAACTACCCGCTGGCGCTGCTGGTCGACGACTCCGGCGACGGCATCGACCTGATCGTGGACGCCGTCGCGCCGGTCGACCCCGAGGCCGTCGTCGCCCTGGCCCACACGGCGGTCGAGGGCCTGGTGGACGCGGTCGAACGCGCCCTGGACGGCGGCCCGGACGCGCCGCTGGCGACGGTCGGGGTGCTGGGCGAGGACGGGCGCCGCCAGGTGCTCGACGCCTGGAACGACACCGCCGCGCCGGTGGGCCGAGCCACGGTCCCCGAGCTGTTCGCGGCCCAGGTGCGGCGCGACCCGGACGCGGTCGCCGTCGCCTCGGACGACGCGGAGCTGACGTACGCGGAGCTCGACGCGCGGGCCGAGCGGCTCGCCCGGTTCCTGCGGGCGCGCGGCGTCGGACCCGAGTCGGTCGTCGCGGTCGTGCGCGAGCGGGGCGTCGAGCTGGTGGTGACCCTGCTCGGGGTGCTCAAGGCGGGCGGCGCCTACCTGCCGGTCGACCCGGAGTACCCGGCGGAGCGCATCGCGTTCATGCTCCGCGAGTCGGGTGCGTGCGCGGTCCTCGCGTCGGCGCTGTGCGCCCCCGTGGTGCCCGGGGACACGAAGATCCCGGTGCACGTCCTGGACGCGCCGCCGCTGGCCGACGAGATCGACGCGCCGGGCGCCCCGGCGCCGGACGCGGAAGGGCCCGCGGTCCCGCTGCTGGCCGCCCACCCCGCGTACATGATCTTCACCTCGGGCTCGACCGGCCGCCCCAAGGGCGTCGTCGTCACGCACACCGGCGTGGCCAGCCTGGTGGCGGCGCAGCGGGAGCGCTTCGAGGTCGGCGCGGACAGCCGCGTCCTGCAGTTCGCCTCGCCCGGCTTCGACGCCGCGACCTGGGAACTGGTGATGGCCCTGTGCTCCGGCGCCCGGCTGGTCGTGGCGCCGGCCGAGACGCTGCTGCCCGGCGGCGGGCTCGCCGAGCTGGTCGCCCGGCACGGCGTCACCCACGCCACCCTGCCGCCCGCCGTCCTGTCCGTCCTCGACCCCGGGGACCTGGCGCCCGTCACCACCCTGGTGTCGGCGGGCGAGGCGCTGGGCGGCGAACTGGTCGCCCGCTTCGCGCCGGGACGCCGCTTCGTCAACGCCTACGGCCCCACCGAGACGACCGTCTGCGCCACCATGTCCGACGCGCTGGGCGCGGACGACGACCGGCCCGGCATCGGCACCCCGATCACCAACTCCCGGGTGTACGTCCTGGACGGCGGCCTCAACCCGGTGCCGGTCGGCGTCGACGGCGAGCTGTACGTCGCCGGGGCCGGGCTCGCCCGGTCCTACGTGGGCCGCCCCGGCCTGACCGCCGAGCGCTTCGTCGCCTCGCCCTTCGACGGCGCGGGCGCACGGCTCTACCGCACCGGCGACCGGGTCCGCTGGACCGCCGACGGGAAGCTGGTCTTCGCCAGCCGCGTCGACGACCAGGTCAAGATCCGCGGCTTCCGCATCGAACCGGGCGAGGTCCAGGCCGTCCTGGCCGCCCACCCCGGCGTCGCCCAGGCCGCGGTCGTCGTCCGCGAGGACGGCGCGGCCGGCCGGCACCTGGTCGGGTACGTCGTGCCCGCCGCCCCCGGCACCGGCGAACTGGAGCACGCGGTGCGGCGGTTCGCCGAGGAGCGGCTGCCCGCCCACATGGTGCCGTCCGCGCTCGTCGTCCTGGACGCGCTGCCGCTGACGGCCAACGGCAAGGTGGACCGGGCCGCGCTGCCCGGCCCGACGGGCGCGCCCGCCGCCGGACGCGCACCCGCCAACGAGCGCGAACGCCTGCTCTGCACGGCCTTCGCCGACGTCCTCGGCCTGCCGGAAGTCGGCGTCGACGACGACTTCTTCGCCCTCGGCGGGCACTCCCTGCTGGCCGCGCGCCTCACCGCCCGTCTGCGGACGGTGCTGGGCGTCGAGGTGCCGCTGCGGGTGCTGTTCCGGGCCCGGACCGTGTCCGGACTCGTACGACAGCTTGGAAATGTGAGCTCTGCTAGGCCCGCGCTGCGGCCGATGCGTACCCAGGAGGAGTCCTGATGATCCCGTTGTCTTTCGCGCAGCGTCGGCTGTGGTTCATCGCCCAGCTGGAAGGACCCAGCGCGGCCTACAACATCCGGGTCGCCCAGCGCCTGACCGGACCGGTCGACCCGGCGGTCCTCGACGCGGCCCTGCGGGACGTGATCGGCCGCCACGAGATCCTGCGCACGGTGTACGGGGTGACGGACGGCGAGCCGCACCAGCGGGTGCTGTCCGCCGCCGACACCGGCTTCCGGCTGGCCACCGCGACCGTGGACGCCGGCGACCTCGACCGCGAGATCGCGGCGGCCGCCGCCCGGCCCTACGACCTGACCAGCGAGATCCCGGTGCGCGCCTGGCTGTTCACCACCGCGCCCGAGGCACACGTCCTGGTCATGACCGTGCACCACATCGCGGGCGACGGCTGGTCCATGGGCCCCCTCGGCCGGGACCTGTCCGCCGCCTACGCGGCCCGCCTGGACGGCGCCGCCCCCGACTGGCAGCCGCTGCCCGTCCAGTACGCCGACTACACGCTGTGGCAGCGCGAACTGCTCGGCGACCCCGGCGACCCCGACAGCCTCTTCTCCCGCCAGGTCACCCACTGGCGCGACGCGCTGGCCGGCGTGCCCGAGGAACTGGAACTGCCCTACGACCGGAGCCGTCCCGCCGTCCTCGGCCACCGCTCCCACACCGTGCCGTTCGCCCTGCCCGCCGCCGTGCACGCCCGGCTCGCCGAGGTCGCCCTCGCCGAGGGCGTCACCCTGTTCACCGCGCTCCAGTCCGCCCTCGCCGTGACCCTGTCCCGGCTGGGCGCGGGTGACGACGTCCCCCTCGGCTCCGTCCACGCCGGACGCGGCGACGAGGCCCTCGACGACCTCGTCGGCTTCTTCGTCAGCACCCTCGTGCTGCGCGCCGACCTCTCCGGCGACCCGACCTTCCGCACGCTGCTCGCCCGCGTGCAGGAGGCAGGACTGGCCGCCCAGGAGCACCAGGACGTGCCCTTCGAGAAGCTCGTCGAGGAGCTCGCGCCCACCCGCTCGCTGGCCAGGCACCCGCTGTTCCAGGTCATGCTGATGCTCCAGAACACCGGCGAAGCCGCCCTGCGGCTGCCCGGCGTCCAGGCCGAACCGGTGCCCACCGGGCCCACGGCCGCCCGCTTCGACCTGGAGTTCTCCCTCGGCGAGCGCTTCGACGCGCACGGCGCCCCCGACGGGCTGCACGGCACCCTCACCGCCGCCGCCGACCTCTTCGACGAGGACTCCGCCCGCTGGATCGCCGACCGGCTCGCCCTGGTCGCCGACGCCCTCGCCACCGACCCGGACGCCCCCGTCGGCGACGCCCGCACCCTCGACGTCGCCGAACTGCACCAGGTGCTCCACACCTGGAACGACAACGGCCCGCGGCCCCCGGCCGCCACGCTGCCCGCGCTGTTCGAGGCCCAGGCGGACCGCACGCCCGACGCCGTCGCCCTGGTCGACGGCGACGACACCCGTACGTACGCCGCCCTCGACCGGCAGTCCACCGCCCTGGCCCACCGCCTCGCCCGGCACGGCGTGGGACCCGAGAGCGTCGTCGCCGTCGTCATGGAGCGCGGCGCCGACCTGGTCGCCGCCCTGCTGGCCGTCGCCAAGGCGGGCGGCTCCTACCTGCCCGTCGACCCCGAGTACCCGGCCGAGCGCATCGCCTACATGCTCGACGACGCCCGCCCGGTGTGCGTCCTCACCGACAGCGCGCACGCCGCCGACGTCCCCGGCGACACCCCGCTGCTCCTCGTCGACGGCGGCGCCCTCGCCGAGGGAGCCGAGGGCGGCGACACCGGGCCCGGGACCGAACCGCCCGGCCGCGCCGTGCTGCTGCCCCAGCACCCGGCGTACGTCATCCACACCTCCGGCTCCACCGGCCTGCCCAAGGGCGTCGTCGTGAGCCACGGCGCGCTCGCCGACCACCTGCGCGCCGCCGCCGTACGCGTCCCCCTCGGCCCCGGCGACCGGCTCGTCGCCGTCACCACCGTGTCGTTCGACATCGCCGCGCTCGAACTCTTCCTGCCGCTCGTCACCGGCGCCGCCGTCGTCCTCGCCGACCGCGACACCGTCCGCGACCCCGACGCGCTCCTCGCCCTCCTGCGCACCAGCGGCGCCACCGCCCTGCAAGCGGTCCCCTCGCTCTGGCGCGCCCTGCTCGCCGCGGGGGACTGGCCCGCCAGCGTGCGCGCCCTGGTCGGCGGCGAGGCCCTGCCCGCCGAACTCGCCGCCCGGCTGCACGCCCTCGGCGTGCCCGCCGTCAACCTCTACGGGCCCACCGAAGCCACCATCTGGGCCACCTCCGCCGAGATCACCGAAGGACCCGTCCGCATCGGCCGCCCCTTCACCGGCACCCGCGCCCACGTCCTGGACGCCCGGCTGCGACCCGTCGCCCCCGGCACCACGGGAGAGCTCTACCTCGCGGGCGGCCAGCTCGCCCGCGGCTACCTGGGGCGCCCCGGCCTCACCGCCGAACGCTTCGTCGCCTCCCCGTTCGCCCCCGGCGAGCGCCTCTACCGCACCGGAGACCTCGCC
This sequence comes from Streptomyces sp. NPDC001941, assembly GCF_040296945.1. Lineage (NCBI taxonomy): Bacteria > Bacillati > Actinomycetota > Actinomycetes > Kitasatosporales > Streptomycetaceae > Streptomyces > Streptomyces sp. NPDC001941. The sequence goes on along the minus strand of NZ_JBEOYE010000085.1, from coordinate 19,204 downwards.
CGACACCGCCGCGACGGCGACCTCGTCTGCCTCGGCCGCACCGACGGCCAGGTCAAGGTCCGCGGCTTCCGCATCGAGACCGGCGAGGTCGAGGCCGTCCTCGAACGCCACCCCCGCGTCGCCCGCGCCGCCGTCGTCGTACGCGAGGACGCCCCCGGCGACACCCGCCTGGTCGCCTACGCGACCCCCGCCGACCCGGAGGAGCGCCCCGATGCCGCGCAGCTGCGGGCCCACGTGGGCGCGAGCCTGCCGGGTCACATGGTGCCGTCTGCGGTCCTGGTGCTGGACGCACTGCCGCTGACCGCCAACGGCAAGCTCGACCGCGCGGCCCTGCCCGCCCCCGAGGGGCCGCAGACCGGCGGACGCGGACCCGCGGACCTGCGCGAGGAACTGCTGTGCGCCGTCTTCGCCGACGTCCTCGGCCTGCCCCGGGTCGGCGTCGACGACGACTTCTTCGCCCTCGGCGGCCACTCGCTGCTCGCCGTCGACCTCATGGCACGCGCCCGCGCCGTCCTCGGCGCGGCCGTACCCGTGCGCGCCCTCTTCCAGAACCCCACCCCGGCCGGACTCGCCCGCGCCGCGGCCACCGCCCACGACACCGCCGTCCCCGCCGACCTCATCCCGGACGGGGCCACCACCCTCACGCCCGAGATGCTGCCGCTCGCCGACCTGACGGCCGGGGAACTGGACCGGATCGTCGCCGCCGTCGACGGCGGCGCCGCCAACATCGCCGACGTCTACCCGCTCGCCCCGCTCCAGGAGGGCCTGCTCTTCCACCACCTGCTCGCCGACGGCGGCCAGGACGCCTACGTCCAGCCCACCGTCCTCGCCTTCGACGACCGCGCGCGGCTCGACGCGTTCACCGACGCCCTGCGCCACGTCGTGGACCGCCACGACATCCTGCGCACCGCCCTGCTCTGGCAGGACCTGCGCGAACCCGTCCAGGTCGTGCTCCGCCACGTCGAACTGCCCGTCACCGAGACGGTCCTCGACCCCGAGGGCGGCGACCCCGTCCAGCAGCTCCTCGCCGCGGGCAGCGGCCCCCTGGACCTCACCCGCGCCCCGCTGCTCGCCCTGCACACCGCCGCCGACCCCGCAGGGAACGGCTGGCTCGCCCTCGTGCGCGCCCACCACACCGTGCAGGACCACACCACCCTGGACACGGTCCTCAGCGAGGTCCGCGCCCACCTCGAAGGCCGCGCCGCCGCCCTGCCCGCCCCCGCGCGCTTCCGCGACCTCGTCGCCCGCGTGCGCGCCGCCGGACCCGCCGCCGCCCACGAGCCGTACTTCGCCGAACTCCTCGGCGACGTCACCGAACCCACCGCCCCCTACGGCCTGGTGGACACCCGCGGCGACGGCAGCGGGTCCCGGCGCGCCCGGGTGCCCCTCGACCCCGCGCTCGCCACCCGGCTGCGCACCGTCGCACGCGACGCCGGAGCGAGCCCCGCCACGATCCTGCACCTCGCCTGGGCCCGCGTCCTCGCCGCCGTCTCCGGCCGCGACGACGTCGTCTTCGGCACCGTCCTGTCCGGCCGCCTCGGCGCCGCCGCCGACAGCGCCGCCCCCGGCCCGTACATCAACCTGCTGCCCGTCCGCGTCCGCACGGCCGGCACCGGCTCCCTGGCCGCGCTCGGCGCGCTGCGCGACCAGCTCGCCCGCCTGCTCGACCACGAGCACGCGCCCCTGGCCACCGCCCAGCGGGCCTCCGGCGTCACCGGCGACACGCCCCTGTTCACGTCCCTGTTCAACTACCGCCGCGCCGGCGCACCCGGCGGCACCGGCATCGAGGGCGTCCGCACCGTCCACGCCCAGGAACGCTCCAACTACCCGCTCGCCGTGTCCGTCGACGACGACGGCGAGACGCTCACCCTCAACGTCGACGCGCGCCGGCCCGTCTCCCCGGACGCCGTCGCCGCACACCTGCGCACCGCGCTCGACGCACTCCTGGACGCACTCGCCGAAGCGGCCGACGGCGGACCCGACCGGGCCCCCGCCGACCTGCCCGTCCTCGACGCGGCGAAACTCCGGCGCACCCTCGTCACCTGGAACGACACCGCCACCGAGGTGGCACCCACCACCGTCCCCGACCTGTTCGCCGCCCAGGCCGCCCGCACCCCCGACGCCATCGCCGTCACCGCGGGCGACGACGACCGGCTCACCTTCGCCGCCCTCGACGCCGCCGCCAACCGCGTCGCCCGGCTCCTGGCCGCACGCGGCATCGGCCCCGAATCCCTCGTCGGCGTCTGCCTGGACCGCGACACCCGCCTGATCACCGCCCTCCTCGGCGTCCTCAAGGCCGGAGCCGCCCACCTGCCGCTCGACCCGCACCACCCCGCCGACCGGCTCGCGTACACCATCGGCGACGCCGCGCCCGCGGCCGTCCTCGCCACCAGGGCGACCGCCGCCGCCCTGCCCGACGGCGCCACCGAGGTGATCCTCCTCGACACCGAGGACCTCGACGCCCTCGACGCCGGCCCCCTGGACGTGGTGATCCGCCCCGAGCACACCGCGTACGTCATCTACACCTCCGGCTCGACCGGCCGCCCCAAGGGCGTCGCCGTGCCGCACGCCGGACTCGCCAACCTCCACGCCTTCCAGCGCACCGGAGGCGTCGAACGCCCCGGCGAACGCCTGCGCGTCGCCCTCACCTACTCGCTGTCCTTCGACGCCTCCTGGGAACTGCTCCTGTGGATGGTCGGCGGCCACGAACTGCACCTCGTCCCCGACGACGTGCGCCGCGACACCACCGCCCTGGCCCGCCACGTCACCGCGGCCCGGATCGACCTGATGGCCGTCACCCCCGTCCAGGCCGAACAGCTCCTGGACGAGGGCCTCCTGGACGCCCCGCACCACCCGCGCGCCCTGCTGCTCGGCGGCGACGCCGTCGGCGCGGGCCTCTGGGAGCGGCTGCGCGCCCACGACGGGGTCCTCGGCCTGAACTTCTACGGCCCCACCGAGGCCACCGTCCACGTCCTGTGGCACGGCACCGACCGGGGCCCGACCCCGCTCATCGGCCGCCCCCTGCCCAACACCCGCGCCTACGTCCTCGACGCCGCCCTGCGGCCCGTCCCGCCGGGCGTCGCCGGTGAGCTGTACGTGTCCGGAGCGGGCCTGGCCCGCGGCTACACCGGGCGCCCCGGCCTGACCGCCGAACGCTTCGTCGCCAACCCCCACGCGCCGGGCACCCGGATGTACCGCACCGGCGACCTCGTCCGCCAGGACGAGGAAGGCCACGCCGAGTACCTCGGCCGCACCGACGACCAGGTCAAGATCCGCGGCTACCGCATCGAACCCGGCGAGGTCGCCGCCGTCGCCGCCGCCCACCCCGGCGTCACCCGCGCCGCCGTCGTCGCACGCGAGGACACCCCGGGCGACCGCCGCCTCGTCGCCTACGTAGTGCCCCGGCACGCGGGCGACGAACTCGCCTCGTCTCTAAGGGAGTTCATCGGCGCCCGGCTCCCCGAGCACATGGTGCCCGCCGTCGTCGTCGCCCTGGACGCCCTGCCGCTGTCCGCCAACGGCAAGCTCGACCGCGCCGCCCTGCCCGCCCCCGCCTACGCCGTCCACCGCGGACGCGGCCCCGCCACGCTCCACGAAGAACTGCTGTGCGGCGCCTACGCCCAGGTCCTCGGCCTGCCCGAAGTCGGCGTCGACGACGACTTCTTCGCCCTCGGCGGCCACTCGCTGCTCGCCACCCGCCTCATCAGCCGGATCCGCACCGTCCTCGGTGTCGAGGTGCCGCTGCGCACCCTCTTCGAGGCGCCCACGCCCGCCGGACTCGCCGTCCGGCTCACCGGCGCCGCCCACGCGCGCCCCGCGCTCAGGGCCGCGGAACGCCCCGGCCGCGTCCCGCTGTCCTTCGCCCAGCGCCGCCTGTGGTTCGTCGGCCAGCTCGAAGGACCCGGCGCCACCTACAACATCCCCGTCGCGCTGCGCCTCAACGGCGCCCTCGACCGGGACGCGCTCGCCGCTGCCCTCAGGGACGTGACCGCGCGGCACGAGGTGCTCCGTACCGTCTTCGAGGTCGTGGACGGCGAGCCGTACCAGCGCGTCCTGCCCCCCGAGGCGGTCGACCCGCTGCCCGCGACGGCCGTCACCACGACCGACCCGCGCGAACTCGCCGCAGCCGTCGACGCCTTCGTCGGCCACGCATTCGATCTCGCGTCCGAAGTCCCGCTGCGCGCCGCCCTGTTCGCCACCGGGGACGACGCACACGTCCTGGTCCTGACCGTGCACCACATAGCCGCCGACGGCTGGTCCATGGAACCGCTGGCCCGGGACCTGTCCACCGCGTACGCCGCCCGCAGCACGGGCGGCGCCCCGCAGTGGGAGCCGCTGCCCGTGCAGTACGCCGACTACGCGCTCTGGCAGCGCGACCTGCTCGGCGACGAGACCGACGCGGACAGCGTGATGGGCCGTCAACTCGCCTACTGGCGTACGGCACTGGAGGGCGCGCCGGAGGAGCTCGACCTCCCCGTCGACCACCCGCGCCCCACCGTGCCCACCCACCGCGGCCACAACATCCCGCTCGACGTCCCGGCCGCCGTGCACGCGCGGCTCGTCGAGGTCGCCCGGGCCGAGGGCGTCACCACGTTCATGGTCCTCCAGGCCGCCCTGGCGATGCTGCTCTCCAGGCTCGGCGCCGGTACGGACGTCCCGATCGGCTCCGCCAACGCCGGCCGCACGGACGAGGCCCTGGACGACCTGGTCGGCTTCTTCATCAACACCCTCGTCATCCGGACCGACCTGACCGGCGACCCCACGTTCCGCCAGGTCCTCGGCCGTGTCCGCGAGACGAGCCTGTCGGCCTTCGCCCACCAGGACGTGCCCTTCGAGAAGCTGGTGGAGGAGCTGGCCCCGGCCCGCTCGCTCTCCCGGCACCCGCTGTTCCAGGTGATGCTGAAGGTCCAGAACACCGGCGAGGCCGTCCTCGACCTGCCCGGCCTCGAAGCCGAGGGCCTGGCCGCCGGCGCCTCCGCCGCCAAGTTCGACCTCGACGCCTCGGTGTCGGAGGTCTTCGACGGCGACGGCGCCCCGGCGGGCCTGCGCGGCTCGGTGGTGGCTTCCGCCGACCTCTTCGAGGCCCCGACCGCCGAGCGCCTGGTCGCCCGCTGGGTGCGGGCCGTCGAGCGGCTGACCGCCGACCCCGAGGCGCCGCTGAGCACGCTGGACGTCCTGGACGAGGTCGAGCGTGGTCGGCTGTTGGGGGAGTGGGGCGGTTCGGCTGCCGAGGTGGTGGCCGGTTCGCTGGTGGAGCTGTTCGAGGGTCAGGTGGTGCGGTCGCCGGAGGCGGTGGCCGTGGTGTCCGGCGGTGAGGAGTTGTCGTTCGCCGAGGTGGATGTGCGGGCGAATCGTCTGGCGCGTCATCTGGTGGGTCTGGGCGTGGGCCCGGATGTGCTGGTGGGCGTGTGTCTGGGGCGTGGTGCGTCGCTGGTGGTGGGTCTGCTGGCGGTGTTGAAGGCGGGGGGTGCGTATCTGGCGCTGGATCCGGAGTATCCGGGGGAGCGGCTGGCGTACATGGTGGGGGATGCGAATCCCGCCGTGGTGATCGCCTCGACCGCGACCGCCGCTGCCGTGCCCGCGTCGGACGCCGCTCTCGTGGTGCTCGACGAGGAGCGGACCGCGGCCGGGATCGCCTCGCTGGACGCTGACGCGCTCGGCGTGCGGGTCGGTCCGGATTCTGCGGCGTATGTGATCTATACGTCGGGGTCGACGGGGCGTCCGAAGGGTGTGGTGGTTGCGCATCGGGGTGTGGTGTCTCTGTGTGAGGCGCATGCGCGGTCGGTGTTTGCTTCTGCGGTGCCGTTGCGGGTGGCGTTGACGACGTCGGTGTCCTTCGATGCGTCGTGGAATCAGTTGTCGGCTCTGTTCGCTGGTCATGCGTTGCATGTGGTGGATGGGGAGACGTGGCTGGATGCGGGGCGTCTGGTGGCGTGGGTGCGGGCGTCGCGGATCGATTTCGCTGAGGTGACGCCGTCGTACCTCCAAGTCCTCGTGGATGAGGGTCTGTTCGATGGGGAGTGGCGTCCGGGTCGGATTGGTGTGGGTGGTGAGGCGGTTCCTGCGGGGTTGTGGGAGTCGTTGCGGGGTCTGGATGGTGTGGAGGGGTTCAACTTCTACGGTCCGACCGAGGCCACGGTGGACACGGCGATCGCGCGTCTGTCGTCGTCCGCTGATGTCGTGGTGGGCCGGCCTGTCCCGAACGCCCGGGTGTTCGTCCTCGACGAGTGGCTGCGTCCGGTGCCGGTGGGTGTGGCGGGTGAGCTGTATGTGTCGGGTGCGGGTGTGGCCCGGGGCTATGTGGGTCGTGCTGATCTGACGGCTGAGCGGTTCGTGGCGTCCCCGTTCGAGGCGGGTGTACGGATGTACCGCTCGGGCGACCGCGTGAAGTGGTCGGCCGATGGTCAGCTGGTGTTCCTGGGGCGTGTCGATGATCAGGTGAAGGTGCGGGGTTTCCGTATCGAGCTGGGTGAGGTGCAGGCGGCCGTGGCCGCGCACCCGCAGGTCGCCCGCGCCGCCGTCGTCGTCCGCGAGGACCGGCCCGGTGACCGTCGCCTCGTCGCCTATGTGGTGGCCCAGGGCCGGATCACCGGTTCGGTCGCCGAGTTCGCGGGGCAGAGCCTTCCGGAGTACATGGTTCCGTCGGCGGTGGTGGTGCTGGACGCGCTGCCGCTGACGGCGAACGGCAAGCTGGACCGCAAGGCCCTGCCCGCCCCCGAGCACGTCACCTCCGTAGGGGGTCGTGGTCCGTCGAATGCGCGTGAGGAGATCGTCTGCGCGGCGTTCGCCGAGGTCCTGGGCGTGGACAGCGTGGGCGTGGACGAGGACTTCTTCGAGCTGGGAGGCCAGTCCCTGCTGGCCATCCGGCTGGTCGCCCTCCTCCAGAAGCGCGGCGTGTCCGTCTCCGTACGCGCCTTCTTCCAGGCGCCGACCCCGGCCGCCCTCGCCGCGTCGGTGGGCGCCGAGCACGTTTCCATACCGGACAACCTGATTCCGGAAGGCGCCACCGCCCTCACCCCCGCGATGCTCCCCCTGGTCGACCTGACGGCTGAGGAACTGGACCGGGTCGTCGCCACCGTCGAGGGTGGCGCGGCCAACATCGCGGACGTGTACCCGCTGGCCCCGCTCCAGGAGGGGCTGCTCTTCCACCACCTGCTCGCCGACGGCGGCGACGACGCGTACGTCCTGCCCACGGTCCTGGAGTTCGACTCCCGGGCCCGGCTGGACGCGTTCGCCGACGCCCTGCGCCAGGTCGTGGAGCGCCACGACATCTACCGCACCTCGATCGTGTGGGAAGGTCTGAGCTCACCGGTCCAGGTGGTGTGGCGCAACGCCACGCTTCCGGTCACGGAAGTGGTGCTCGACGCCGACGGTGGTGACCCGGTCGAGCAGATCCTCGCCGCCGGCGGCCTGACGATGGACCTCTCCCAGGCCCCGCTGCTCGGCCTGCACGTCGCTGCCGTGCCCGGCGGGGACACCTGGCTGGGGCTGCTGCGCGCCCACCACGTGGTGCGCGACCACACCGCCCTGGAGATCGTCTTCGGCGAGGTGCAGAAGATCCTCGCCGGGCGCGGCCGGGAGCTGCCCGAGCCGCTGCCGTTCCGCACCTTCGTCGCCCGGACCCGGGGCGCCGACCGGCGCGCGGCGCAGGAGGCGTACTTCGCCGACCTGCTCGGCGACGTCACCGAGCCCACCGCGCCGTTCGGCGTCGCCGAGATCCGCGGCGACGGCGGCACCTCCGTACGCGAAGTCGTCCCGTTCGCCGACGAGTTGACCGGGCGGCTGCGCGAGGTCGCGCGGCGCCTCGGCGCCAGCCCCGCGACCGTGCTGCACGTCGCCTGGGGCCGGGTGCTGGCCGCGGTGTCCGGCCGTACGGACGTGGTCTTCGGCACCGTCCTGTTCGGCCGCATGAACGCGGGCGAAGGCGCCGACCGGGTCCCCGGCCCGTACATGAACACCCTGCCCGTGCGCGTGCGCACCGAGGCGTTCGGCGTGCTCGGCGCGGTGTCCGCGATGCGCGACCAGCTCGCCCGCCTCCTGGAGCACGAGCACGCCCCGCTCGCGCTCGCCCAGCGCGCCTCCGGGGTCACCGGCGACAGCCCGCTGTTCACCGCCCTCTTCAACTACCGCCACCACACGGACCGTTCGGACGGTGCGGGCCCGCGCGGCGAACTGCCCGGCGTCACCCTGCGGTTCGCCGAGGAACGCGACAACTTCCCGCTCGCGCTCTCCGTCGACGACCACGGCGACGGCATCAAGCTCGCCGTCGACGCGGTCGCCCCGGTCGACTCCAAGCTGGTCGGCGGCCTGATGCGGACCGCCGCCCACAACCTGGTGGCCGCCCTGGAGACCGCCCTCGCCGAGGGCCGCGACGCACCGCTCGGCTCCGTCCAGGTCCTGGACGAGACCGGCCTCGGCCAGGTGCTCGGCACCTGGAACGACACCCGCGTCGACGTGCCCGCCGCCACGGTCGTCGGCCTCTTCGAGGCACGCGCGGCAGCGGCCCCGGACGCGGTCGCCGTCGTCGACGGCGCCACCGAGCTGACGTACGGCGAACTCGACGCCCGCGCCGACCGCCTCGCCCACCACCTCGTCGACCGGGGCGTCGGCCCCGAGTCCGTGGTCGCGCTCTGCCTGGAGCGCGGCGCGGGCCTGGTCACGGCCGTCCTCGCGGTGCTCAAGGCGGGCGGCGCCTACCTGCCCGTCGACCAGGACCTCCCGGCCGAGCGCATCGCCTACATGCTCGACGACGCCCGGCCGGTCGCGGTGATCGCCTCCACGGCGACCGTGGACCGCGTGCCCGCCTCGGACGCCGCCCTCGTCGTCGTCGACGAGGAGTGGACCGCCGTACGGATCAAGGGACTTCGCGCCGCGGCACCCGCCGCCGGCATCCGGCCCGAGCACCCCGCGTACGTCATCTACACCTCCGGTTCGACCGGCCGCCCCAAGGGAGTGGTCCTCACCCACGCGGGCTTCGCCAACACCATCGCGGGCAGCGTCGCCCGCTTCCGGCCGGAACCCGGCTCCCGCGTCGCCCAGTTCGCCTCCGCCGGCTTCGACATCTTCTGCCTGGAGTGGTCCCTCGCCCTCACCACCGGCGCCACCCTCGTCGTCGTCCCCGGCCACCGGCGCCTGGGCTCCGAACTGACCGAGTTCCTCGCCGAACAGCGCATCACCCACGCCTCCCTGCCGCCCGGCGTCCTGGCCGGCCTGGAGGACGGGACGATCGCCCCCGACGTCGTCCTGGAGGTCGGCGGCGAGGCGTCCTCGCCCGAGCTGATCGACCGCTGGGCGCGCGGCCGCACCCTGTTCAACACCTACGGCCCGACGGAGACCACCGTCGACGCCACCGTCTGGCGCTGCGAGCCCGGCGTCACCGACGTGCCCATCGGCACCCCCATCGGCAACACCCGCACCTACGTCCTGGACGGCGCCCTCGCGCCGGTGCCCGTCGGCGTCGCCGGAGAGCTGTACGTCGCCGGATCCGGCCTGGCCCGCGGCTACCTCAACCGCCCGGAACTCACCGGCGAACGCTTCATCGCCGACCCCTTCTCCGCCACCGGCGGACGCCTCTACCGCACCGGCGACCTGGTGCGCTGGAACACCGGCGGCCAGATCGAGTACCTCGGCCGCGTCGACGACCAGGTCAAGGTCCGCGGCTTCCGCATCGAACTCGGCGAGGTGCAGTCCGCCGTCGTCGCCCACCCGGGCGTCGACCGGGCCGCCGTCGTCGTCCGCGAGGACACCCCCGGCGACAAGCGGCTCGTCGCCTACGTCGTGCCCGCGGGACCCCACGACGGCGAACTGCCCGCCGACATCGGGCGGTTCACGTCCGACCGGCTGCCCGCGCACATGGTCCCGGCCGCCGTCGTCGTCCTCGATGACCTGCCCCTGACCGCCAACGGAAAGCTCGACCGCAGGGCCCTGCCCGCCCCGGCGCCCACCGACGGCGCCCCCGCCACCCGGGGGCCCGCCACGCTCCAGGAGGAGATCCTGTGCGGCGTGTTCGCCCAGGTCCTCGGCCTGCCCGCGATCGGCGTCGACGACGACTTCTTCGCCCACGGCGGCCACTCCCTGCTCGCCGTCCGGCTCATCAGCCGGGTCCGTACCGTCCTCGGCGTCGAGGTGCCCCTGCGCACCCTCTTCGAAGCGCCGACCGTCACCGCCCTCGCCGCCCGCCTCACCGGCGCCGGCGCCGCCCGGACCGCCCTGGCCCCCGCCGACCGCCCCGAGCGGGTCCCGCTGTCCTTCGCCCAGCGCCGCCTGTGGTTCATCGGCCAGCTGGAGGGCCCCAGCTCCACCTACAACATCCCGATGGGCCTGCGCCTGTCCGGGCCGCTGGACCAGGACGCGCTCGACGCGGCCCTGCGCGACGTCGTGGCCCGCCACGAGGTCCTGCGCACCCGCTTCCCGGCCGTCGACGGCGAACCCCACCAGCAGGTCCTGCCCGCCGACGGCCTCGACCGGCTGCTCGACGTGCGCACGACCACCGAGGACGGCCTCGCCGAGGCCGTCACCAGCGCGGCCGAGCACGTCTTCGACCTGGCCGCCGAGATCCCCGTACGCGCCACGCTGTTCCGGCTGGCGCCCGAGGAGCACGCCCTCGTCGTCGTCGTCCACCACATCGCCACCGACGGCTGGTCCACCGGGCCCCTCGCCCGCGACGTGTCCGTCGCCTACGCCGCACGCCGCGAAGGCCGCGCGCCCCACTGGGAGCCGCTGCCCGTGCAGTACGCCGACTACGCGCTCTGGCAGCGCGAGCTGCTCGGCGACGAACGCGACCCCGACAGCGTCATGGGCCGCCAGGTCGCCCACTGGCGCCGCGCCCTCGACGGCGCCCCCGAGGAACTGGAGCTGCCCTTCGACCACACCCGCCCGCCCGTCGCCACCCACCGCGGCCACAGCGTCCCCGTCGACGTCCCCGCCGCCGTCCACGCCCGGCTCCTCGACGTGGCGCGCACCGAGGGCGTCACCGTCTTCATGGTCCTCCAGGCCGCCCTGTCCATGCTCCTGTCCCGGCTCGGCGCCGGGCGGGACATCCCCCTCGGCTCGCCCAACGCCGGACGCACCGACGAGGCCCTCGACGACCTCATCGGCTCGTTCGTCAACACCCTGGTGCTGCGCACCGACCTGACCGGCGACCCCACGTTCCGCGAGGTCCTCGCCCGCGTACGGGAGAACAGCCTGCGGGCCTTCGCCCACCAGGACGTGCCCTTCGAACGGCTCGTCGAGGAACTCGCCCCGAGCCGCTCCATGGCCCGGCACGCCCTGTTCCAGGTGATGCTCACCCTGCAGAACACCTCCGAGGCCGTCCTCGAACTCCCCGGCCTGCGCGCCACCGCCCTCACCACGGGCGCCGCCAAGGCCAAGTTCGACCTCGACGTCATCGTCGGCGAGGCCTTCGACGACCACGGCGCGCCCGCGGGCGTCCGGGGCCTGGTCACCGCGGCGGCCGACCTGTTCACCCCGGCAAGCACAGCCCGCCTCGTGGCCGGCCTCACCCAGGTCCTCGACGTCCTCACCACCGCGCCGGGCACCCGGCTCAGCGCACTGGAGGTCCTCGACGCCGCCGAACGCAGGCGCATCCTCACCGAGTGGAACGACACGGCGACCGACGTGGCACCCGCCACCGTGCCCGCCCTGTTCGCCGCCCACGTGGCCCGCGACCCCGGCGCGACCGCCGTCGTCGCCGACGGCACCGAGGTGACGTACGGCGAACTCGACGCCCGCGCCAACGCCCTGGCCCACCACCTCGCCGACCGGGGTGTCGGCCCCGAGACCGTCGTCGCCGTCTGCCTGGAGCGCGGCACCGACCTCATGGTGGCGCTCCTGGCCGTCCTCAAGGCGGGCGGCGCCTACATGCCGGTCGACCCGGACTACCCGGCCGACCGCGTCGCGTACATGCTCGGCGACGCCGCCCCCGCCCTGGTCCTGGCCTCCGCCGCGACCCGGGCCACGGCGGACGGCCACGGCGTCGGCGTCCTGCTCGTCGACGGCACCCCCGACCGGGCCGACGCACCGCCGGCCCCCGCCCTGGCCGTCACCCACCCCGCGTACGTCATCTACACCTCGGGCTCCACCGGCCGCCCCAAGGGCGTCCTGGTCTCCCACCACGGCGTCGCCGCGCTCGTCGCCGGACACGAACGCGACCTCGGCGTCGGACCCGGCGCCCGGGTCGCCCAGTTCGCCTCGGCCGGCTTCGACACCTTCGGCTGGGAGTGGTTCATGGCCCTCCTGACCGGCTCCGCCCTGGTGGTCGTCCCCACCGACAAGCGGCTCGGCGAGGCCCTGCCCGCGTTCCTCACCGCCCACGGCGTCACCCACGCCACCCTGCCGCCCGCCGTCCTGGCCACCCTCGACGAGAACGGCATCGACAGCGGCACCGTCCTCGTCGTCGCCGGCGAGGCCTGCCCGCCCGACGTGATGGCCCGCTGGGCCCGCGGCCACCGGCTGTTCAACTCCTACGGCCCGACCGAGACCACCGTCGACGCCACCCTGTGGCGCTGCGACCCCGCCTCCGACGAAGTCGCCATCGGCACCCCGGTCGTCAACACCGGCGTGTACGTCCTCGACGCCCACCTCGCCCCCGTGCCCGTCGGCGTCGCGGGCGAGCTGTACGTCTCCGGCGACGGCCTGGCCCGCGGCTACCTCGGCCGGCCCGACCTGACCGCCGAGCGGTTCGTCGCCAACCACCTGGCAGGCGACGGCTCCCGCCTCTACCGCACCGGCGACCGCGCCAAGTGGACCGCCGCCGGACAGCTCGTCTTCGCGGGCCGCACCGACGACCAGGTCAAGATCCGCGGCTTCCGCATCGAACCCGGCGAGGTCGCCGCCGTCCTGACGGCCCATCCGTCTGTCGCCCAGGCCGCCGTCGTCGTCCGCGAGGACACCCCCGGCGACAAGCGGCTCGTCGGCTACCTCGTGCCCGCCGACGGCGCGTCCGCCTGGTCGCCCTCGACCGGCGCGTCCGTCCTCGCCCTGGCCGCCGAACGACTGCCCGACTACATGGTGCCGTCGGCGCTCGTCGCCCTCGACGCCCTCCCGCTCACCGTCAACCGCAAGCTCGACCGCAAGGCCCTGCCCGCCCCCGACTGGACGACCGGCGGCACGACCGCCGCACGCGGACCGGCCGACGTGCGCGAAGAACTCCTGTGCGGCGTGTTCGCCCAGGTCCTCGGCGTCGACCGGGTCGACGTCGACGACGACTTCTTCGCCCTCGGCGGCCACTCCCTGCTCGCCGTGCGCCTCGCCAGCCGCGTCCGCGCCGTCCTCGGCGTCGACCTCGACATCCGCGTCCTCTTCGACGCGCCCACCGTCGCCGGACTCGCCGCCGAACTCGACGGCGCGGGAGAGGCACGGCTCGCGCTCACGGCGGGCGAACGACCCGACCGCGTACCCCTGTCCTTCGCCCAGCAGCGCCTGTGGTTCATCAGCGAACTGGAGGGCCCCACCGCCACCTACAACATCCCCGTCGCCCTGCGCCTCGAAGGAGACGTGGACACCGACGCCCTGGAGACGGCCCTGCGGGACGTCATCACCCGGCACGAGGTGCTGCGCACCGTCTACCGCACCACGGACGGCCGCCCCCACCAGCACGTCCTGCCGCCGGGCGCCCCCTGGAACCTGGAGCGCACCCCGGTCGCCCCCGACGCCCTCCAGGACGCGGTCCGGGCAGCCGCGGAGCGCCCGTTCGACCTCACGGACGAACTGCCGCTCAGGGCAACGCTGTTCGAAGCCGGGTCAAGCGTCGAAACGCAGGAGAGCGGTCCCGTCCTCCTCGTGGTCGTCCACCACATCGCGGGCGACGGATGGTCCTGGGGACCGCTCGCCGACGACCTCACGACCGCCTACACGGCGCGTGCCGCGGGCCGCGTCCCGGCCTGGGAGCCGCTGCCCGTGCAGTACGCCGACTACGCGCTCTGGCAGCGCGACCTGCTCGGCGACGAAACCGACCCCGACAGCCTGATGAGCCGTCAAATCGCCTACTGGAAGGAGACCCTGGCGGGCATCCCGGAGGAACTCACCCTGCCCGCCGACCGCACCAGGCCCGCCGTCGCCTCGCACCAGGGACACGTCGTACCCCTGGACGTCCCGGCCGCCGTGCACGCGCGGCTCGTCGAGGTCGCCCGGGCCGAGGGCGTCACGACCTTCATGGTCCTCCAGGCCGCCCTGGCCATGCTGCTCTCCAGGCTCGGCGCCGGTACGGACGTCCCGATCGGCTCCGCCAACGCGGGCCGCACCGACGTCGCCCTGGACGACCTGGTCGGCTTCTTCATCAACACCCTCGTCCTGCGCACCGACCTGACCGGCGACCCCACGTTCCGCCAGGTCCTCGGCCGCGTCCGCAAGACCAGCCTGGCCGCCCTCGCCCACCAGGAGGTGCCGTTCGAACGCCTGGTGGAGGAACTGGCGCCGAGCCGATCCCTCGCCCGACACCCCCTGTTCCAGGTGCAGTTGGACCTCCAGAACAACGCTGAGGCCGTCCTCCGACTGCCCGGCGTCACGGCCCGCGCCCTGCGCGCCGGGTCGACCCTCGCCAAGTTCGACCTCGAGGTCGGACTCGCCGAGACGTACGACTCCGACGGCGCCCCGGCCGGCCTGCGCGGCCAGCTCACCGCGGCCGCCGACCTCTTCGACCGGGAGACGGTCGAGGACCTGGCGGCCCGCCTCACCCGGACCGTCGGCACCCTGACGGCGGCCCCCCGCACCCGCCTCAGCGCCCTCGACGTGCTGGGCGACGACGACCGCCGACGCGTACTGGAGGACTGGAATGCCACTGCCACGGACCTTGGGACGCTGCTGGTGCCGGAGCTGTATGCGGCGCAGGTGGTCCGGACACCGGACGCCGTCGCCGTGGTGGCGGGCGCGGAGTCGCTGACGTACGGGGAGCTGGATGCTCGGGCGAATCGTCTGGCTGGGTATTTGGTGGGTCAGGGGATTGGTGCGGAGTCGCTGGTGGGTCTGTGCCTGCCGCGTGGTGTCGACGCCGTGGTGAGCATGCTTGCGGTGTGGAAGGCGGGTGCTGGGTATCTGCCGATCGATCCGGAGTATCCGGCCGAGCGGATCAATTTCATGCTGGGTGATTCGGGTGCGGCGCTGACGCTGACGACCGAGGAGATCCTGGACGACCTCCCGGCGGGACGTAACCGGTACGTGGCCGTCGACAGTGCTCTCGTGCGGATGCAGGTTGCGTCCGCGTCGGGTGAGGCTCCGGCGCTTGCTGTCGATGGTCGTTCGCTGGCGTACGTGATCTACACGTCGGGGTCGACGGGCCGTCCGAAGGGTGTGGCGATCACCCACGAGGGCCTGGCGAACTATGTGTCGTGGGCTGTGGGTGCGTACGGAGATGGTGGTGGTAGTGCGCCGCTGCACTCCTCGCTCGCTTTCGATCTGACCGTGACGAGCGTCTTGGTGCCGCTGGTGTCCGGGGCGACGGTCATCGCGAGTGAGGCCGGTGGCGCGGAGGGGCTTGCGGACCTGGTCCGGGAGCCGGGTGGGTTCGGTCTGGTGAAGGCGGTACCGGGACACCTGCCGCTGCTGAAGGAGCTGCTGTCGGAGGAGGCTGCTGCCCGATCGGCCCGTACGTGGGTCGTGGGTGGTGAGGCACTGCCTCCGGCGGTGGTGCGGGACTGGCTGGCGCTGGCCCCCGAGTCGGTGGTCGTCAACGAGTACGGTCCCACGGAGACCGTGGTCGGTTGCTGTGTCTTTGAGATAGTGGCTGGTCAGGAGCTGGGTGAGTCGGTGCCGATCGGTCGTCCGATCGCGAACACCCGCCTGTACGTCCTTGACGAGCGTCTTCAGCCGGTCGCTCCGGGTGTCGCCGGTGAGCTGTACATCGCGGGCATCCAGCTCGCCCGCGGTTACGTCAAGCGTCCCGGCCTGACGGCCGAGCGCTTCACCGCGAACCCCTTCGAGCCGGGTCAGCGCATGTACCGCACGGGTGACGTGGCCCGCTGGAGCCGTGACGGTGTCCTGGAATACCTGGGCCGTTCCGATGAGCAGGTCAAGGTGCGTGGTTTCCGGATCGAGCCGGGTGAGGTGCAGGCGGTCGTGGCCGCGCACCGTGAGGTGGCCCAGGCCGCCGTGATCGCCCGTGAGGACGTGCCGGGTGACACCCGACTCGTCGCCTACGTCGTCCCGTCGGATCTTGAGGACGTTGGTGTTGAACTCGCAGCTCAGGTGCGGGAGTTCGCGTCCGTGCGGCTGCCGGAGCACATGGTGCCGTCGGCGGTCGTCGTCCTGGACGCGCTGCCGCTGACCGGCAACGGCAAGCTCGACCGCAAGGCGCTGCCCGCGCCGGACGCGTCCGGCTTCGCCGGTGTCGGACGCGCACCGGCCAGCCGTGAGGAGGAGGTCCTCTGCGAGGCGTTCGCCCAGGTCCTGCGCGTCGAGCGGGTCGGCGTCGACGACGACTTCTTCGCCCTCGGCGGCCACTCCCTGCTCGCGACCGAACTCGTCACCCGCGTCCGTGCCGCGCTCGGCGTGGACGTCGAGATCCGGGCGCTCTTCAACGCACCCACGCCGGCCGGTCTCGCCCGCCAGCTCGGAAAGGAGAAGACGAGCCGCCCGAGCCTCCGCCGGATGAGGTGAGCATCGGAAACCTGAAAGCGGCCCCGTCGAATCTGTCAAGGCGGGGGAGTTGAACAGAAAGTCCCTCGGGCCTGAGATCGTCTGAGGAAAACCGAAGAAAACACTCGACAAAAAGAAAACGGTTCGGCCGTCGCACCCCCGGATATCGGGTGCGACGGCCGAACCGTTTTCGCTTGCGAGGGGTTGTGTTCGGAGTGCCTTCGTGCGTCGGCATGCGCGGACGGACCACTCGCCGCCGGCCTCGTTCAACTGCCGTTCCGGGGCGGTTGAACAAGCGGGTCCATGCCGTCTGATCTGTGTGTTCGTCTCCGCGTACGGACGCCGGGCCGTCGGAGCGGAACACCGTTGATCGTCCGTACGGGCTGGGTCATAGTGAGTCGCGCCAACCGGGGATCCAGGAATTGCCGAGGGATTCCCGACCCGAGGGGCCGACCGGCCGCATTCCCAGGAATCCGCGACCGCCACCGTTCCCCTCCATCGCTCCATCGCTCCATCTGTTCAGCCGTACAGGGCCCCATGGCCTTGACCACGTACACGCCGACCTTCCTTCCGGACGGGGGTGAGCGGCGGCAGAAGTTCGACAGTCAGCCTGGGCCGACGTTGCGGCCGGGACGAAACCAGGAAGGTTCCTGATGATTCCGTTGTCTTTCGCGCAGCGCCGGTTGTGGTTCATCCAGCAGCTGGAGGGCCCCAGCGCGACCTACAACATCCCGGTATCGCTGCGTCTTTCGGGCCCGGTCGACAAGAACGCGCTGGCCACGGCCCTGCGGGACGTGCTGGAGCGCCACGAGGTGCTGCGCACGACGTTCGCGGCCGAGGGCGGCGAGCCGTACCAGCGCATCCACGCACTTGAGGATCTGGACTGGGAGCTGCAGACTGTCGACCTGCCCGGTGGCGCGACCCCCGCCGACCTGGCCGCTTCCGTCACCGGCGTCTTCGGGTACGCGTTCGACCTGGCCGCCGAACTCCCCATCAAGGCATGGCTGTTCTCGGCCGGCGAGGACGAGCACGCCCTCGCCGTCGTCGTCCACCACATCGCGGGCGACGGCCACTCGATGCGCCCGCTGGCGCGCGACCTGTCCGAGGCGTACGCGGCGCGCTGCGCCGGGAGCGCCCCGCGGTGGGAGCCGCTGGAGGTGCAGTACGCCGACTACGCGCTGTGGCAGCGCGAACTGCTCGGCGACGACGGCGACCCCGACAGCGTCGGCGCCCGTCAAGTGGCTTACTGGCGTGAACAGTTGGCCGGAGCGCCCGAAGAGCTCGAGCTGCCCTTCGACCACACGCGCCCGGGCGTCGCCTCGCACCGGGGGCACAGCGCCCCCTTCTCCGTGCCCGCCGACGTCCACGCCCGGCTGCAGGAGCTGGCCCGCGCCGAGGGCGTCACCACCTTCATGGTGTTCCAGGCCGTCCTCGCCATGACGCTCTCCCGCCTGGGCGCGGGCACCGACGTCCCGATCGGCGCCGCCGTCGCGGGCCGCACCGACGTCGCCCTGAACGACCTGGTCGGGTTCTTCGTGAACACGCTGGTGCTGCGTACGGACCTGTCGGGTGACCCGACGTTCCGCGAGGTGCTGGTCCGGGTCCGCGAGACGGGCCTGTCCGCGTTCGCGCACCAGGACGTGCCGTTCGAGAAGCTGGTGGAGGAGCTCGCGCCGACGCGGTCCCTGGCCCGCCACCCGCTCTTCCAGGTCATGCTGACCGTCGAGAACAACGCCCAGGCCGAGGTCAGCCTCCCCGGCGCTACGGCCGGGTCGCTCGCCGACGTGGCCTCCGACGAGGTCTCGCGCGACCTCGCCACCCGTACCATCGCCAAGTTCGACCTGGAGGTCGGCGTCGAGGAGGCCTTCGGCCCCGACGGCGTCCCGGCCGGACTGCGAGGCTCCGTCGTCGCCGCGGCCGACCTCTTCGACGCCGACTCCGCCGCCCGCCTCGCCGGGCGGCTCACCCGCGCCCTCGGCCTCCTCGTCGGCGACCCCGGCACCCGGCTGAGCGCCGTCGACGTCCTGGACCCCGAGGAGCGCCACCGCCTCCTGCAGGAGTGGAACGCCACGGAGACCGGCACCGAAGCGCCGCTCGTGCCCGGACTCTTCGAGGGCCACGCCGCCCGCACCCCGGACGCCGTCGCCGTCGTCTTCGAGGGCGTCGAGGTGACGTACGCGGAGCTCGACGCACGCGCCAACCGGCTGGCCCACTACCTCCTCGGACTCGGCGTCCACGCCGAGTCCGTCGTGGGCCTCTGCCTGCCGCGCGGCATCGACATGATCACCGCGATCCTCGGCGTCTGGAAGGCCGGCGGCGCCTACGTCCCGCTCGACCCCGAACACCCGGTGGACAGGCTCGCGTTCGTCCTCTCCGACAGCGGCGCCCGCGTGGTCGTCAGCTCCCGCGACGCCGCCGACGGAGTCGCCGGCGACCTCGGCGTCGAGCGCGTCCTGTGGCTCGACGACGACGCCACGCTCGCGGCCCTCGACCGGCTGCCCGCCTGCGCCCCGCAGCGCCCGGCGGAGCGTGACGGGCTCGCCTATGTGATCTACACGTCTGGGTCGACTGGTCGGCCGAAGGGTGTGGGTGTGGGGCATGGGGCGTTGGCGAATCTGGTGTCGGTGTTCGGTTC